>CAYVUI010000004.1:0-29876 GCA_964454745.1 uncultured Pirellulales bacterium | reverse complement strand
ATGCCCACTACCAGCGGGATACGGCCGCGCTGAGCTTCCGCGTCATCCCGGAACTGACCCCGGACCTTACAGCGCTGAACCTGCCGGGCATGCTTGAACAGCTTGCCGCCCTGCCCCGCGGGCTCGTACTGGTCACAGGGCATACCGGATCGGGCAAAAGTACCACCCTGGCCGCCATGATCGGCCTGATCAACAAAACCCGCGCCAAACGGATCATCACGCTCGAAGACCCGATCGAATACGCCTTTACCAACGAGAAATCCGTCATCGAGCAGCGCGAGATCGGCGCCGACTGCCCGAGCTTTGCCAAAGGCCTGCGGCAGGCCCTCCGCCAGGATCCGGATATCATCCTCGTCGGCGAAATGCGGGACCTCGAAACCACCAGTGCCACAATCACCGCCGCCGAGACCGGGCACCTCGTATTCTCGACGCTTCATACCCTAAATGCCGCCCAGACCATCGAGCGAATTATCGATATCTACCCCTCGACCCAGCAGAACCAGATCCGCGTCATGCTGGCCAACACACTCCAGGCGATCATTTCGCAGACGCTGTTTCCGCGAATGGACGGCGAAGGGATGATCCCGGCCGCGGAAATCCTGCTGTGCAACCTGGCTGTTCGCAACTGCATCCGCGAAAACAAGATCACGGACATTCAAAATGTCATCGAAACCTCATCAAAACTCGGCATGCAGAGCCTCGACAAGAGCATCCTTGAAATGTGCCAAAATGGATATATCGAAAGGCAGCAGGCCATTTTAAAGGCAACAGACTCCGTCCGCATGCAGCGCAACCTCGACACCAAACAGCCCGCAGCGGCAAAATAAAGGACTGAGGCGCTCAATCCATCCGCGGATTTTGCAGTTCTTCTTCCGGAACGGTCAGTTCGAGGAAATTGCCGCCGTTGACACTCCAGGAACCGGAATTGTGGAACACCATCCCGTTTTTGCGGTAGCCGGCAAACGGCAGGTGGATGTGCCCAAAATAAACCTCCCGGATACCGCGGCGGTATTCATCGGGCGTGCGACCGAGCCACCGGGTAATCCCCGTAGCGGTAAACCACTGCAGAAACCAGGTAAACGGCCCGCGATGTAGCCGCCAGCGGAGAATCAATAAATAGCACCGCCCCCGCAAACGCTTGGGTCTTTTGTCCCGCATGACCCGCGGCCGCTCGAGCGGTTCGGGAAGATGCTTCTCAAATGGAAGGTCGCCGTGAAAAAAGAGCCGATCCCCGAAGCGAAGCGAAACCGGGCAGACTTCAAAATTTGCCCGCCGGGCCGATAATTCCTTCAGGGCATCATGCAAAAAAGCCAGGCCGTCGTGATTACCAAGCACGTAAAAGACCCTGCAGTCCGGATTGCGAGTTAGCAGCGCATCCAGATACACAATCGCGTCGTGCATCAGTTGATTGCTTTGGTCCTGTAATCTGCGAAAATCCAGCATATCGCCGGCAATGACGAGGAAATCCGCTTCCCGGGCCAGTGATTCGAGCTTGTCTCCAGCCGGACCTTTGAGGTCCTGCTCACTTAAAAAATGAAAATCTGAGATCACATACCCTTTTTTTTCTGAACTTTTCAAAGCCGAACTCCATAGTAGCGGTGTATTTCAAAATTTATCGTCCACAGGATTGTATCGGTTAGCCGCAAAGTTGAAAAGGAACATTTATAGTGCTTGCGATTGAAAATTCCCGTTTTATGCGCGGTCAATACCCTTGCAATAAAGAATTACAATTGTCCTCGCGGAATTTTAGAACTGGTTTCATAACTGCTTTGTAGGTGTAAAATATGATCTTTTTCTCTTTGGCAAGGAGGTCGAAACAGGCATAGTCCCCCTACGTCGATGCAGACCGACGCTGATCAGGGAGGAAAAGGGCTGTTTTACAGCACAAATGAGTTATGAAACCAGTTCTACTATCCTTAAGGATATATTCGGGACCCCATGAACAGATTCTTTCGTAAAACTTCGCCGCTGATTCACCGATATCACTGTATTGGCTGCAATTTCCCCGCTTGGGGTGTTTGCGTTGCGAACCTCTTGAAACGAATGGTATTGATGACACTGAAAAGAAGACACAAATACGTCCTTATTGCCCTGGCCCTGTACTGGCCGGCCATCTTTATCGCGACACATATCCCGGTTCCGGACCTTGTCAGGCAATCGGGCCTTAGCGACAAGACGATGCACCTGGTGACCTATATGATCCTGACGTTCCTGCTGTGGTTCGCCCTTGAGCCGTATCAAAAGATCGACTGGCGGTATATCAAGCCCTGGGGGATGGGGATGGGCATCGCCGCCTACGGGCTGATGGACGAGTGGCTCCAGCTCTTTGTCGGGCGCGGAGCCGACATTTACGACTTCATTGCCAACATGATCGGAATGCTGATTACAATGGTGCTGCTGACGCTGCTCGATTTCTGGATTGCGCTGCTGGTGATTACCGGACTGGTAATTTTTACGCTGACCACGCTGTCGTCGGCCTCGATGATCCTGACGAACATCGTGATCAATACGCTGTTCCATTTCGGGGCCTACGCGTTTTTCACGCTGAACTGGATCCACATTCTCTCTCGCATTTCGCGTCTGCATGGACCGGTAAAATACGTCCTCGAACTGGCCCTGCCTTTTGCCCTGCTTCTCGGTGTCAAGCTGGTTTCGATGCAGACAGGCAAGGAGATATTCTGGGTCGACATCTACACAGCCGCCGCTGGCATTATTTCCTCGTTCATCGTCGGACACCTGATCCTGACACACCCCGGCGTGCGGAAAATGTCCCGCTTCGGCCGGACCGCCAACTCCTGAATCCCCGCAATACACAACCCGGCCAAACCCTGCAATCGTTACAACCTGACCTTGCCTGGAAAAGAGAATTTCCCCCTGGCTCTTCAACGCCTCTATCAGTTAAAACCGTTACCATCTCACAGAATTTTCCGGCCGCGGGGCAAATTTCCTGAAAAATTCTCCTCGTAAAAAAACCCGCTTATCGCCGGTTTTCGTAGACAATAACGGACGCAGAGTGCTTTTTGCAGCTGTTTGAAAAAGAAATAGAAAACCCCTGAAAAAAATGCTTGACTTTTGTTTGCGATTATGTTTTAATAACTACACCACTGGAGTGGGGGGTTAAGGAAAACACTACTGCGATCTTTAGACAAGGTTCTTTTGTACTTGTTAAGTATGTGCCGCACATAATAAATCCATGTCAGGATTTGTCGGCAGGGATCACTCTGGATCGGGGGTTTGGGTAAAACTCATCTGGCAGGAAGGAAGACAATCGTGCACACGTTCTGCGCGTGCGTATTGTTTTAAAGCCGCGGTAATCAAATGGAGTTTACCGCACTAACCAAAAGGAAGGTGAGTTTAAAATGGATGCAAGAAAAGTCTCGAATCTAATTCTGGCAGTGCTGTTTGCAGCAGCCATCCCGGCGTGGGCCTCGCTTGCCACGGATCCGGACGCTTACTTCGACGGAACGAACACATGGCAGGGAAGCGTCGCTCTCGATAACATCGCAGGTATTTCCGCAAGTGTTGAATTCGCGGTCTTCGAGGGGGATACGTACAACCTTAATTATGCGGGCGACCTGGGCATTTCCGTCACAGGCGACTATGTCTACGCCTATCAAATCCTCGTAAATTCACAATCAACCATACCGCTTGATTTCTATTCAGTCGGTATCGATCCGCAGGTTTCCGTCGCGGATGTCCACCTCAATCCCTTTGCGGGCATTGCAGGCGGCATCCAGACACAGTTCCAATCCGCGCTGTCCGCGTCGGTTCTGTATGTCTTCAGCACCGGGATTGACGGCAACACCAATCCGCCGCGTTCGACGGTGATGGTCTTTTCATCCGACGACGGCCCGACCAACGGCTTCGGCGTGATTTCCAGCGGATTCTTCGCCGGCCAGGTAGACGGCATTCCCAGCCCGGTTCCGGAACCGGCCACAATGGCACTGCTGATCTCCGGCGCAGCGATGAGCTGCCACGGCTTTACAAGAAAGAAATAACCATAACGAATGAAAATGAGAATAGAAAAGGTTTAGGAGAAAATTGATGAGGTATCCAGCGTTAAAGACCACATTTGTACTGCTGATTGCACTGGCAGCGGCAGCTTGCTCTTTGGCAGACGGACACAGGTATTTGCCGGACGCAGACATCTACGAAGGACGAACGTACATTGACGAAAACGGTGTGAACGGCTACCTCGACTTTGGGGTATACAACCGGGATACCTTTGAAAACACGTACGGCATGAGTTCTCCGGGAGACGGGGACTACATTTACGCCTATCAGCTTGTCTGTGATATGGGCACGACCGATTCCGTCGAATACTTCAAGATCACGGGCATCGGCTACCACAGCGGACAGGACGGCGATACGATTGACATCGGCTCCGACTCGTACGACGGCTTTGAAGTCGCACCCGACAGTGCCGACTTCAACCCCGGTGACGGAAACCTGTACGAGAACGCAATCTGGCAGTTCGACAATGGCGTTCTCGTGGAAGGCGAACGCTCGTACCTGCTCCTGCTCTCGACGGATCACTGGTACACCACCACCGGCGGATACTCGTTTAACGATCCAAGCGGCGGCGAGATTATCGCACCGAACCCCGAGCCGGCCAGCCTGGCACTGCTCTCGATCGGTACGATCCTGCTTCGCAAAAGAAAGCAAGCATAACGTAACGAACAGGACGGGGCCTTTGCTTTAGCCCAAAGGCCCTGTCATCAAAGTGTGACGTATAGGAATATGTTGAAAACGATTTGTAGAAATAACCATGAAAGGGTGGGGACAATGAAGATGGTAACGAATAAGCATATTGGTATATTCGTTCTTCTGCTGATCGGCATCACAGCGATTACTTTTGGCGATGACAATTTCAGCCTGATGATTCAGGTCAGCCCGGTCAACGGCGGCATGATCTCGCCGGCCATCTCTTCGAGCGGGGTATTCTCCGCGGCAAGAGGTGAGGCGGTAACAGTCACCGCGACAGCGAACCCGGGATACCGGTTTGTCTACTGGCTCGGTGACGTAGCGAACGCGACGGCAAATTCAACTTCGGTTGTCGCGGATTCGCCCAAGATTTTAGTCGCGGTTTTCCAGCGGGAAAGCCTCGAAGACAACCAGATCAGGGCTGCGGGCATAACCAGCAGCTCCGGCGGCGCAGGATCCGGCGGCAGTCGAGGAAGAGCTCCTTCAGTTACCGTATCAGGCCCCAGCACCAGCGGGACCGGCGGCAGTCCGGGTGGATTTACGTTTCCGAATTTCCCAAACTTCACCGGCACGCCAGGCACGCCCGGGGACCAGGGGGATCCAGGTGATAACGGCGACAATAGCACCGATAATGATCCGATCCCGGTGCCTGAGGATGGAACTGAAGTCGTTCCCGAGCCGACCAGTATCGCGCTGCTTGGCCTGGGCGGTTTGTTCCTTCGCAAACGCAGGGCCCGGCGGAAATAAAGATGAGACTGCCTCGGAGGGCAGATGATGAATACGGAAAGTGAAAATGAAGATTACGATAGAGATGATGATGAAGAAGTTGGACGGATGATGAGAAGTAAGGATGAGTGATGAGAAGTTGATGATGAAGCGAGTTGGATGGTGAATGGGATGGATGGTGAAGGGGTTCAAAGTCCTTGCGGGTTTTGGAACCCAAGGGATTGTCGGCAAGTCAGGGACGACTTCCGGGCAGAGTAATGTCGCCCGAGCAATCATAATGATTTCATATACATCTTGAAAGTGAAGTCTGGAAACTGAAGTCGAATAATTTTGCATATTAGACATGCCAGTCCCCGGCAATGTCTTTCATGGTTGGCCCTATTCCTGGAGGAGGCTATAGGGCATGGTCGAGTGCTTCGTAGAGGCTCTCGGCCTTTTTTATTTTACAGGGACAGTAAAAGCAGTGTAGGGTGGGTCGCACCCACCATAAACGTCATCGAATCCCACGTGGCATGCGTTCCCCGGCAGGGTAGGCTCCGCCCACGCCGTTTGAATAGCATGGCCGTAAGGCCATTCCACTTGTCGAGTGAGCTTGTCGAACGAGACAACCGAGGCCTCCGCCCGAGCGAAGTCGAGGGGGGAGAATTCCTTATTCCTCCGACGGGCTCTCAAGCCCGAGCATTTCACAGGCAATCTGTGCGGTTTTCTGCGAGGCGTTGTATTTCGCCAGCGGCTCGACGAGGTTGACCAGCTCGT
The DNA here is from genome assembly GCA_964454745.1 of uncultured Pirellulales bacterium. GTDB lineage: Bacteria > Planctomycetota > Phycisphaerae > Sedimentisphaerales > Anaerohalosphaeraceae > CAYVUI01. The sequence goes on along the minus strand of CAYVUI010000004.1, from coordinate 23,690 downwards.
GACTGAGATTAATCAGGCGAGTCCGGTTGCCCAGCAGCCGAAAACACCGGTCCACGATCGGATCGATCGAGCTGAAATACGGCATGAACTCGGGCACCAGCTCCCGGCGGCCCAGAATATTGACCAGCGACAAAAACCGGCTCTTGATCAAAAACTGGCCGACCAGCTTCCACGCCAGCTGCGACGACTGGTACATAATCACCATCGGGCAGCCCGCCGCGGCCACCTGCAGCGTCGCCGAACCCGAGGCCACGAGGGCCAGGTCCGCCCATTTCGCCGTCTCGGTCACCGGGGCAACAACATATTCACACGTAAACTCCGGCACCTGCTTTTCACGGAGCATCTCAAGTTTTTCCTCATCCACCGCGGACACGCAAAACTGCATCTTCGGCCAGCGGTTCTTTAGCCGCATGGCGATCTGCTGCATCGCCGGGTAGAGCTTGCCAATCTCCGCACTGCGCGATCCGGGAAACAGGGCAATCTTCGCGGTATGGACGTCAAAATCGCCGTAGGTTTTATAATTGCCGCTAAGGTCCAGGTCGGAGGCATCAAACAGCGGATTGCCGACAAACGTGGTATCGAACCCCCGGCGGGAGAACCAGTCCTTCTCAAACGGCAAAATACACGCCAGCCTGTCGCAGATTTTGCGGTACCGGCCGGTCCGCCACGCGCCCCACGCCCACAACTGCGGGGCAACATAGAACAGCACCGGGATGCCCCGTTTGTGCGCAGCCGAAGCGATATGACTGTTAAACGCCGGCGAATCGCAAACGATCACCAGGTCGATCTCCCCCCGGTCCATCACAGCTTTGGCCTGCTTGACCAGGTTGTAGAAGTACTTGACCTGCCCGAAGGCGTTGTAGATCATCGCAGAACGCGAAACGGGCTGTTCGAGCAACTCGCACCCCGCCTGGGCCATCTGCTCGCCGCCAAAGCCCACGAACGAAAATTCCGCACTCAGCCCCGCCCCCGGTGAAAAGGAGCCCTTGCGAAGCGCAGCGATCAGCTTGCCGCAGTGAGAATCGGCGCTGTGCTCGGCGGCACTGATAAATATGCGTTTTCGGTTCGGCAATGGTTCGATCCCTGTCACGGACAAAATCAACGGCCCCCTAACCTGAAGGAAACCAGAAAGAGGGGATTATACGCAGACCAGAAGCCTCATGCAAGGCACTTTTGGCATTTTCATTCGTTAGGGGCAAAACACCCGTTCAGGCCGCCTACATCGCCGTATATCGCGGCCCGCCGCCGCCTTCAGGCACCGTCCAGCGGATATTATCGTACGGACACTTCCGCTGGCACGTCTTGCAGTGCAGGCAGTTGGAGGGGTTCGCAGGCTTGACCTCGTCGTGAACGGTCTCGTACACGCCCGCCGGGCAGAAAGTAATGCACGGGCCGCCGAATTTGCCCAGGCACTTATCGACGCATACCGATTCATCCAGGATCGTCAGGTGCGAGGGCTCTTCCTCGCGGTGCTGGGTCGCGGCGACCGCGGTAAAGGTATCCTTGTCAAAATTCCGCTGGGGCTTGAGCTTGTATTTCTTCGCCTTCGTGGCCTCGTAATCAGCCTCAACCTGGAACTTCGGCAGCAGGCCGCCAAGCACCGAAACCGGCAGACCGATCATCGTACCGAACTTGCCCACCGCCTGTCGGAAATTGCGGGCACTCTTCATCTCGTCGATCACAAAGGAATTGTTCAGCAGGTTGGTATACGCCCGGGAAAAGCCCATCGGCGTATCAAGGTTATCCGCCGCGGCATGCCCGGCCACCCGGCCGGATTCAATCGCGTTGTGCAGCCCCTTGATCTTGATCATATTGACCAGCCCCGCACTGTCGCCGACCAGCGCGACGTTGCCCTTGCCGACCGACTCGGTCGCCGGGTCACGCGGAATCGCGTAGTAACCCGCCTCGGGGATCATCTTGGCCCCTGCCTCGACGACCAGCCCGCCCTCGATGTACTGCTTGACAAACGGGTGCTCCTTGAACAGCACCAGCGCATCCTGAGGGTTAAAATCGCAGTATTCAAAATCCAGCCCCACGATCATACCCACCGCGATCCGATTATCGCCCATCGGGTACATCACACCGCCGCCGAACATATTCGCACCAAACGGCGGGATAAAAATCGGGTACCCCAGTGCATGCACACAGCGGGTATCCGTGAATTTCGCGTACTGCTCATCAGTCACCTTGATCAGTTCCTTGACGCCAATCGAATACAACTGCCGGTGTTCACGCGAGAGCGCAGCCTTTTCAACAAACTTTTCGCTCAGCAAGCCGTCACATCCCTCCGCCAGGACGATCATTTTCGCATTAATTTCCTCGCCTTCGAGGAAGTTGGGCTGCTTTTCACCGTGCTTGTCGTAGCCCTGATCGAGCAGTTTGACCGCGGTCGTACGCCCCGTCCCGGCGTCGTAGAGAATATCCGCCGCGGAAAAACCGTGCAGAACTTCCACGCCCAGCTCCTTTGCGATCTCGCACAGCCACGCCGTCAGCTCCGAAATCGAAACGATATAATCGCCGTGGTGATACATATTACCAAGGTTAAGCTTAAGCGCACGGGCGATCTTGATCTTCCAGTGGATGTTAAACGCAAAGCGGTTGTACAGGAACATCACGTCGTCTTTTTCCGTCTTGCGGGCGAGAACCTTCTTGGCCTGGTCGCTTTCGCGCCAGTCGGGCTTGGCCGCATCGAGAAGAGCATGCAGAGACTCGCCCTCGAGCGCAGCGCCGGACAGGTTATGATGCCCCGGCCCATGAGATTTATCCAGCACGACCACGTCGAGGTTCGCGTTGGCGGTTTTCGCACTGATCGCGGCAGCAAGCCCCGCAGGACCGGCACCCACGATCAAAACATCCGTCTGATTCATATTCTGGCTATCAAGCATATTCGTATACCAATCTCAATTGACATTACTTACAGGGATTAGCCCGCGCTCATCTGCTTAATCAGTTCGGGCACAATCGACTCAATCGTACCGACATAATAGTAATCGCACTGCCGGAAGATCGGGGCCTCCGGATCGGAATTGATCGCAACAATCGTCTCGGAATTCGCCACGCCGATCATGTGCTGGATCGCGCCGGAAATCCCCAGTGCGATGTACAGTTTCGGCCCCACGGCCGTGCCGGTCTGGCCGACCTGGTGGATGCGTTCCACGAAACCCTGCTCCACCGCCGCACGGGTCGCGCCCTTTTCCACGATGGTATCCGCCTTCTGGGCAATCGCCGAGCATAGCTGCGAGGTCATCGTCTCAAACACATCACGGTTCTGCATGCCCTTGCCGCCGGCCACGATCACATCGGCCTCAAAGTTGACATTGCCCTGGCCCTTCTCGGTCGAGAGGATATCCATCGACAGGTCCGCCTCGGTAATCTCCACCGCATGGTCGATCACATTGCCCTGCCGCGACGAATCCGGATCGAGCCGCTTCATCACGCCCGGCCGCGCGGTCGCCATCTGGCAGGTCGAATCCTTGGTCACAATCGTCGCCATGATATTGCCGCCCAGTGCCGGACGCGTCTGGAACAGCGTCGCGATCTGCCCCTTGCGCGAGGTATCGCGGATATCCAGCCCGGTGCAGTCCGCCGTCAGCCCGCAGCCGACACGGTACGAAACCATCGGCGCAAGAACACGACCCTGCGGCGTCGCCCCGTACAGCACAATCTGCGGCTTGTATTTCTCGATGCAGTCCGAAACGGCCTTGCGGTACGAATACGGATCAAAATTCTCCAGCAGCGGATGCTCGATCACATACACATCGTCCGCCCCGCCGGCAATCAGTTCCTCGGCCAAATGACGCACCGACGAACCGGCAATGCAAACGCCCACTTTCGTATCGAGCGATTTGGCCAAATCCGATGCCTTGCCGATCAGCTCAAATGTTGCCGAGTTGATCTTGCCGCCGTCGTGCTCGGCCATCACCCACACCTGCCCGGTATACGTCGGGTCCACGTTGCGGTACCCGGCGATCATGTCATCAAGGGCCTTTTCATGAAACTTAATATCTTTAGAAGCCAGGATGCGGCCCTTCGCCTGCTCGTCGATCTTATCCAAATCGGTCAGATCGAGGAAACGAAGCTCCTCATACAGCTTCTCAAAATCTTGTACTTCTTTCTCGGTCCCCTCGAACGAACGGTCGAATACATTCGCCCGCCTGGAAGGCAGGACGTATCGTGACTGCGCCTCTTCGCCCCTGGCAGCTTCGCCGTTGGTGGAACCGGCCTTATCCAGGATGATCTTCGCAAACTGGGCCGGATCGCTGACCTGCTCGCACTTGCGGGTCGTCTTGCCCGGCGGGAAAACACGAATCACCCGCGTCTTGGAGCCCTTGACCCCAACGTGCGTCGCCGCGATATCCGCCGCCGACCACTGAAGCAATTCAAATTGGTTTGCCGCCCGCGTCTTCGAGAACGACGCATACAGCGGGTACTCATATTTCGCCACGGTCAATACCGCGGGCACTCGCTTGGGCCGAACCACCTGGCTGCCGCCCGAGATGATCCGCGTAAACGCGAAATCGCCGTGCTCGTATGCCGCGTCGGTAACATAGGCAATACAGGGCAGGTTTAACTCCTCGGCAAGCTGGGCCGGCACCTGCGCCGTATCCCCATCCACCGACTGCATGCCCGCGACGATGAAATACTCCTCGCTGCCGCCAAGCAGCTCAGGGACCATCTTACGCACCGCATACGCCAGCGGGTTCGCCGTCGCCCACGTATCCGCACCGCCCAGCGCACGGTCGGTCAGCAATACAGCCTGGTCCGCACACCGGCACAGCGAATAACGCAATACCTCCGCCGCCATCGGCGGGCCCATCGTCAGCGCGATCACCTTGCCCTCTTCACCGCTGAGCTGTTTCATTCGCCACGCGAAAGCCAGGGCCTGGGCATCCAGCTCGTTAATCACACTGGCAAGGCGTGTGCGGATAAGGTTGCCCGTCTTCGGGTCAAACGCGTTATCCGTGATCTGCGAGACATCCGGAACCTGCTTGACTAGTACAATATAGTGCTTCATCCTTATTTTCCTGATCGAAAAACCAAGTTTACGGCACCATTATGGCAAAATGCGCATAAAAAAATAGCAATAAATTGCTTTTTAATGGACCAATATAGCCATATTGTGAAATAGGACTTGATATCCGCGGGCCTCTTGGGCATAATTCGTACCCATGGCCGCGTGGAAACGGCCTCGGATTGAAATCTAATGTGGAAATGTGGTTTATTTGATAGGGTAAAGAAATGGCAGATATGGAAGCTCTCGCCCAATCCATCATTAAAGGCGACCAGAAGACAGCAGTAGAAATCACCAACCAGGCTATCGACGAAGGCATGGCCCCCGATGCGATCCTCAAAGAAGGTCTCATCGGCGGTATGAACGTAATCGGTGCCCGGTTCAAGGCAAACGAGGTCTACATCCCCGAGGTACTCATTGCCGCCCGCGCAATGAAAATGGCGATGGAAAAACTCGAGCCCAAACTCGTCGAAGCAGGCGTAGAACCCCTCGGAACCGCCATTGTAGGCACCGTACAGGGCGACCTGCACGATATCGGCAAGAACCTCGTCGTCATGATGCTAAAGGGCGCAGGCTTTAACGTTGAGGATATCGGTGTGGACGTACCTGCCGAAAAATTCGTGGCAAAGGTCCAGGAATTCAAGCCCCAGGTTGTCGGCATGAGTGCCCTGCTGACCACCACAATGCCCGCGATGGAAAAATCCGTCAAGGCCCTCAAGGATGCCGGCCTCGATACCAAGATCATGATCGGCGGCGCACCTGTAACCCAGGGCTACGCGGACAAGATCGGTGCAGACGGCTACGCTCCGGACGCCGCAAGTGCGGTTGACCTCGCCAAAGAGCTCATCGGCGTGTAAATCCTGCATTTATTTGCGAAAAATCAAGAACAGCGTTCCATTTTCGGGGCGCTGTTTTTTTTATTTGCTCCCGCCTTAGACACCTGCTATAATGAACAAAACGGCTTGAATACCGCCTAGTGGGATAAAAGCTTAAATTCCGGACTTGACGTCAAATGGCAAAGATCAAAAACCCGCATATCAACCGGCTTTACGAAGAACTCCGCTTCTCGCCGGACCGCAAAAAAGAAAGCCAGCTCCGCGAAGCCGAGCAGCTTTTGCAGATCCTCGAGCCCCAGCGGGAATACCCGTATGAATTCATCTGTTTTCGCATCACCGGCTACCGGCCCAAAGAAAACGTCGACGGCCTGTTCATCCACGGCACCGAGCTCAAACACGCCCTGGAAGACTTCATCCGCCAACTAAGCTCGGACTTGGGCCTGATCCCCTCCGGCCAGCAGGAAACCGTCTACACCGTCGAGCAGCTCGCAGAAAAATTCTCCGTCTCGACCAAAACCGTCCGCCGCTGGAAGTCGCTGGGCCTGGTCGGACGCATGTTCATCTTCGAGGACGGCAAAAAACGCCTCGGATACCTCGAATCCGCCGTTGAAAAGTTCGCCAAAGACCATCCGGACCGCATCCGCGCCGCCACGGACTTTTCCGTCATGGGCACCGACGAACAGGAGCAGGCCGTCGAACTGGCCCGCCGACTCCAGGATACCGACCCGACCAGCAAGCACCACGTCATCACCAGGGTCGCCGAACAGATGAACCGATCCTATGAGACCATCCGCAAGGTCATCGAGCGCCACGACCGGCGAAACCCCGCCCGCCGATTGTTCGCCGAGGTCCGCTCCCCGCTGAACCCGCGCCAGCAGAAGCTGATCTACCGACTGCACCGCGGTGGAACCTCCATCAGCGAAATCGCCCGCAAGTACGATAAAAGCCGCACCACCATCCACCGGGCCATCAACCGCATGCGGGCCCGCAGGCTAAGGGACACCAAAATCGACTACGTCCAGAGCCCCGATTTCCTCAAGCCCGACGCCCACGAGACCATCCTGCCCGAGAAATGGGACGCACCCGAAAACCGGCCCGCCGCCCCGCTTAACCGCCCTGCCGAGGTCCGGCACTTCCAGCGGTACAATTACCTCAAGTACCTCGCTGCCCTCGAACTTGCCCGCCTCGACGAGGCCAACCCTTCCACCACCCAGCTCAACCGCATCGACGACTACATGGCCGCCGCCGAGCGAATCAAGCAGGCCATTATCGAGGCGAACATGCCGCTGGTTATCAGCATCGCCCGCAAGCACATCACCACCGGCGCATCGGTCGCGGAACTCGCCAGCGAGGGCAACCTTACGCTCATGCGTGCCGTCGAAAAATTCGATTACACCCGCGGCTTTCGTTTCAGTACGTATGCCTCGTGGGCCATCGCCAAGGACTTCGCCCGCTTCCTCCCGGCCAGCGCGGCCTACCCCGAAACAGCCTCCGCCGATATCGAGAACATCCACCACGACATGCGCCTGCCAAAGCTCGCCGACGTCCAGGCCGTAGAGCAGGCCCACCACAGCCTCGAAAAAGTGATCCAGAACAACCTCGACGACCGCGAGCGGTTCATCATCCGCGCCCATTACGGCCTCTCCGGCAGCCGCGTCACGCAAAAGGGCCTCTCGCTAAAGGAAATCGGCGATGCGCTGAACCTGACCAAGGAACGCGTCCGGCAGATCGAACTGATCGCACTGCAGAAACTTCGCCACAGCCTCACACCCGAAGAATTCCAACTCCTGACAGGATAAAAATTCCCTTGAATTCTCGCCCAAAACACCCTACGATCTCCCTGACGGAGACACGTTGCCATAAGCCAGCATACAGAACCAGGGAACATGTAAAAGAAAGGGACATTCACATGCAGAACGAAGACATGAACATGGCCCAACCCCCCGCTGAAAACACAAAAGCCCCAGCCAATCCGGACCAGCACAAACGAAGCAAACTTGCGGCTGCAGCTTTTGGATTTGCTCTGGCTGGTATTTTTCTTTGGATCATCACCGGCCCCCGAACTGTTTTTATGCCGACCCCAGCTAATCTTGTTCTCTGGATCGTTACCGGTCCCCCGGCCATCCTTCTGGGTTTCATCAGCCTGTTTATCATAAAAAAAAGCAAAGGCACAATAACCGGAAAAAAATCTGCGATTGCAGGAATTATTCTCCCGATTATGCTGTTTTTCATATTGATCGTCCTTGCGTTTACACTGCCTTCCATATTCAGTCATCGCAGACCAGGATACATTGCCGCATCAAAAGTTCACCTGAGACATCTTGGCATAAATATACAGTTTTACGCAGATGATAACGAAAACGAATTACCCACCGCAGAGAAATGGTGCGACCTGCTGATATCTTATGATGATATTCCGAAAAAAGTATTTCTTTGTCCTCAGGATAACAAAACCTGGGCCTATGCGATGAATGAACACATTGTCCATTCAAAGCTGGAAGACCTCTCCCCGGATACGGTTATTCTGTTCGAGGCACAAACAGGCAAAAACGGCATTGCAGGGCCCGAAATGATTGATCTCGAAAGAAATAACAACCGAGGTATAAATGTATTATTTGCAGACGGCACCGTTGAATTCGTCCGGAGCGAGAACATCCAACAGCTAAAATTTGAACCATAACCTCACTGGACAAAGTCATATGACAAAAAATGTTATAACAGGCCTCTGAGAACACAGGACTATAAAAGTGTACATCTACCTTGATGAATCCGGCGATCTTGGTTTTGATTTCAGTAAAAGAGGAACCAGTGATTATTTTGTGATCACCATTCTGGTGTGTGAAAATCAACTCTCAAAAAGATCAATCGCCAGGGCAGTGAGAAGAACAATAAGAAACAAGATCAATCCAAAAAATAATCCGGCGAAAACAAATTATGAATTGAAAGGGACCAATACAGCTTTGGGGATCAAAGAATATTTCTACAAGCATATCAAATCCGGGGCATGGTCCCTTTATTCTATGATACTGAACAAACGCCGTGTTTATGAACGGTTCCATACGGCTCATGGCCAAAGCAGAATTTACAACTTTTTAGCCAGGCAGATAATCGAGAAAATACCTCTAAGCTGTGTGATGGCAAATGTTCGCATGGTGGTGGATAAGAGCAAAAACAAGGCGGAAATTCTCGATTTTAATGAATATATCGGAAATTATATTCAGGGTTCATTACCGTTACATACCGGTTTTTCGATTGAGCATCTGGACTCACATGAGGACCCGTGTCTGCAGGCTGTTGATTTGTTCTGCTGGGGCCTGGCCAGAAAATACAAATACGCTGACCTGATATGGTATAATGTATTCAGTGAGAAGATAAAATTTGAAGATATCTACTTGCCGTAGAAAGAAGCGCATAAAAAAAGCGGCCCCTGTGAAGCCGATCATCCCTGGGCTCATTGCCAACCGATGGAAGGAAGCACCCAAAGCACAACACAGGACTTACCCGCTTAGTTTCATTATAATAAATATCGTCTCATTGTTTTATAAAAATCGGTAAATTTTTATGAAATTTTGCCCAAAAACGGCTTTATACAGCAAAAAGTATGACTTTATGTATGCAAGGCACTAAATTAGTGGACCTCCCGTATCGGATACCTGCTAACGCTCGTTCTGTTGGACAAAAACCAATGACTTGACGAAACGACCATGACAATAGGATGACCTTGATTTCGATTGCGTCAGCATTCAAAGAAACGCATGCTGATATAAATAGCCCCGGCCGCAGGGCGTTTCCACCGATTGAATCCGCCGGATTCAATCGCCCGAGGCGCAGCCTCAACAGGCAAATAAAAAAACCTGGCCGTAAGGCCATTCCATATTCAATTTATAGTTCAAAATCTGTGAAAATCTGTGTCATCTGTGGCTAAGAAAATAAGTTTCGTGTCTTTCGCGCCATTCGTGGTTAAATATTAAAAGTCGCCGCAGGCGAAACAATCAACATTTAAAAAGAAAAATCTCTTTCACTGCCCCATCCAGTTCCGGCCGAAGATCGCCATATCATACATATCCACATCGCCGTCGCAGTCCATATCGCTCACGCTCGAATCGCACCCGGTCTCGATCGTCCCCGGCCAGCCCGCCAGCCGCGCAAACATCCACCACGCCGCGTACGCCTTCATATTCGCGTTCAGCGCCTGGCTGTGTGCCGAGCTGCAGCTGTACCAGTCCACCCCCTCGACATGGGCATTCTGCCATTCTATCGCCCAGTTGCCTAGCTGCGCCCCGGTCCGGGATGCATAATAATCGCAGCTGTCATGCGGGAACGGGTAATACACCCCGTCCGGATCATACGACTCAATATCCGCAAAATCGAACAGCACCTTGCCGTTCGTCCGGCAATGGTTGCGGATAATATCATTGGCCGCCTTGTTGTCCGCATCGTCATAATGGTCCACGTGCCCGGTCATATACACAAACGTCACATCCGAATACGCCGCCTCCAGTGCCACCATCGGATTGATATACTCACTGTACAGCGTATTGGCCGAGTACTTATCATCCACCTGCCCGCACCAGGACCACATAACCGCATTCACATCCGCATTGGCCGAATTGCCCAGGTAGCTTATCGTATTGTCAACCCACTGCGGATAATACCCCACATCGCCGCCCATCGCGTAATCGTGCAGGTCCAGTGCCCCGCCGGTCCCGCCGTTGTTCCACGCGAAAATATCCGCCGGCAGGCTAAGCCCCTTGCCCCCGCCGTTGGCAAACGCCACCAGCCCCGTCATCCCGGAGGTAATCTGCGAACCGTGCGACGTATGCCCATACGCGATATGAAGCACGGCTTTGGCCTGCTCGATCGCCGCCTGCGGAACCGCCGTGATATCCGTACACTCATGATCAATAATAATCGCCCCGCCGGCCATAGCAAACGTGCAGAAAACACACAAAACCACCGCCCCGAACCCCGTTAGAAATGCAGCATTTCTCATGATTGCCACCCTCCTTAATAAAGTGAAATCCTGTTTTTACCCATCGCCTCGAATCAATAACAAAAATAACACACGCTCCACAACCCAAACCCTACTGCAAAAGAGGGGAAATGTCAAGATTTATTTCTGTAGTCCTCAAAAGGCATGTGTCATGCTTGCCTGTGTGCAAACCGAATATTTACCTGCTTAAAAGTAGTTTCGCGGTTTTCGCGGTTTACAAATGTAGGATGTCGTTGATTTGTGATGGTGAAGCCATCGAAAGAAACGCATGCTGATAAAAACACTCCCGGGCGCAAGGCCGGACTCCATGCTCTACTTTCCACTATCTCCGCACTGGCCCACCGGGCACTACATCACCTGGTACACCTTAATCGGCCGCTGACGCGAGAGCACCTTTTCCAGGGCCGGTGCGATAAACTCCCTCGCCGTCGCCTCCCATACGATCCCCCTGGCCGCCTGCGATCCCTTTTCCAGGTATTTCGCAAACTGCTCCTCATTCCGCGCCAGCCGCTGGCCCAGCACATGCGCCACCTGCCCGCTGACACTCACTTCGATCTCGTTTCGCTCCTCCCGACCAATCGTCAGCAAATCCTCAAGGTCCTCCCAGTGATGATCCCCCAGCGCCGTGTAATCCGCCACGATAATATTATCGAGGATACTCAAATCCGCCATCCGCGAAACCAGCCCCGCGCATCCGCTGACCGACGAAACCACGCACAGCGCACCATAGCCCAGCGGTTCGAGCACCGAAATCCCAAACGGCTCATACACACTCTGGCCGAACTCCACATCCGTACCCCGGCGCAGATCAATCATCTCCATATCCCTGGGCACACGTCCCCCGCAATGAATCCGCCCGAATCCGAACTGGTTGACAAACACCGTCTTAATCGCCCGGCTCTTCGCGTTAAATTCCTGCACCGCCGTATAAAACCCCGCCTCGCCGTCACTCAAATCCGGGTAGCCCTCCCGATGCGCCACCGGCCACCGGTACAAACTTTCCATCCCGTACACATCCCGGCTCCGCCGCGGCCCGGTCTCCGTACTCAGGATAAACAATATCCCCGTCTGTCCCCGGCCGGCAAACTGCTCATCCAGGTGCTCGAGCACCCGCAAATCCCGCCACAGCCCCTTGCTCACGCTCATCCTCGCCACATGCGTAAACACATAGTCCGGCCGAAAGCCCAGCAGATTCTCACCGTACTGGCGCAGCTTCTCGCGCGATGCGAATTTTCCCTCCAGGTCGGTCTCCCCCGTTTCCACACCGTTATATACCTGCTCGATCTGGCACATCCCGAATTCCGGGCCCAAAAACAGCATCTCATCCCGCACCCGGTCGCCCACCGCCAAAATCATATCGCAGTGCCGCGACGCCTCGATCATCGCATGCTTAAAATACGACACCTGCTCACCGAACACCTCCGGCAGATGCAGCCCGTTTTCCTTCGCGTTTCGCATCACGTTGTAGAACATCGTATCATGTCCGCCGCGGCTTTCCACGATCCGCCGAACTGTTGCCGTCTCATGGGCGTAAAACACCGTGCGAAAATCACTGCCCCGCTCCAGCCGGGCCGCCAGTACCGTCGGCATCCCCGCAAAATCGTGCGAAATAATACAGCTCGCCCCGTTCTCACCGTCGATCCCCAGCACCCTCAAAGCCGCCAGTGCCGCCGGAGCCAGGCGCAAGTATTGCTCATATTCCCACAAGCCCTCGTACTGGTCGCTCTGAATCCCGAACTCCGCGAACAGCTTGCCCTTGAGCAGGTTCACCGGCCCGCCTTCCGCCCCCGTCACATCGATCAAAAGCACTTCCGGGCTAAGCGTCCTGCTCCCGTCCCGCGAGGTCAGCGTCTTGCGCCCGTACACGATGTTGACATGATACAGCGTCTCCACACGCTCAAAAGCCGTAAAATCAGCACCCCCAACCGGCCCGTCCAGCGACGAATACAGCACCTCGCCGCCCGGCCCAAGCCGACCGCACGAACTGACCTCCCGGCTCAAAAGCGGCGCAACCAATACCGTGCGTCCGATCACTTCCTGGTAAGCTTCTGTCGTAAGCAATCCCTCAAGAACCGCCCCGATACCTCCAAATGTATGTACCGCCTGCGCGGTGACGTGAACTGCCGTCCTCGAATGACCATCCATTTTTATATCTCCTTCGCTGCCGGGTTCGGATGGCTGTCCGGGCTCGGCAATGCGAATTGATCAAAATCAATAAGTCCAATCGGGCTGATCCGCAGGAAAACCCCCGCAAAACCCCGTTCATTGCCATCGAACGCGGGAAATACCCGGCTCCCGCTTCGATTTAGGAAGTAGTCATGGCTTCCAACTACTATATTCGTCAGTTTACGCCAAAAAGTTTAAATCTGCAACGATTTCCTCAGTTACGCCCCGTTTGCTTCCAGGGCGTCCATCACCATCGGAATATGCGTATACGCCGGTCCGCCGGCCATCATCGCAGCCACGCTGGCCGCTTCGAACACCTGCTGACGGCTCGCACCCGCTTCCAATGCCTTCTTAACATGCAGCATAATGCAAGGTTCACACTGGATCGCGACCGCGATACCCAGTGCCACCATCTCCTTTTCCAGTACCGTAAGGGCGCCTTTGCCCATCGTTTTACCGAACAATCCGCCAAAACCAGACAGTGTATCCGGAATCTCCTGTTTCAGCTTGCCCATGTCTGAATCAAACTTCTGATAAAACGCTTTTACATCTGTACTCATTCTAATACCTTTCAAACGCAGCTAAAATACAATAGTAGATAATTTCTATCCTGTACAAGGTGAATCATACGATTATTCTAACTGTTTCTTCCGCTTTAGCAATCCTTTTCTTTGATTTCCACACTCTCCGGGCTAATATCATACAATTCAAAGGCTGAAATTTTCGCAAAAAGCCGCAAACATAAACATTTGTATATGTTTTTAGCTGGCAAATATGTAAAAAAATACATTTTTTTTGCTTTTTTTATTCAGGCTAAGTCCCTGTCACAGGGGGGCTTACCCGGTTTAACTTCCAATAAACCTTGTTTTCAGCCTGAAAATGAGGATTTATCCTTGATTTAAAATAGGTAACTTTTATACTGGATTATAATGAAGTCTTACGGGGTATAGTTACTGTAAGTGGTATTTTCAGATTGAAGGACTGAAAATATCTTGAATCGCAAATTTAGTTTTGGAGAGAGGAGAATGAGAATGAAGAAATTACTCTGTCTTCTGACAATCCTGCTGTTGTTTACAGCGTCGGCGTCTGCCATCCGCAGCAACTTTAAAAACCTTAACGGAACCAATGACTGGTTTGACGGTGCAAACTGGAACAAGGGAGTGCCCACCGCTGCGGACAAGGGGTTCATCCAGACCAACGGGGCGGACCGGGCCATCATCGGTGCCAATGGCGAAGCGGTTGTCGGCATTTTTAAGCTCATCGCAGGTGAACTGCAGATGGACGCGGGATCAAAACTGACCGTTCATGACAGTGCCACCTTTGGCGACAACGGAACCGGAAATGTCGTCACCATGAATTCCGCGACCATTGACATCATTGGGGAAGCCTTTACCGGTTTTGCCAATGATGCGACCCAGACCACGCTGTTTACCATGAACGGCAGCTCCGTTTTGAACACACCCAGGCGGTCCAATCTCGGTCATGGCGGTATCGCCGACCTCATTATGAACGACACCTCCGTGTGGAACACCATGGGCACGATCTTCGTCGGGAATCTCGCCGGGGCCGAGGGATACCTCGAACTCAACGATTCCGCGCAGATCGTCATGGACACCGGTCTGCCCCTCAACGTGGGCATTGACACCACCGGTGATGTCCAGATCAACGGCGGTTCAATCATCGCTCGCGACCTGATTCTCGGTTCCAACGGTTCCATCGACATCGTAAGCGGATACATTGAACTCGATTATGACGATAATCCTGAAAATACAGAATCCTGGGAAGCTTACAAGTCCCGGATTACTGCCTACGGCGTAACCACCGGAAACGGTGCCGGCGATGCTTTCTTCGACATCGACGATACGAACACGGTCATTACCATCGTTCCCGAGCCGGCCACTTTCGCACTGATCGGTGCGGGCCTGGCCTTCCTGAGAAGGAAAAAATAATTCGTAATTACAAGATTCACCCCGTAATTACAAAGGCGCCCGGCCAAAACCGGACGCCTTTTTTTCTTGCAAAAATCCCGCCCATACCGTATGATACCACCACTGGATAACAGGGACAGTACCCCCTTTTCTCAAATTTTGAGTTACTATGGAACAGGAAAACAAACTAAAAACGCCGCTTTCGCTCAAGATCGTAGCCGCCTTGATCCTGCTGTACGGCATTTCAGAGGCACTTGGAGTCATCATAGGAATTTTTACGGGTGTATTATCCCTCAACCTGAATGTCATTTTCATCTTTGTGGGCTACTATTTATTCAAACTTTCCAACACCGCCCGCGTAATTGCCCTTGTTTTTTCGTGGATGGAGGCCATAATACTTCCTTTGTTTACTTTTTTAGCGGTTTTCAAAGCGACTCCCTTGGAACTACAGGTTGCCGGTCAGAAAGTATTGCAGTTTCCTGCCTGGTGCGCACCACTTGCAGCAGGAGTATTTGGGATTTTTGTTCTCTGGAAACTCACCATCCTGCGCCGCCCCGACATCCGTAAAATGTGCAAGGCCGCTACGCTGGAGGGACTTACGAAAATCCTCTCCAAAAAACCGGATCGCGATGTCCCGTTTTATCCCTATTATTAATTCAGCAGGATGGGGTAAAAGACGCTGTTCATTTTACCCATGCGGGCTCTCAGGTTCAGCCTTTAGGCCGGTTCCTCTTGTCAAAGGCGAGAAACAAATCAGCGTTTCCTAACGAGTTGCTGATCCTTACCACTTAATCCGCAACCCGTTCTCCCGCGAATCCGCCGCGAACATCTTAATCTGCTCCAGCGCCATCTGCAGTTCAAGCGTACTGTCCAGCAGGTTCTCATACAAACGCGGATCGTTCACCATCTGCCCTGCCGTGCCCTCGCCCGAATTGATCTTCGCCAAAATCGTCTGCACCTCCGCCAATGACTCACTCAAATTCCGCGTAATCTCATCAAAATTCTCGCTGCCCTTATCCGCGAAATTCCGAACCGACACCAGCGTCGCCTCCGCCTCCTTCGACGCACTGGCCACATTCGCCAGCGTCCGCTTGATATTCGCCTTGTTCTCGTCATTACCCACGATCTCGTTGGCATGCTGCGTCAGCTCACTGATCGAATCCACAAGCCTCTCAAGCTTCTCCTGCACCGCCTTCGGGATAAACTCCGTACTCGTCCCCTCCCGGCCCACCAGGATATCCCCCTGCGTCAAAAATTCCGTAATCTCGTCATCCGGGTCCACCGCCAGTTCGATATAACTCGACCCCAGCCCCCGCTTAATCAGCAGCACATCCACATTCTTCGGGATATTGTAAAACTGACGATTAATCGACACCTCCACGCGAACCCGGTGAAAATGCTCACCCGCATCCACGCCCTCCGCACGCTCCGGCGGAAAAACCTCCGTCACTCGTCCCACCTGGTACCCGCAGTAATTCACACGCGTATTCTCCATCACGCCCGGCGCCTGGGGAAAATCCACCAAAACCTGGAAACTGTTAATCTGGCTCACAAAACCCGGAAGCTCACCGAACAAGCCCAGCATAAACACCAGCCCGCAAAAACCAACCAGCACAAAGCCGCCTACGATCATATTCCGTTTTCGCTGAAGCGAATTGTAGTCTGCCATCGTCTCTTTCAGTTTCCTTTCCCGTCCGGATCCTTCTCCATAAAAAGGTCCCGGATCGCACGCAGCGGATATCCGCTTTCGTTAAGTTTCTTAATCAGCCGAATCTTCTCGACGCTCTTACTGTCAAAAAGCCGACGTCCCGTTCCCGTCTTCTTCGCAGGTTCCAGCAGGCCCACCATCAGGTAATACTGCAGCGACTGGCGCGACACACCCGCCTGCTCCGCCGCCTTTCCGATCTGCATGAACCGATCACTCTTGCTGTTTTTATCGGACGTCTTTTTCTTCTTCAACGTTCTCGTCCCGGCCTGTCAGCCTGCTGACATAACGTAAAAACAAGGCCCGAAATTCTCCGGAATCCAGCCGCACACGAGCCGCCGGCAGGCCTTTCTTACGGTTTTTCGACATTTTACGGGAAAATATTAATAAATAGTCGTACCCCAAAGGCAGATTATGCTGTTCCGTGCGGAATACTTCCCGCGCAATCCGCTTGATCCGGTTGCGAACCACCGCCGTACCCACCGTCCGCGAGACACTCACGCCCAGCCGCGAAAAACCCAGCCCATTGCGGCAAACATACACCCGAAACAGCGAATTGCCCATCGACTGCCGCTGCGCAAGAACCTTGCGAAACTGCTCATTCTTACGCAGCCGCTGCTTGCCGCGAAATGTAAAACGTTTTTCCATACCCAAAACATCAAAAATCTAACTTCGTCCGATAATCCATCCCCCCGGCCGACCGAACCACAAATCCACCCGGCCATGCAAACATTATCGGTCAGAATCCCCCACCACCTCGAAATATTGCCCATCCAGCCAATCCCCATAGATTCATGGTCGAGAATTCGCCGCTCACCTCCGAATATGCAACCATAATATGAAAAACGCCCCAAAAACAGCGTTTTTGCTGACCAATATACAAGATAAATCCCGTCGCCTATTTCCGCCTCCAGCCATTTTCCCTTCCCCTTCATACCACACGGTGCTATAATCTCCCCCGGACTATAAATCAAAACATCCCAGGAGGTATATAAACCTGTTACTTGGCTGCCATTTGATTGCAAAGGCGATAGACATAAAATGAAAACCCTCAACAGAATTCGAAATCACCTGGATTTTATTCTTATAATATCAACCTGCTGCTTTGTGGTCCCGTTTATCTCTCTTTCAAAAACAATCGATCCCTATTTGACGATACGCTTTTTCCTCTGGTCGATTCTTACGTTGGTCCTGCTAATATCTTTTGTGTATAGAATGATTTCCTCCCCGACTGAAAGAAAAACAAGGTATGTTGGAAGTGTGGTGTTTGTTGTATACACCGGTTACTTATTTTTTTCATTGCTTTCAATCATTAATGCAGTTAATCCCGGGGAAAGTGCCTATGAAATCGTAAAAATATTTACCTCCTTAACCTTCCTTTTCTTATGCCTCCAGGTTCTCGCAGCAAATCCCGACTATAAATTCATGCTCACAAAATGTCTTGTCATATCAGCATTTCTCCTTTGCTGCATCGGTTTTTACCAGTATTTCACCATCGCCTACGGAAAACCAGGCCTGGACATCCTCGTTTCAATCCAGGGAACCATGGGCCACAAAAATCTTCTTTCCTCCGCTTTATTTTTGACACTGCCGTTTTGTTTCTATTCCCTGCTGTCTTCCCATTATCTCTGGCGTATCCTCAGCGGCATAACAGCAGCCATGTCACTGCTGATGATATTTTTACTGCAAACCCGGGCAGTATGGCTTGCATTGATCGTCTCTTCCACCCTTGCACTGCTCATCGTTCTGCTGTTGCATAAACAATTCGTGATCAATAAAAAAATAATGCTCAAAACGGCATTACTGTCCTTGGTAATTCTTTCTGCATGTATCACTGCCGGGATTGTCCTGGCTTCAAAATCCGATGCCCTGGATCATCTCAAAGAGAGAATTCAACCTTCCACACTTCTCTCAAGAGGCACGGGAAACGAAAGAATCCAGCTCTGGAAAAAAACCGTTAACGGAGCGTTTGAGAATCTTGCTCTGGGCCATGGTGCAGGGAACTGGCGGATCAGTCTGCCGTCCTACGGCCTCGATGGACTCACCGCCCGCTCTTTCAAGTATGTACATTTCCAACGGCCTCACAACGACTTCATCTGGGTCTTATTTGAATCAGGAATATTCGGATTCCTTTGTTACGTGTCAATTTTCATTGTAAGCTTGTTCTTTTGCATAAAAAACATCCTTCTCCATAAACAGTTGCAATCAAAACGCCTCGCTCTCTGCATGCTCATGTCACTGACAGGCTATATCACGATTGCCTGCTTTTCATTTCCAAAAGAAAGAATTTTCCATTCCATGGTCTTGTCAATACTGTTAGCGATTATTTTAAATCTGCACTCTGAAGTGACACAAAAAAGAAACACCGCGCCAAAAACAAACACACTTCTTATAAGTATACCTTGCATCATCGTCTTAATCTTCTCTGCGGCAGTTGGCTATATACGCCTCAAATCAGAATGGCTAACCAAACAATCCTTTATGGCCCGCAATCACCAGCAGCACAGTCAGGTAATCGCACTGATTGACAAAGCATATTCCCCTTTCTCTTCACTGGACCCCACTTCCGCCCCCTTGCAATGGTATAAAGCGGAAGCTCAGTACCTGATGGGCAATTTCTCCCAGGCCTTAATAAGCTACCAACTGGCCCGCGAAGCACACCCCTATCATATCCATGTTCTAAACAACCTGGCCACCTGCTATGAAGAACTGCAGGATCATGAAAATGCAATTTACTATTATAACAAGGCCCTTGAAATCCATCCGCAATTTCAGGAAGCATTGATCAATTTAGGCGCAACCTATTATAACTGCGGCAGATACGAAGAGGCCTGGCAGACATTGCTGCGGTGCAAACCCGATCCGAAAAATGAAAAACTCAAAATTTACCTTGAAACCGTAAAAAAAGAACTTGACACAACGGACTAACTGGTTAAGATAATCCCTGAGCTGTGAATATTTAGATGAACTTTTTGGCGGAGGGTCTGATATGACTCAGAGGATTTTGTTTGCTTTCAGTATCGTACTGCTTATGACAACGGTTGCGTTCTCCCAGGAGATTGTTTCCGTAAACCCATCCAGCACCCAGCAGCACAGTAGACTTTCCGTTGCGATTACCGGTCAAAACACCCATTTCACTTCTGCGTCAGGCTTTGCGCAGGGTTCACCTGTTTTTTCACAGGGCTCCCCCATTTGGTTTTCGCATCCGCTCACTCAAGCAACTTCAACAATTAAAATATTAGAATTTACACCGATTGACGATGAACTCATGGTTGTAGATGTAAAAGTCAATGCGGGCACAGATCCGGCAAAATACAATTTGAATATTCTAACCTCCGTGGATGGTCTGCTTACCTTGAATGAGGGTTTTGAAGTTCTCCCGATCTTACCGGAAGTAACATCAATCACACCCTCTTCCGCAAAACCCGGTAAGACGCTTGCGGTATCCATTACAGGAAGAAATACGAATTTCTCTAAAGCTACTTCTAGGTTTTCTCAGGGCACATATATAGGCAATGCATTTGTTGCCGCCAGTCCAACGTCAACTTTTATGCAGGCATCAGGCACATTGACTGATATTACATCTGTAGCATGGCTTTCCAATGGTGGTGAAAAAATATATTCAAATAATTGCACAGCAACAGGTCTTTCATACATGCAGGCTTTGTTTGAAATTCCATCTGATGCTTACGTGGGCCCTTGGGATTTAAATGTCCTCCACTATGGTTTATTTCCGGAAGTGCTGATACTGCCCAATGCTTTTGAAGTCTACCCCAATTCAGACATCACCTATGACGGCCTGGTGAATATAGAGGATGTCTCCATGCTGGCCGGCGACTGGCTAAAGGGCTACCCGCAGGTATTGTACAACTTTACTTTTGATACCTTTCCCGGCTGGTCCGCACACGGGATGTGGGCTTTCGGCATGCCGGCCGGTCTTGGCGGTACCAGCAACGGCAATCCCGACCCCGCAAGCGGCTATACCGGCCAGAATGTATACGGCGTAAATCTAAACGGCGATTATACCACCACCGTTGGCGGTCCTTACTATTTGACGAGCCCGCCTTTTGATTGTTCGGGAAGCCGGCAGGTACATCTGGGCTTTAAGAGATGGCTCAATACCGATTACCCTCCTTTTGTGGAATCCACGGTCGAAGTGTCCAGCAATGGCACTGATTGGTATCTCGTCTGGCAGTCCCCAAACGATGTTCCCGTCGAGGATGCCGGCTGGAAAGATATTTCTTACGATATCAGCCCGGTCGCGGATAATGAACCCACCGTATATGTCCGCTGGGGCTATCAGGTCAATGACAACAGGGCCTTCCCCTACTCCGGCTGGAACATCGACGACGTTGTAATTACCGGAAATCGATAAAAATTAGGGACAGGTACCTATTAAGCCGCATTTACGTAGGATGCGGTAAAATACTCTGTTCATTTTACCCATACAGTTATTTTCGTGTCTTTCGCGGTTAAAAAAAAAACGGCCGCAGGCCGATTCCATGCTCTATTATCAACTTTCCACTATCTCCACTCTGGCCCACCGGGCCGGCTCGACTCTCTACCCTCTATTTTCTCCCCACTGGCCCGCAGGGCCCCGTAGGATGACGTTGATTTCGTATGGCGAAGCCATCGAAAGAAACGCATGCTGATAATCTGATTTTGGCAGGCGAACCCATAAGATTGCAGGAACAGTTATGACTCGCTATGTCTATGATGGACAACAGGTTATCGCCGAATACGAAAATCATGTTCTCGTCCGCAAATACATCTACGGCCCCGGAATTGATGAGCCGATTTGCATAATTCACGTTGACCCCGCAACCGAAACCCGGTATGATTACCATATGGATGGCCTCGGCTCCGTGATTGCCCTGTCCGATTCGTCAGGGGCAACCGTCGAGAGCTATTCCTGCCAGGTCTTTGGCAATGTCATAATTCGCGATGGTTTGGGCAATGTAATCTCCCAGACGGCCTATGAGAATCCGTACCTCTTCACAGGTCGGCGCTTCGATGACCAGACCGGTCTCTATTACTACCGCGCTCGGATGTACAGTCCGACCCTTGGTCGATTTCTGCAGACCGACCCTATTGGCTACTACGACAGCATGAACCTGTACCAGTACTGTATGAATAATCCAATAAACTGGATTGATCCGATGGGTTTATGCAAACACAAAAAAGAAGTTGAAAAATATGTAGATACGTACGAAGTTACAGATGAATTTTTGAAAAATTTGATGGATGATTTCATAGAAAATGATTTTGTTGAAAATCCAAATCTATTAGATATCGAAGATGAAATGGAGCATGCAGACACTGAGCACTATAATCAAGAGCATAATTCAGACATTTATTTGGGAGACGATGGTAAATTATACTCAAATAAACAAGTAAATTATGTTGGAGTTGGTGTTGCTGGTATTAAATATGGTATTCCAACCTATGGGGACAGAAATGTAGATCTTTGGAATGAGAAATATGACATTTCGCAAGAAGAAATAAATGGCAAGAAAAAATATAATAAAATCGGGATGGATTATGCTAAAAATGTCAATGCTAAACCTGTACCTTTTAATCCCTGTATGTATCCCAAAAATATTTCTATATGGTGAATTATATTTTCCCAGAAATTTATATGTAAATATGAAAAAATATATCAAAATATATAAGCAAAATTATGCTGAATTAGTCTCTTACAAATGAAATTGAACGCAAAATGGTCATAAAATATAAATCATCATGCAAGTACGCCTCTCAGCGATGGGATGACATACATTTCACGCAGTTTCAAAGCTGTTGCAGTAACTCTGCATCCCAAAGCAGTCAGATAGTATTTGTATGTATGTTATTAGGAGTTAAAATTAATCTTCAATAGTTAATAACTACAAGCTTACACCTGTAGCATAGTTGCTTTGGGCTTTGCCCATCTGACTTTTGCGGACAACTTCATCTATGGGTTAACACTCATATAATTGCGCGAATTATTTAAAAAGGATTTGTTTCTGACTTTTTATTTCTTTAAATCTTTTAGGACGATGAATACAATTGAAAGAATATCCTAAAGCAATCAAAAAGACAGCTATTGTTGTACATGTTCTATTCTTCTTTACAGTGATATTTCTTTTTTGCTGGCCCTTGACAACAAAATATCTGCAATATTTTTGTGGATATTTTAACTGTCGATTTATGTTGAACAGAGTAATTGATTTACCGCTATTCATAACCTTTGTTTCTATTGTCTTTATTATTGTTGTTCTCATACGATTTATTGTGGTTCTTTACGAAAAACGAACTTTTAAAAACTTATTTTTTTTCTATTCTTTATTTTTCTTACTCATACTACACATCGCAGGATTTGTTTTTGCCGACCATTATGCTACAAAGTATGGAAGTAGTTTTTTTATAAAAGGATTCAAGAACAGAGTCAAAGAAATGGATTTGACTCCTGTCTATTCCCTAATAGAAAAATACAGTGACGAATCATTCGTTCCAACCGATGCTTCATGGCACATACTTAACTTATATGAAGCGAGGCGTAATGAACGATCACTCAAACGGCCTGAGGGTACTTTAAGGACACGCTTTTTCCCCTATATAATTCCTTCTTATCAATTACCATTACCATCGATATCAGAAGAATATGTGGACCTTTCAAGTGAAATATATAGAGTCGACCCGAACCAGCTACCACGATCAGTTCTTCCTGGCAATGAACCTCGCTCTATCTTCCTCTACAAGGATGCGGATTATATTATTTTCATAATCGAATGGAGGTCTTTCCGGGGATACGGTTATTATATTTGTGTTCCAAACACGGATAAATTACCTTTTGAAGATTACCACAAAGGTAGCGAAGTCAAACCGGGTGTTTACGTTTGGGGAAATTTTAACAGTTATAGCTAAAATAACGTAGCTTAGGGTTGTCTTCCCGTAGGGTTGTCTTCCTGTCTTGCTCAAAAATACATCCGGATGATTGAGAATAGAAAATTCGGTATTATTTGCTCTGTGTAAAGTAAAAAGTGATGGATTTGGTTCCGATTTTCGGGAG
>CAYVUI010000003.1:19576-64159 GCA_964454745.1 uncultured Pirellulales bacterium | reverse complement strand
TTATATATTCTCACGCAAAGACGCTAAGACCGCAAAGGTCTCGCTTTGCTCGACGTTCTTTTTTTACAACAGCGAAATTCGCGAAAAACGCGAAATTGCTTTCAAGCAAATAAATATTTGGACTGCACACAGGCAGGATTTCATGATGGTAGTGTGAAAAACGGCGATAAAGCTTTGTGTGTAAATCTTCAATCACTTCAGGCTCTTCATGGTGGGAATATTTTACCATAAAGCTCATGAAGGCCATGAAGGCTGCCTTCAGGCAGGTAAGTATTTGGACTGCACATAGGTTCGGGCAAAACAATGAACTCGTTTTTGATTGGCCACAGATGACACAGATTTTCACAGTTTTTTTTATTATAAATGAGTACAGTTGATTACGTGATGATTTGCGATGTTGGGGGAAGTGGGTTTGAGAAGTTGGTTTATCGAGCCTGCGACTCGACGATGTTGTGCTGGACGCACAACATCAAGGATACGGTCTTCGACCGATACTGTCCCCGGGGTTTCGTTCGCTTCGCTCACTTTACCCCGGGCTATTATTCCCTGCACCACGTGGGGTGCAGGGCTACGATTATCAGCGTGGGCGGAGCCCACCCTACGGGCGACGAAGGGCACATGTGAAACGGTATCTTTATGGTGGGCACGGCCCACCCTACGAGGCCCGGTGGGCCTGAGAGTAGATAGTAGAAAGTTGATAATAGAACATGGAATCCGGCCTTGCGGACGGGGCTGTCCCTGCACCACGTTGGGTGCAGGATTAAGATTATCAGATTCAGCATGCGTTTCTTTCGATGGCTTCGCCAAACGAAATCAACGACATCCTACGGTGCCCGGTGGGCCAGTGGAGAGATAGTGGAAAGTGGAAAGTAGATCATGGAATCCGGCCTTGTGGCCGGGGCTTATAGATCAGCATGGGTAAAATGAAAAAAGAATTTTACCCATCCTACGAGACTGAACACACAAAAAGTATTACAGCAAATGACCTCATGTTCCCACTCCTTCCCGAGCAGTTAACTTCTCTTCCTCAACACCAGCCCCGCCAAAGCAAACAGTGTCAGGCTGCAGGGTTCGGGGATGGAAGCAATTTTCATTAGTTGTAACAGTTACTCTGTGGATCAAGATTACACTTTAACCAATCAGAGGCTAATTTAGCAAGGTCATCTAAATTCACTTTACAGTCATGTGTAATGTCAGACTCTAATTCATCTAAACATACCGGTTCACTTGCATCATGAAATTTTAATCCAGACATATAAAAACCAGGATTAGGATCAGCTATCGAAAAATTCATTCCATCTTTCCATGTACCTTTTAGTTCTCCTGTGCTGGAATCGTAATTGAAATTACTTCCATATATATTTGCATTGCAGCTATCACTTATATCTAAGGTATTAAACTGGCCACCTGTAATGTGCAATACAGAAAGATTTAATATATATGCTTGAGGATTAACTACGTTATTTGCATGCAAACTATTAATTTGGCCACCAGTAATTAAAACCTTCCCAGTCCATAAATTTAAGTCATTAATCATCCCCCCAGTAATTTCAACTGTGGGTTGAAGGGTTATACGACCAACATATATTAAACCTATCGTTCCACCATTTATTTCCACAATACAATTGTCACGAATACTTAACAAATCGATATTGCCTCCATTTACTGTCAATTTGGTAATACCAGGCAGTGTATTTTTTACCCAGACTGTATCATAGGTTTCTCCATCATTGATTACGGTGTCAGAAAAGAACATCGCATCTGCACCGTATAGATTGATTGAAATAAACAGTGCTACAAATAAAACTACAAAGCTAATCTTATTCATATTTTTTCTCCTTTACATTAGTTTCTCTACCCATGAACATTCAGCAAACATTCGGATCGGCATAGTCGCAGTCCAGCCATATAAACTTTCCGATTAAGTTAACGTTTTCTCAAAATCAACCCAATACATACAAACAAAGTAAAACATGTAGGTTCTGGTACAGATTCATATTCAACAATATAAGGCATATCCCAATCATGTGGAGCATCATACCATCCAATAGGTGACATTTGAATTACATCTTCTCCATAGGGAGTCTGAGAATAAATGAAATTATTTGGCTCTACTCCCAAATTCCAATTAGTAAAATCCCATGTTTCTCCAGTTAACCATTGCCAATTTCCATCTGGTTCCGGACTGCCGGCTGGCTGAAATCCCCCAACCCAAGTGTAATAAGTTCCTGTTTCATAAACTGATGATAATATAAAATCATTTTCAGCTTGGGAAGTAATCGTGGCTAAATGTCCCACCGTCCCCTCATGAATTGATTGCTCAGCTGCCAGCTTCGCTGCATTCCAATCAATAGCATCCTCGACAAGTTCATACCAATGGCCATTACCCCCATCAGATACCTTCCATTGAATTGGAGTACCCGAAGCAATATTGCAGACAAGGGCCAATACGATAAAACTTAATAATCTTTGGTACATATTTTTTCTCCTTCCAAAAATGTTATTTCTTTTTTCTTATCATAAGACCTGTTAGAGCAAAAAGAATCATCGAAGCGGGTTCGGGGACAGGACGTAGCAGATACGCACGTTGCCATTTATTTTGATCCGGGTTAGACGCTACCCCTACTATCCAGCCATTATTATTTATATCGTTTGCTGTTAATAGCTGCCAGCCTGTATCAGGAATCAGCGAATTTAAATCTATGTTATTACCGTTACCGGTTGGATCAAAAAGACAGGCTGCTGTTCTGTTGTAAATGCTTTCCATAGAATAGCCCACGATCTGTCCCAAATCATTAACGCTCAAAGCAAATGTTTCTTCTTCAAGTTCAGGTACATCATTAAATAATCTTCCAAGGTTGACATTGTTTCCATTACCGCTTGAATCAAAAAGACAGGCACGATTAACATCGCTACCGGGATTTTTTCTTGGAGCATAGGCATTGCCGACGATCTGATTGTGGTTATTTACATCTAAGGCACTGCTATTCTCATCAAATTGATTTGGGTTAAGACTGCCAAGAAAGGTATGGCTTCCATTTCCGGAATTGTCGAATATACATGCCATTGAGTTACCATTCGTTGTAGATCGACCTACAATTATATTTGAATTATTTATTGAGTATGCATTGCTAAATGACGGACCGAGAGGATCAATCAAAAGGTGGTTTTCGTTGCCGGTTGTATCAAAAATCTTTGCAGGCTCACCACCCACAACAATGCCGTTATCATTAATTGAATTAATGTGGTCAAAGCCTCCTAAAGAGAGGTTATTCTCACTTCCTGTGTTATCAAATATGCCCGGCTCTCCTTTATAATATTTTCCGGTGATTTGAATATTATCATCCCAACTGCCAATTCCTATAATTTGACCATTATTGTTTATATTTGTGGCAATGCTGTATTGTTGTGAGGGCAAACTTCCAAGATGTAAATTATTGCCGTTTAGACTAAAAAGACACGCTCTTGTAACGCCATACTCATCCCGGGCGGCCCCTACAATCTGTCCATGATCGTTAATAGCGTATGCCGCACTCGAAGAGCCGCCCAATGTGCCCAAATCAATAAGCTCATATTCAACAGCATGAACAGAAAATACGGTGCACATGAAGCAAATAATTACAGTTAAAATGTTCCTCATTTTCCTACCCCTTCAGTATAGATTAAACCTCAAACATTGGTGCAACCTGCACCATTGGCCTTATTCTCGGTAATCGTCCTTTGACCTCATCCATTTCGGCCTCCGTGATGATACCATCATAGCCGCAGGGTGTGGAAATGTCAAGAGTGAGTAGAAATACTCATATTGTGGGTGGTGCCCTTCGGGCAAGCTGCTTTAAAGCAGGTAAATATTCGCGGTGCGTTATTTAGACCGTTTTGCACATGGAACTCAATTTGTTTTCGGTGGGTGCGACCCACCCTACGAGGCCCGGGGGGCCAGTGGGGAGAAAACAGAGAGTTGAAAGTAGAGCGTGGAATCCGGCCTTGCGGCCGGGGCTATCCCTGCACCGCGTGGGGTGCAGGGATAAAATTTATCAGCATGGGTAAAATGAACAAAGAATTTTACCCATCCCACAGATGATTGGCAGGCACCCTGGTTTAACGGTTGTTTTTTCCAGCTGAGGGTAAAAAGGTACCTGACCCCTTTATTTTTTTTCGGATGGGGAGAGGACCATGGTCATTCTGCGGCCCTGCATGAGAGCGGGTCGGTCGATCTTCGCAATCTCGCCGAGGGTCTCGACGATGCCTTCCATGAGTTCATAGCCGTGGTCGATGTGGGTCATCTCGCGGCCGCGGAAGAGCATAGTAAACTGGACCTTGTTGCCCTTCTCAAGGAATTTTTTGGCGTGGTTGACCTTGATGTCGCAGTCGTGCTGGTCGATCTTGGGGCGCAGGCGTATCTCTTTGAGTACGACAATGTGCTGCTTCTTCTGGGACAGCTTGTCTTTGCGCTTCTGCTCGTAGAGGAACTTGCCGTAGTCCATGATCCGGCAGACCGGCGGGTCTGAATTGGGGGCCACTTCCACGAGGTCGAGGCCGGCCTCGCGAGCCATGTTCAGGGCCTCGGCGGTGTTGAGGACTCCTGCCTGGTTGTTGTCCTGGTCAATTACTCGAACCGGGTTTACCCGGATGCGTTCGTTCGTTCGAAGATCTTTCTTGCTAATCAGTCGGTCCTTTCTAAAAAACGGTAAACTTTTCTGGGGCCGGGACTGCTACCCGGCGTTGGTATCAAAATGGTATTCTATATCTTTATCGGCGATTTTCTTCATTATTTTTGAGACGAAATCGTCGAGGGTCATATTCATTGTTTTTTCCGAGCCGGGCACGCGGAGGCTCAGGGCGTTATTTTCGGCCTCTTTGGGGCCGACGACGAGCATGCAGGGGATTTTGTCCGCGTGGGCTTTGGCGATTTTTGCCCCGATTTTGTCGCCGGAATTGTCCATTTGGGCCCTTAGGCCCAGGGAATGGAACTTTTCGCTGAGGTTTTGGGCGTATTCGGCTGTTTTTTCGCTAATCGAGAGGATGCGAATCTGGACGGGAGCCATCCAGAGCGGGAAGTGCCCCGCGTAATGCTCGATCAGGATGCCGAGGAAGCGTTCCAGCGAGCCGAGAATTGCGCGGTGGATCATTACCGGACGTTTTTCGGTGTTGTCGGCATCGACGTAGGTCAGCTCGAAACGCTCGGGCATGGAGAAGTCGAGCTGGATGGTGCCGAGCTGCCAGCTTCTGCCGATGCAGTCTTCGATGTGGAAGTCGATCTTGGGGCCGTAGAAAGCGCCGTCGCCCTCGTTGATCTCGTAGGGCAGGGATTTATGGTCGAGTGCGTTTTTCAGTGCGGCGGTGGCCCTGTCCCAGATGTCCTGTGAGCCGATGTGTTTTTCCGGCTGGGTGGACAGCTCGATGTGGTAGTCCTTGAAGCCGAAGGTCCGGTACATTTCCTGGACGAGGTTGATGACGCCGATGATCTCGGATTCGATCTGGTCGGGCATGCAGAAAATGTGTGCGTCGTCCTGGGTGAACTGCCGGACGCGGACGAGGCCGTGCATCTGGCCGCTGGCTTCGTAACGGTGTACGAGGCCCAGCTCAGCGACACGCATCGGGAATTCGCGGTACGAGTGCTTGTTGGATTTATAGACGAGCAGACCGCCGGGGCAGTTCATCGGTTTGATCGCGTAGTTGACGTTGTCTACCGTGGTGAAGTACATGTTCTCCTGGTAGTTGTCCCAGTGGCCGCTGCGGTGCCAGAGCTGTTCGTTTAGCATGATGGGTGTTTTGATTTCTTCGTAGCGGTATTTCTGGTGGATGGATCGCCAGTAGTCGATGATCTCGTTCCAGAGGACCATGCCGTTGGGGTGCAGGAAGGCGAAACCGGGGCCTTCGTCATGGAAGCTGAAGAGGTCCATCTGCTTGCCGATGATTCGGTGATCGCGTTTTTTGGCTTCTTCAAGGCGTTCGAGGTGGGCCTTGAGGTCTTTTTTATTGGCCCATGCGGTTCCGTAGACCCGCTGGAGCATTTTCTGGGAGGCGTCTCCGTGCCAGTAGGCCCCTGCCACGCTCATGATCTTTACTGCTTTGGGATCGACGGAGGAAGTCCGGGGGATGTGGGGCCCGCGACAGAGGTCTTCAAAGCCGTTGTCGCCGTGGGTGTAGAAGCTGAGGATGTCGCCGGGTGCGCGTTCGATGTTGTCACGCTTGTACGGATCGCCGTCCACGCGGTCCAGGGCGGCCTGGCGGTCCAGCTCGATTCGCTGGAAAGGCTGGTCTTCTTTGATAATCCGCTTCATCTCGGCTTCGATTTTGGAAAAATCTTCCGGCCGGATGGGTTCGTCGAGGTCGATATCGTAGTAGAAGCCGTCTTTGACCGTGGGGCCGTAGACGAGTTTTGCGCTGGGCCAGATTGAGCAAATTGCCTCGGCCATGATGTGGGCACAGCTATGTCGAAGGGTGTCGAGGCCTTTTTCGTCTTTTGCGGTATAGAGAACCAGCGAATGTTCGCCGTGGACGGGTGTGGTCATGTCTACGACCTGATCGTCGAGTTTTGCGGCGAGGGCAGCGCGTGCGAGTCCCGGGCCGATCTGCTCGGCGAAGTCTTTGATCGTCGCGCCGTCGGGCGCTTCAAGGACCGTTGCATCCGGGAGTTTTACTTTTGCCATGAATTATCCCATTCGTTAGTCAAAAAGTTCTAAACAATACATTAAATAGCAAAAATGGATATTTGTCAAGATATGAGGGATAATATTTCGGCGGGCGTGTCGACAATATGGCTCGGGGCCTCTTTTTCGAGAATTTGGCGCGGGCGAAATCCCCATGTTACGGCGATGGAGGGGATGTTTGCCCCGCGTGCGGTGATGATGTCGACGTCGCTGTCGCCGGCAAAGAGGCATTGTTCGGGCGGTGCCTGGAAACGCTGGAGCATTTCGTTGACGCCGGCAGGGTCTGGCTTAATTTTTCTGGACTCTTTGACTCCGAAAATGGCGTCAAAAGTGCCCTTTCCGAAATAATGCTCGACCACGCGGGTCGCCATTTTGTCTGGTTTATTGGTTAAAACGCCCAATTTAACGCCCTTTTGAGATAATTGGTCTATAAGGTCGGCAATTCCGGGGTATACGCTGCTGTTATCGCAACAATGGGCCTGGTAATGCTCTTTCATAAGTGTGAGCAGCTTTTCGAGGTCCTCGGGGTGGTCCGGCGGTAAGGCCCGCTGGGCGAAGAGTTTAACGCCGTTTCCGATCATTTTCATGCATTCATCCTCGGTTCGGGCGGGGTGTCCGAGGGATTTTAGGCCGTGATTCATCGAGGCGGCCAGGTCGCTTACGGTGTTTATGAGGGTCCCATCGAGATCGAAAATTATCGCACGGGTGTTCATTTTGTCTCCAAAGCAATCATTTTTTTGAGTTTTTCGTATAATATAAAACAGCTAACTCTACAGATGTGCGTGTGTATGTCAACGATATATAAGGCGACAAAACCGCTGGAAAAATAACAGAATTATCTTGTTTTTCCTTGAGATTTAATGGTTTGGGGTTATAATACATATAAGAGGTCATTAAAAAAAAGGAGTGGAAAATGCATGTCAACCTGATCTTGCAAAAGAAGAACGGAGCACACAGGGCCTTTCATTTAACCAGCGGAGTGACGGTAATCGGCAGGAGGCAGCAGTGTGACCTTTGTATTCCGCTGATGGTGATTTCCCGGCGTCACTGTGAGCTGAATTGCGATGATAATCTGCTGAAAATCCGGGATCTGGGGTCTCGAAACGGGACGTATGTGAACGGCAAGCGGATCGAAGAGGAGACGGTACTGAATCCGGGTGATGAGTTTTCAGTGGGGCCGCTTTCGTTTATTACCCAGATAGACGGTCAGCCCGAGAGCGTGGGAGGGGCGGATTATGAGGATCTTCATGCCCCGGAGTATCTTGCGGCTTCCAAGCAGTCGGATCAGCAGTTTTACAAGCAGGCGAATGAATTCGTGGAAGATCCGGAGCAGATGGACCTGAATCAGACGTACAGTTCGAGTCAGATATCAAAGGGCATTTCTGAGGACGTGGCCGGCCAGACGAACGACAAGCCTTAGAAGCTCTTTTGATTGCCTTGGTATTGGAGTGTTTTTTGGAATATGAGGCCGGCTGGGAGTAACCGATTCCGGGCCAGACGGAGATATGAGACAGGCGGCTGGGTATGGTTAACGGGGGATTAGTATGACAATTCTATGGATCGCGGGGCTGGTGTTTGCGGCTTCGATGGTGGGGACGATATCCGGATTTGGTCTTTCGACGATACTGGTGCCTACGCTGCTATTGATTTACCCGGGGCAGACGGGGGAAGTTTTGCTGTTTGTGGGGGTGATTCATTTTTTCGGGGATGTGTGGAAGCTGGCGCTGTTTGGCAAGTCGATCCGGTGGAAGCTGATCCTTTTGTTTGGTGTGCCGGGTGTGGTTTGCGCGTGGCTGGGTTCGATGGCGGCGTTTTCATTTCCGGAGGGTGTTTTGCCGCGGGTGCTGGGCGGATTTTTGATTGGGTATTCGCTGCTGGTTTTTTCGAAGCCGGAGTTTAAGATCCCGCAGAATAACATGACCGCGGCGATCGGCGGCGGCAGTTCGGGTTTTCTGGCGGGGATATTCGGGATGGGCGGCGCGATTCGCACGATGTTTTTGACGGCTTACGACCTGGAAAAACACGTGTATATCGCGGCTTCAGGCGGGATCGCCCTGCTGATTGATTTTACGCGGCTTGGGGGGTATTTGTCGCAGGGAGCGGCGATGCGGGAGGAGCTGGCGTGGGGACTGCTGTTGTTTGTGCCGGTTTCATTGGGCGGGGCCGCAACGGCGAAGCGGATTGTGCATTTGATCCCGGACAAGTATTTTCGCGGTGTGATCGCGGGCTTTTTAGTGGCAGCTGGACTGAAGATTTTGATCTGGCCGGGGTGATTGGATCAGACGGTTTGTTTCGCATTCTCCATGAGGATGTCGAGCAGTTCGGTGATCTTTCTTTTCATGTATACCATCATCAGGGGGATGATTATCGGCCAGGGAGACAGGGGCAGCAGAGAGAGGCCGATGATGTTGATCCAGGGCATTTTGCCGGTCATGCCGAACAGGGCCCCGAAGAGGACGAGGAAAAACAAGGCCATCGCGACGATGAAAATGACCAGTAATACGCCGATTTTTTTGACCCCGCCGAAATCGGCCTGGAGGGTGACGCTGTTTTCCTGCGCGGTCGCATGGACGCGGGAGACCATCTGCATGGGATTGCGTGTAGAGATGAACATCGAGCCGTGTGAGGCAAGAGTAACGGATTCGGGCTCATTTTGCACGATCAGAAAGCCGTGATTGGTGAAGAAATCCTGTATTTTCTGGACGGCATTTTTCGGGTTGAGTATGCCCTCGACGGTTTTGTTGTAATCGGGAGCCGATTCCCGGGGGTTTTCAAGATTCATGGAAATCCCTTTCATGTTCTTTTGGGTCGTTTATTCAAAGTTGATCTCTATCACGGTAATGGGTGTATCGGGGTTTTCGCCGGGCAGGTTAATGACCGCCCTGCCATTTGCGGAGGAAAAATCGAGAGCCTGGCTGTTTTTGAGCAGTTTCACGCTTTTGATGCGGCTGTAGGAATCGAGCATCGGCACTTCGATATTGCCTGATTCGGGCCAGTCGAAGATGTGTGCGTACAGTGCAGAGCCTTTTCGTGTGTAGCGGCCCCACTGGGGTTTCTCAAACGGGCTGGCGGTGGTGCCGTAGACGGCCGGTCCGTTGGTTTTTAGCCAGGTGCCCATTTCTTTGAGGATATCGACGCTTTCAACGGGGATTGAGCCGTCGAGCGTGGGGCCGACGTTTAGCAGGAAGTTTCCGCCCTTGCTGGTGATATCGACGAGGTGCTTGAGGAGCGTTTCGGAGGATTTCCAGTCCTGGTCGGCGGCCTTGAAGCCCCAGGTTTTGTTGAGGGTCATACAGGTTTCCCAGTCGTAATCGAGGCCGGTATCGGGGATTTCCTGTTCGGGTGTGCCGAAGTCCCCGTCGTCTGGGTCGCGCTTGCCGACGCGGTTGTTGGTGATGATGTCGGGCTTTAGGCGGCGGCAGAAGGCTTCCATGTCGCGGCCGTCCTCCTTGGTCCACCAGTCGACCCATTCGCCGTCGAACCACATGACGGCGGGATCGTATTTCTCGATGAGCTCTTTGACCTGGCACTTCATGTAGTCGATGTATTCCTGCTTGCGGCCGGGGACGATGTCGGTTTTGGCATAGTGGGGTGCGCCGTTTTCATGTTTGCCGATTTTCTGGGCCGGGTGGTGCCAGTCGAGGATGGAATAATAGAAGGCGAACTTGATGCCCCGCTTTTTGCAGGCCGCGGCGAGTGGAGCGATGGGGTCTTTGCCGTAGGGTGCGGTGTCGATGATGTCGTACTCGCTGCATGCACTGTCGTATATGCTGAAACCGTCGTGGTGCTTGGAGGTAATGACCATGTACTTCATGCCGGCATCCTGGGCGATTTGTGCCCACTGGTCGGCGTCGTACCAGGCGGGGTTGAACATTTTGGAGTAGGCGGTGTATTCCTGCGGGTCGATTTTGGCCAGTGCCATGATCCACTCGCCGTAATTGTCGTAGTGTTTGCCCTTGTGCACGCCGGCGGGCACGGCATAGAGGCCCCAGTGGATGAACATGCCGAAGCGGGCCTGCCGCCACCACTGCATCCGCTGGTTGTGCTGGTCGGGTGTTTCGTCGAGGGGGGAACCGGGCAGGGGTTTTGCCTGCGCGGGAGCGATGGATGTGATGACGAAAACGGCGAGAAGGACGAACAGAACCAGAGGCTTATGTCGTAACATTTGTGTGATCTCCAATCAATTTTGGGTTATCAGGTTTTTGACGTTGATTATTGTACGGTTTTTTGGGTTTTTTGGCAACGTTTGATTTGCGGGTTTTCATTTTTGTGCAAAGAGTGTACAATACGGGATTGTTGGATATCGAGTATTTGAATTGTGAATCTATGAAAGCGGCAATTTGATGGCAGCGGGTAACCCAAAAGAGCCGGGGCGTGAGGATCGGCCTAAAAAGATTGAGGTTGTTTATGACGGCGAGGGCTTCCTGGCGGTGAATAAGCCGGCAGGGGTTTCGGTGACGGCGGACCGTACGGGTGCGGCCAAGGTAAGTGACTATATCGAACGGCAGCTTGGGGGCAGCATGTATTTTACCGTTCACCGGCTGGACAAGCCGACGTCCGGGGTGCTTTTGTACGCGAAAAATGAGGATATGCTGCGTCAGCTTTGCGGGTATTTTACGGAGCGGCGGGTGAACAAGACGTATCTTGCGATTGTATCGGGGCCGATTTTTTCCGAGACGGGTACAATCCGCCAGGCGATCGGCCATGAGGCACGCAATGTCCAGAAGATGCGGATCGATCCACGGCACGGCAAGCCGGCGCATACGGATTACCGGGTGCTGGCGACGTTCGGGACGTATTCGCTGATGGCCCTGATGCCGCGGACAGGCCGGACGCATCAGCTTCGGGTGCACATGGCCAGTATTGACCTGCCGATTGCCTGTGATGAAATGTACGGCAGCGGACGCGGGGTGCTGCTCTCGGATGTGAAGCCGAATTACCGGCTGTCGCGGGGCAAGACGGAGAATCCGCTGATCGATCGGCTGTGCCTGCATGCGTATGAGCTGGAACTGCCCGAAGAGCTTGGGGCTGGCCCTATTGTCGCGGGGCTGGATCAGCGGTTTCTGGCGGCGGTGAAGATGATGACCAAGCACAATCCTGAGGGGGTGAATGCTTTTATTGAGCCGGGGCATTTTGAGCGGATTGTCAATGGGCAGAGTTTGGGGCTAAAATAGCGGAATCGGCTTGGCGGCCGGGCCCGGTGGGCCAGTGGGGAGATAGTGGAAAGTCGAGAGTAGAGTGTGGAATGGCCTTCGGCCTGACGATTTTTTATTGGCCTGATGAGGCTGCGCCTCGGGCGATTGAATCCGGTGGATTCAATCGGTGGATTCGTCCTACGGACGATGCTTTCCCCCAGGTTTGACCTGCGGTCTAAACCTGGGGCTGTTTTATACAATCCCTTCGGGATTGATGTGGAATCCGGCCTTGCGGCCGGAGTGTTTTTATCAGCATGCGTTTCTTTCGATGGCTTCGCCAAACGAAATCAACGACATCCTACGGGCCCGGTGGGCCAGTGGGGAGATAGTAGAAAGTTGAGAGTGGAGCATGGAATCGGCCTTTTGGCCGGGGCAGGGCCCGGTGGGCCAGTGGGGAGATAGTGGAAAGTCGAGAGTGGAGCATGGAATCGGCCTGGCGGCCGGAGTGTTTTTATCAGCATGCGTTTCTTTCGATGGCTTCGCCAAACGAAATCAACGACATCCTACGGGCCCGGTGGGCCAGTGGGGAGATAGTAGAAAGTTGAGAGTGGAGCATGGAATCGGCCTTTTGGCCGGGGCAGGGCCCGGTGGGCCAGTGGGGAGATAGTGGAAAGTCGAGAGTAGAGTGTGGAATGGCCTTCGGCCATGTTTTTTTTAATCTGCGTGGGTGGAGTCCACTCTACCTTTGCAAACAGGTTTGAAATGCACATGTGAAACGGTATCGTTTATGGTGGGCACGGCCCACCCTACTATAAAAGGTGGCTGTCCCTATTTTCTTCTTGACCGAGACAAGGGAAATACGGTAAGATTCCAGTTCTTTTACTTTTTAAACTGGATACGGGAAATATGGAATCGAAAACGGTAAATATTGGTTTGATCGGTTTTGGAACCGTGGGGGCGGGTGTCGCGAAGATATTGCTGGACAGCCGGGAGAGTATTCTTGCCAAGACGGGGATTGATCTTCAGCTCAAGCGCGTGGTGGACCTGGATACGACGACCCCGCGGCCGGTGGAACTGCCGGCGGGTGTGCTCAGCGATGACCTGGACGGGCTGTTGAATGATGACTCGATTGATATCGGGATTGAGCTGATCGGCGGGACGACCACGGCCAAGACGATGCAGTTAAAGCTGCTGGAAAAAGGCAAGCATGTGGTGACCGCGAACAAGGCCCTGCTGGCCGAGTGCGGCAATGAACTGATCCAGGCGGCGCTGAAGGCCCAGCGGTGTATCGCCTTTGAGGCGTCGTGTGTGGGCGGGGTGCCGATTGTCTCTGCGCTGCGGACGGGCCTGGCGGCCAACCGTGTGTACGCGATGTACGGGATTTTGAACGGGACGTGCAATTACATTTTGACGAATATGACCCAGAAAGGCGCGGCGTTTTCGGATGTGCTGACCAAGGCGCAGGAGAAGGGATATGCCGAGGCCGACCCGACGCTGGATATTAACGGCGGCGATACCGCGCATAAGATCGCAATTTTGGCACGGCTGGCGTTTGGCTGTGAGATTCACTATGAGGATATTTCGATTGAGGGGATTGAGAATACGTCGATTGATGATATCCGCTATGCCCAGGAGATGGGCTATGAGCTCAAGCTTCTGGCGATTGCAGAACGAAATGAAGCCGATGAGATTTCGCTGCGTGTGCACCCGAGCTTTGTGTCCCAGGATTTGATGCTGGCCCGTGTGGACGGTGCGTTTAACGCGATCAGCGTTTTTGGTGACGCGGTCGGTCAGACGATGTATTACGGGCGCGGAGCGGGGATGATGCCGACGGCTTCTGCGGTAGTGGCGGATTTAGTCGAGGTGGCGATGGGCAATTCGCAAAAGCTGTTCTTTGGTCAGAAGATCACTGATGCGAAGATGCGGCCGATCGATGAGATTGTCAGCCGTTTTTATATCCGAATGCTGTGTGAGGACCAGCCGGGTGTGTTTGTCAAGATCGGGCAGATTTTGGCCCAGCGGGAGATCAGTATCAAGGGTCTGCTTCAGCATGAGGGCAAGAAGGGATCGAACATGGTGCCGGTGATTATTACGACGCATCCGAATCCGCAGAAGAATATCACCCAGGCGCTGGAGGATATTGCAGGGCTGGATGTGGTGCAGGGCAAGCCGGTGTGTATACCGATTGTGGATATTCCGGAGGACGGGCTGGATGACTGACGGAGCGAAGAATGCCGGCGGCTGCAAGTACGTGATTATTATCCCGGACGGGGCCAGTGACGAACCGCTGGATTTGTTCGACGGCAAGACGCCGCTGGAGGCCGCGGCGACGCCGAATATGGACCGGATCAGCGTTGAGGGACGCCAGGGGATTGCCAATACGATTCCGGATGGCTATACACCGGGTTCGGATGTGGCGCAGATGTCACTTTTGGGGTATGACCCGGATACGTATTATTCGGGGCGTGCGCCGATCGAGGCGGCGGCGAAGAATATCCATCTCGGGCCGGAGGACTGGGTGTTTCGGTGCAACCTGGTGACGTTTGCCGATGGGCTGATGGCGGACCACAGCGCGGGGCATATCCCGAACCTGGAGGCCCAGACATTGATCGGGGACTTGAAGGAACTGTTTGCCGATGAGCCGCTGGAACTGCATTTGGGGGTGAGCTACCGGCATTTGTGCGTGATTTCGGGTGTGGCGTTTGATGTGAAAACGACGCCTCCGCATGATATCATCGGGCAGAAGGTATCGAAAAATATGCCCAAAGGCAAGGGGGCGGATTTGCTGGCGGACTTGATGAAGCGTTCGCAGGAATTTTTTGAGAACCACGAGATCAACCGTGTGCGGATGGATTTGGGTGAGAACCCGGTATCGAGCATCTGGCTGTGGGGCCAGGGCAAGCAGGCGCGGCTGGAGAGCTTTAAGAAGAAGTTCGGGATTAAGGGAGCGGCGATTACCGCGGTAGACCTGGTCCGCGGGCTGGCCAAGCTGGTGCATTTTGACCTGATCGAGGTGGAAGGCGCGACCGGGTACGCGGATACGAATTATGCCGGCAAGGGGCAGGCGGCGATTGAGGCACTGGAAACGAATGACCTGGTGTTTGTGCATGTCGAGGCGCCGGATGAGGCGGGGCACGCGGGCAATGCGGAACTGAAGAAGTACGCGATCGAGCAGATCGATCAGCACGTGGTCGGGCCGATTCTCGATGCGCTGGGACAATATGACCAGTGGCGTATCCTGGTGATGCCGGATCACCCGACGCCGGTAGAAAGCCAGGCGCACTCGAACGATCCGGTTCCGTTCGCGATGGCGGGTACGGGAATTAATGGGATACTTCACAAGTCCTTTAATGAGAAGAACGCCAATGCGTCGGGTTTCCGCATCGAGCGGGGGCACGAATTGATGGAGTATTTTTTGAAGGTGTAGCGGGTTATTCTCCGGGGCGGGTTTCTTCGAGGATGGAGGGTCTTTCTCTTTGCAGCCATGGGGGCAGGTCTTGCAGGGAAGCATTTTGCCAGAGGCCCAGTCGGTTTCGGGCGGCTGATTCCATGAGGCTGACGAATTTTTTATACCTGGAGTGGGCGAACCGCAGGTCTGCATAGCCGTATCCGCGTTCGATGAGCAGTTCGTTTAGGACGGTGGAATCTTCGAATACCACGTAACACAGCAGGCGGTTGTACTTGTCCCGCGCGGGGCTTTGCGTGTCGATGAGGATGCTGACGGCCTGGTTTTCGCAAAGGCTGCGGGTGAATTCCTCGGCCTGGGGGCCGTAGTGCATGACATCGTAGCGGGCGTCTTTGGTTTCGGGGGTGTCTATACCGAGCAGGCGAATGCGGGTGTATTCGAGGTCGCCGTCCGGGATGTCGATATCGAGGGTGTCGCCGTCAATGACTTTTACGATGGTATAGGTGTTTCCGTGGTATTGCTTTGCATCCCGGCCGGCAGCATTGCGGCGGAGGGCAAAATCCCGGACCACCGAGCCGCCGAATCGGTCAAATGAGACGGCCAACGCGAGAAAAACGCGGGCAAAGATCACCCACCTAAGCCGATAGGCATTTCGGCTCATGAGCTTTTTTGACCGGGGTTTGGCTGTTTTTTTCACGGGCAAATTGCCGGCAGGTTAGCTTCTGTCCTCAGAAGGCTTGTCCAGCTCGAAGGCGTCGCATACCGCTGTCAGAGCCTGCTGGCCCTGGTCTTCATCGACGATACAACTGATTCGGATCTCACTGGTCGTGATCGAGTCGATATTGACCTTGGCATCGGCGAGCGAGCGGAACATGCGGTTGGCCACGCCGTAATGGCTTCTCATGCCGACGCCGACCACGGAAATCTCGGCGATATCTTCCCGCACGAAGCTGCCCTGGCAGTGGATTTCATCTGAAATCTGCTCGATGGCCTTTTTTGCATCCTTGAGGTCGGCCTTGGTGACCGTAAAGGAGAGGTTGGCCTTTTCCTTGCTGATTTCGACCTGGATGATATCGTTTACACTGACCTGTGCCTGGGCGAGGTGTGCGAAGATTTTTGCCGCGTTGCCCGGCTCGTTGTCCACGCCGATGAGGGCGATTTTTGCCAGGTCTTTTTGCATTGTAGCTCCGGATACGAGAATGCCTTCCATTTGAGGGACCTCATGAGTAATTAATGTTCCCGGTTTAAATTCTTTACTGCTTCGAACGTGGATGGGGATGTTGTATTTTTTTCCGAATTCGACCGCCCTGCCGTGCATGACGCCGGCGCCGAGACTGGCCAGTTCGAGCATTTCGTCGTAGCTGATCATGTCCATTTTGACAGCTTTGGGGTAGATGCGGGGATCGGTGGAGTAAATGCCGTCCACGTCGGTGTAGATTTCGCAGACTTCGGCCTTGAGGGCCGCTGCGAGGGCTACCGCACTGGTGTCCGAGCCGCCGCGACCCAGGGTGGTGATGTTGCCTTCCTCGTCTACGCCCTGGAAGCCTGCGACGATGACGATGCAGCCGCGATCGAGCTGTTTTAGGATTTTTTCCGAGCCGATGCTCTGGATCCGGGCCTTGGAATGGGCGGAGTCGGTCATCATCTGGATTTGTGAGCCGGTAAAGCTGATTGCCTTGTGGCCCATGCCTTCGAGTGTCATTGCCATCAGTGAGACGGTCTGCTGTTCGCCGGTACTGAGCAGCATGTCCATTTCCCTTTTGGGGGGATTGGGATTGAGCTCATAGGCGTCGGCGACGAGCTGGTCGGTCATTTTTCCGCGTGCGGAGGCGACGACAACGACCTGGTTGCCTTCTTTGGCGGTCTCGAGTGCGCGGTTGGCACAGCGTTGGATTTTTTCGGCGTCAGCGACGCTGGTTCCACCGAATTTTTGTACAACAATACCCATAAAATGGTCCTTACCGTATTCAGGCTGCTGATTGTCCGGTATTTTA
Source organism: uncultured Pirellulales bacterium (assembly GCA_964454745.1). Classification (GTDB taxonomy): domain Bacteria; phylum Planctomycetota; class Phycisphaerae; order Sedimentisphaerales; family Anaerohalosphaeraceae; genus CAYVUI01. The sequence goes on along the minus strand of CAYVUI010000003.1, from coordinate 46,971 downwards.
AATCATGACCGGATTTGTCTTTTTCACAGCTTTTCGTGCTTATAGTCGATTTAGTTGCCGGGCATTGTACAGAAATGGTTTTGGCGTGTCAATGAGGATTCAGGAAAAAGAGGACATCATTAGGTTCTTATTAGCGTGAGGGGTATTTTTTCGTAAAAATCATTTGCGAAAAGGGTTTATATGCGATATTTTATCGTGTTTCAGGTTTTTGACAATTAGAACGCCTAACTATTTGGAGGTATGGCAGTGGCAACGACATCGGATATACGAAACATTGCACTGATGGGGCATGCTGGATGCGGAAAGACGACGCTTTGTGAAGCGATCCTCAATTCCACGGGAAAAACCAACCGTATCGGGATTGTCGAGGACGGCACGACGGTATCGGATTATGACGACGAAGAAAAGCAGCGTGGACATTCGATCCACAGCTCCCTGATGTTTACCGAGCACAAGGGTAAATTTATCAATATTATGGATACCCCGGGTTACCCGGAATTTTATGGTCATACCCTGGAATGTCTGCCGGCGGCGGATGTTGTGATGGTGGTAGTCAGCGCGGCGTCGGGTATTGAAGTGAATACCCGTAAGGTCTTCAAGGCCGCGGGCGACATGAATAAGCCGCGTGCGATCATCATCAACCGGATGGATGCGGACAATGTCGACTTAACGGAAGTGGTAAAGGCCATCCAGGAGACGTTTGGTTCTTCGTGTAAATGTGCCCTGCTGCCGACGGCGGATAAATCGGGCGTTGTCAGCGTACTGGCTAATGAATCCGGCGACACGGCAGTGATGGACCTGGCGGACGCTCACATGGAACTGATGGAAAGTGTGATCGAGGCCGACGAAGAGCTGATGGAGGCATATCTCGGCGGTGAAGAGGTCGGCGTGGAAAAACTGGCCTCGGTATTCAGCAAGGCCATGCTCGAGGGTACGGTGATTCCGATCCTTTTCAGCAACGCGAAGGAGCAGGTCGGGGTTACGGAGCTTCTCGATATCGTATCGGACTGCTGTCCTTCTCCGGTGGAACTGCCGGGCAAGCTTATCATCAAAAAGGATGAGGAAACGGAAGAAAAGGTCGTTGAGCCCAAGGCGGATGGTCCCTTTGCCGGGCAGGTATTCCGGGTGGCATTTGATCCTCGTTCAAATATGAAATATGCCTCGATCCGGGTATTCAGCGGAAAATTGACCGCGAATACGAGTCTGCATCGCGGCGATGAGAAAAAGGCTTTGCGGCCGGGCCACCCCCTGCGGATGCAGGGCCAGGAGGCGACAGAGGTCGATGCGGCTGTTGCCGGGGATCTCATCACACTGGCAAAAGTGGATGAACTCAAGATTGGGGATTTGGTGCATGAAGGCGATTTTGAGGGTACGTTTGTTTCGCCTGTTTTCCCCAAGCCCATGTTCTCGCTGGCTCTTGAACCTGCCAGCCGCGGCGATGAAAGCAAGATCAGTACCGCGCTGGATAAACTGACGGATGAGGATCCGTGTTTTGTGGTTACCCGCGATCAGCAGACCAAGGAGCTGGTTATTAACGGTTTGGGCGATCTTCACCTTCGAGTGATGCTCTCGAAGATGGAAAACCGCTACAAGGTACAGGTCAATACCAAGCCGCCGAAGATTCCGTACCGCGAGACGATTGGTGCGAAAGCGGATGGACATTATCGTCATAAGAAGCAGTCCGGCGGTGCCGGCCAGTTTGGTGAGGTGTACCTGCGGGTTGAGCCCGGTGAGCGTGATATGGAACCTTCCATGCAGTATTCATGGGATATCTTTGGCGGTTCGATCCCGGGGCAGTTCGAGCCTGCGATCGTCAAGGGCATCAATGACGTGATGGATAACGGTGTTGTGGCCGGATTCCCGATGCAGGATATCAAGGTTTCGATCTATGACGGCAAGCACCACCCGGTGGACTCGAAGGAAGTGGCCTTCCGTGCGGCGGGCAAGGGAGCGTTTATCGATGCTTTGCAGAAGGCAAAACCCTCGCTGCTTGAGCCGATTGTGAATATGGAAATCACGGTTCCGGCGGATTATATGGGTGATATCACCGGTGACCTGGCGTCTCGGCGCGGCCGGGTGCAGGGCCAGGATATGCTGCCGGGTAATATGGTGGTGATTAAGGCGGCGGTTCCGCTTTCCGAGGTGACCCAGTATAACAGCCAGTTAAAATCGGTCACCGGCGGTCAGGGCAGTTATGCCATGGAATTGAGCCATTATGAGCCGGTTCCGCCGAATGTGCAGCAGCAGGTTATCGATCAGTACAAAAAGCAGGAGGCTGAAGAGTAATCAGCGATTTCTGCAAATACCCGAAATTCAAGACGGCTTGGGGATACGATTCTTTGAGCCGTCTTTTTTTGGTTACTACCAAAAGTCAGGGGCGGGCTTCAATATAAGAAATATCAATTAGTTATTCTTGATATTGTTCAATTTTTTTATATAATTTGTTTTGTAAGGGACAATTTTGTAAGTACCTCTTGACTTGTCATCTTTGCCCTCGAGATTTTTTATATACACATCCCGAAAGAAAATGAATCCGGAAATGCGGGGTTCTCATGGAAAAGCAAATACGTTCAAATGAAATTGAGGCCAGGAAGCCAGGAGAGAGTGATCCCGAATTGCCCGTTGACGATAATTTGAGGACCTTTCCCGGTCAGCCCACTTCCGCTAAGCAAGCGATCCGTTATCTCGAGAATTATGAAAACAGTAAAAAAAATCTCTTTCATGATTCTCAGAAAGAGCCTGAACTGATCAGCCTGATGGATCAGGATTTTCATATTCTCTGGTGTAACGAGGCATCTGCTAAATACTCGGGCAAAGATGTCGAGGAGATTTACGAGCAGCTTTGCAGTGACGTCTGGCATTGCGGTACCAATGAGTGCGACACCTGTCCTGCGACCCGTGCGCTCAAGAGCAAGCAGCCCTGTTACAGCCAGGTCAATACTACAGATGGTAAAATCTGGGATGTGAGTGCCTTTCCGTTGACTGGTCCTCAAGCGGTTGTTTCCGGGATATTGATGGTGGGCCGCGAGATTACCGCCAGCGAGAAACAGCAAAAAGAGCTGGAACAGCTTTCATTAGACCTTGAGGATAAAAACCGCGAACTGGAATGGATCATTCATATTGCCTCTCACGACCTTCGCACGCCGCTTGTGAATATCAAGGGCTTTTCGCAGGAAATGGAGCGGTGGGCTCAATCAGTTGAGTCGATTCTGGGTGTGAAATACAAACTGATTGAATCCGACCCGGAACTGGCCCAGTTGTTCGAGAGGGAATTGCCGGAGAACCTGAAGTTTATCTTTACGGGAATTGAGCGGATTGAAAGCCTTTTGGGTGCCCTGCTTCGGCTGGCTCGGCTGGGCAAGGCGGCCCTTCGTTTTGAGCCATTGGATATGAACGCGATTGTCAGCGAAATCTCCCAGAGCATGCATTATGAATTCAATGAAGAAGGGATTACTTTTGAGGCTTCGAAGCTTTTGCCCTGTTGGGGAGACCGGGCGCAGATCTCGCAGGTATTTGGCAACCTGATTTCCAATTCAGTGAAATACAAGAGCCCGGACCGCCCGGGACAAATCCTGATCTCCTGTGAACGGGTTGGGGACGGTATTCAATATATCGTGGAGGACAACGGGGTGGGGATTGCTCCCTCTTATATTGACAAGGTTTTCGATGTTTTTTTCCGCATCCGCAAGGCGGGCCAGCATCAGGATGGTGAGGGGATCGGCCTGACGATTGTCAAACGGGTTCTTGCACGGCACAAGGGGACGATCCGGTGTGAATCCGAGGAGGGAAAAGGCACGCGGTTTTTTGTGGAACTACCTGTGTCCGATCCCTCTGCGTAGGGCCGGAGGGGGTTCTGTCAGGGAGCGGAAAGCGCCCCGGGGGTTGTGGGGATCGTTGAGGTAATTTTCCCGGTATCGAGGTGGTAGCGAATCCGGTCTACCCTTGCGCCGTTGACCAGGCACGGCGAGTTGTCGGTGCCGTCTACGGTAATGAGCTGCTCGGCGGGCAGGTACACCAGTACATCGCCGATGAGTTCATTTGCGTTCTCTTCCCGGTATTCCACGCCGTCAAAGGCGCGGAGTTTTTTGAGTTCATTTCGTCCTTCGAGCGTTTGATAAAATTCCGCGATGACGTGTGTGCTGCTTGCATGGACGACCTGGCCCATTTCGCCGTCTTCGATGGGCCAGTAGCCGATGTGGATCGACTGGTCTTTTGCGCGGGCGTCGAGCAGGTTCTCGTCGAGTTTCCATTCGAGCTGGTTGAAGCCGTCAATCCTTGCAAAACAGGGATTGTTCAGGGAGAAGCGGTCCGCGTTTTCGTCGTCAGATTTGGCAGCGGCGTTTTCGTTGTTGACCTCGATACTGCCGGGGCCGTGGGCGAGGATTTCGCGTGAGAATTCGTCGTAGTCAAGCTGGATGCACTTGAGGCGTACCTGGCTGATGGTTTGGCTGAGCTTCTTTCGGATCGTATCGAAGAAGACTTTCTCTCCGAGCATGGTGACATCTTTGAGGCCCTGGTTGGGGCCGAGGTTTACGATCAGGGTATCGCCCTTGCAGGTATCGGTTTGGGTAAATTCCGAGCGGATGTCTTTTCTTTCCGCCACGACATCACCGTGAAATTCGGCCCGGTTTTGCCTGGAGAAAAACCTGGCATTGCGTGTTGCGGTAATCACAATCGGTACCTGGCTGGACATGGGGGCATCGGCCTGGCCCTGTGACGGTTCGGGGTAAAAGGAGAACTCGACCGGGCCGGCGGCGACGGCATTGGCAGTGACCAGGTCATAATCGATCCGGCGTGCTTTGAGATGCGTTTTCTGGGGTTCATTGGAGGAAGAGCTTGTCTCCAGTACGGATGGCGCGGTGGCATGGAACATAATGGGGGTGCTGGTGCCAGTCGCGGCATCCATCGCGAAGAGGACCTGTGCGTTTTCGGTCTTGAGGGAGCCGTCGGGAGAGTTTAGCCGGACATCGCCGGCCATGTCCGCCCGGCGAAGCTGGTTGTCATCCTTGAACAGGAGTTTGGCCTGATCCGACCGCATGGAGGAATTCTGCCCGGATTCTTCGGAGATGAAATTTACGTCCCCGCGGAGATCGGCCTGATCGAGACGGTTGGCGTGATCGAAGAGAAAATCGGCACTGCTTGCGGACATGTAGGCCGGGCTTTCGCGGTTGACCTTTGCCTGGAATCCGCCGGCGAACTGGGCTTTTTTGAGTACGAAGCTTTGCGTCTTTTGCGGATCGGACGCCTGGGCGAAGAACAGGTCCATTACGCCCTGAAAGTTCATTTCGGATTCTATGGCGGTTTGTGCGGGCGTGTTTTTATCGCTGTACCGCAGCAGCTTGCCCGGTCCGAAGATGCGGGCGGAATTGTTGGCGCGGTACCACTTGAGGTGGCCTGCGGTTTCGAGTCCGGAGCGTTCTTCGTCGAGACGGAGTTTGATTTTGTCGCTGCGGGTGTCGGTGAACATGCTCATGACTTCGGAATCCATGTTCCAGGCCAGGCGGGCACACTGGGCGACTTCGTGGACTTTGGTTCCCTGCGAGGCGGTGACGATCTGCTGGACACGCACGGGGGTGCCGAACAATTCGATCAGCCGCTGGGGGGCCGGGAGAGAGGATTGGGCCAGTTGCATGGGTTTAATGGTCATTGCGCCTCGGCAGGTCACGACGACTTCGATGGTTTGCTCTTCGCTGTCATTGTCCGGCTGCTCTTTTTGCGGCGCCTCTTTGCCGGTGGAATCCGCGAGTGAAGGCCGGTCGTTTTGCTGGGAGACAGCGGGTGTTTGGTCCGGCTGTGACTGGTCGTCGCCGAAGAGGATGTTTCGCAGGGTCAGTTTCTCGTCGGCATCGATAATGATGTCCGGGCCGTACTCGATGCGGACGTCTTCGGTCAGTTCGCATTCGTAATAGATTTTTTCGGGTGTATCCTGCGTGGCGGGGTCTGGGTTTTGCGGTGTTGTCTCAAGGGGATCGGCCGGAGACGCCGGATCAGTTTGGGCGGGAGCTGAGGCCTGGCCGGACGACTGGGAGGAGCCGGGATCGGAAATGTTCATTAAGACGATTTGGTCGATTTCGGGGATTTCGAGATATTCGAGGCGGTTGCCCGGTTCGTTGTAGATCAGGGTCATTCCGCGGCCGGTAAGCCTGGCCTGTTCGGAGTGCATTTCAATCGGCCCGAGGGTGGAAAACTGCGAGCGGTCGCTTTCGTAATCGAGGTGCTCCATGTAGATGGTGCCGAGGATCGTGTCCGGGTCGGTTTTGTCCTTGATGTAGATGGTGACATTCTGGGTCAGGCGGGCGCTTTTGGGGGTCAGGGTTCCTGCGACTTCCTGGACCTCGACCATGCCGGTATCTGAGCGGATCTCGTACTTGTACTTGCCCTGGTAGAGGTGCATGTAGGGGCGGAGCAGGTCCATGTGCGGGCCCCGCTGGCGGGGATTGAGCAGCTTTTCAAACCCGAAGACGCGCTTGACCTCGCCGGTTTCCTTGTCCACCTGGCGGAACTCAGTCAGTGCGGCCCCGCCGATTCTGGTGTCGGCGAAGGTGGGGGCATTTTCCCCGACGCGGTGCATTTCGACATCCTGGCCGGCATCGTCGGTGTCAATCCGGATCGTGGGACTGCCGAAGAACAGTACATACAAAAGCACGATGGCGGCCACGCTTAAGAGGGCGATGATAAAGACGCGTATTTTTCGGGTAATCGGTTTCACGTGAGTCTTTTCCTTATACGAGATATCGTTCCATCAGTTTGTCCCATCGGCCGGTCTGCTTGAGGATGAATTCGATGACCTCCCCTACCGCTCCGAAACCGGGTCTTGTCTGGGTGACATAATCGGCATACGGCAGCAGTTCCTGCGAGGCATTTGCGACGGCAACGCCAAAGCCTGCGCGGCGGACCAGGGGGATGTCCATCAGGTCATCGCCGACGTAAGCGGTCTGCTCGGGTGTGAGTTTGAGTTTTTCGAGCAGGGATTCATACGCGGGCAGTTTTTTGTGGCAGCCCTGGAGGACCTCGTCGATTTCGAGCTGTTTGGCCCGCTGGGCGGTCGCCCCGCTGGTGCGCCCGGAAATGATGGCGGTTTTTTTGCCGCTGCGCTGCCACATGCGGATGCGGTGACCGTCAGCGACGTGGAAATTTTTCTGCTCGATGCCGTTTTCATCGATAATGATCCGACCGTCGGTCAGTACACCGTCTACATCGAGGATCAGCAGTTCGATTCTGGCCAGTTTTTCTTTGAGTGCGTCCATATCTGGTTTCCGGTGTATCCTTTCTTATCCGACGATCTTGATCGCGACGATGTCCTGTACGTCGATCAGTCCTACGGGTTTGTTTTCTTCGTCGACGACGGGCAGTTCGTCGATCCGGTGCTTGTGGAAGATGGCCATCGCTTCGGCGGCGAGGGTGTCCTCGCGAACGCGTTTACAGTCCGGGGTCATGATTTGGGCTGCTGTCATCTCGAGCATTTCGCTGCCGTGGTGGACCATGGACCTTCGCAGGTCGCCGTCGGTGATGATGCCGGAAAGTTTTCCCGCAGCATCCACGACCATGATCGCCCCGCGGCGCTTGAGGGTTTCGGATTTTTCGAGCATCTCCCGTATGGTATCGTTTTCGGCGGCGATCGGCAGGGACTGGCCCTTCTGGAACATGGCCGTCTGGCCGACGGTCATCAGTTTGGCGCCGAGGGCCCCGCCGGGGTGGAATCGTGCGTAATCTTCCGGGCCGAATTGGCGGGCCTTCATAATCGTCAGGGCCAGTGCGTCGCCCAGGGCGAGCATGCAGGTGGTCGAAACGCTGGGTGCCAGGCCCAGGGGGCATGCCTCCTGAAGTTTGCCCATACAAAGCGAGATATCGCTGTGGCGGGCCAGGCGGGATTTTTCGTCGCCGGTGATCGAAATCAGGGTGATTTCCCGCTGCTTGATCGGGTCGATCAGTCGCAGAATTTCTTCGCTTTCGCCGCTGTGGCTAAGGGCCAGGATTACATCCCGCGGCTGAACACGCCCGAGGTCTCCGTGAACGGCTTCGGCGGGGTGAAGAAAGTGGCTGGGGGTACCCGTGGAGGAGAGGGTTGCGCTCATCTTGGAGCCGATGATGCCGGCTTTTCCTACGCCGGTGACGATGACACTGCCGTTGTGGCGTGCACATTCGTACATGCATTCCGCTGCCCGGACAAAAGAATCCTCCACGAGATCAATCAGGCCGGCGACGGCTTTAGATTCCATGGTCAGGACCTCCCGGGCGAAATCCAGGTTCATTTTTGGAGTTTCGATGTCTGCAACGGGTTGTATTTGCTGCTCGGTGTTTCGCTCCATCACAAATCCCTTATCCTGCTGCGGGTTCTTTGCTGCCTGTTTCGAAATTCACGACGCTTCCCCGGTCATCGTAACAGGTGAACTGATAATTCTGGGAGAGCATGTTTCTGTCGGTCGAAATATAAATAATCTTTTCGGTATCGGTTTCCATTTTGGCCAGCAGGGATCGTTTGGTGTTCTGAATGTATTCGGCGACTTTGTCGGTGACGGATACCTCAATACGGCGGATGTCCCTGCGGGAGGTGGCCAGGTTGAGCAGCCGCATGATCTCGATGGACTGCGACTCGTAGGTTTTGATGTAGCCGCGGCCGTCACAGTGGGGGCACTTTAGATAGGTGCTCGACTGGAGCGAGGGCCGGATTCGCTGGCGGGTCAGCTCGATCAGGCCAAAGGCGCTGATCTTGAGTACGCGTGAGCGGGCACGGTCATTTTTGAGTTCGTCGCGGAAATGCTTTTCCACTTCCCTGCGGTTCTTGCTGTCGCGCATGTCGATGAAATCGCAGATAATCAGGCCCCCCATATCGCGAAGCTTGAGCTGGCGGACGATTTCCGAGGCGGCTTCGATATTGATCTTGAGGGCGGTTTTTTCGGCGTTCTCGTGCTTGCGGTATTTGCCGCTGTTGACATCGATGGCGACCAGGGCCTCGGTCTGTTCGATGACCAGCGAGCCGCCGCTCTTGAGTTCCACGCGGCTGGACTGAATGCGGTCGATCTCCCGCTCGATCCCGTATTTGTGGAACAGCGGTTCCTTGTGGTCGTAAAAGCTGACGCGGCGTTTGAGACGCGGCTGAACGATTGAAAGAAAATCCCGGACGCGCTTGGATACCGGCTCGGAATCGCAGATGATCTTGCGGATTTTGCTGTTGAAGATGTCGCGGACACTGCGGATGACCAGGTCGGATTCCTGGTAAATCTCGCAGGGTGCCGATGAGTTATCGACTCGTTTTTTGATCGCGCTCCACAGCCGCGACAGGTAGGAGATGTCGTTCTGGATTTCGCGTTTGGTCGCGCCCATGGCGGCGGTACGAAGGATAAAGCCGGTATCTTTGGGGACCTTGGTCTGGTCGAGAATTTTTTTGAGGCGGGCCCGCTCATTTTCGTCCTCGATCTTCTGCGAGACGCCCATTCGGTTCATCCAGGGCATCATCACGACATATTTGCCCGGCAGCGACAGGTAGGTACTCAGGGTCGGTCCCTTGGTATTGATCCCTTCCTTGGTGACCTGGATGACGACCTCATTGCCTTTTTTCAGGCACTTCTGAATGAGGGGACGCTCCTTAAGAGACTTTCGCTTGCCGATTTTCTCTTTTACCCCCTCGTCTCTCTTGCTGAAGTAGCGGGGATGCAGGTCGCTGATGTGCAAGAAACCGTTCTTGTTGATTCCAAAGTCGATGAACGCCGCCTGGATGCCCGGCTCGATATTGACGACGCGGCCCTTGTAGATATTGCCGACGTGGGAGATCACATTCGTGCGTTCGGTGTACAGCTCGTCGAGCTTGCCGTTGTCGATGACTGCGATTCGGCATTCTTCCTGCTCGGCGACATTGATGAGCATTTCTTTTGACATTTTGTTCTGTTTCCTCTCTGGGTGTCTTTGCTGTTTTGTTAGTTCCATCTCCAGGTCATCGCCGTTCGGACAATGGGCACATCGAGCCGGGATTTGGGAATCCCGAGAACCGCGAGCAGTTCCGAAACCTTGACCGTGCCCTGCTGGCTTACGGTGCACAGCGCCTCGATTCCGGCGGGTGTCACCTCGAGCCGCTCGAGATAGGGCCGGATGTCGAAGGCTTTGGGTTTGGGCCGTTTGGGGCTGTTGCGGAGCACTTCGATCTGTTCCTGCTTGAGCAGGGAGCGGACCTTTGCATCAATGGCCTGCCGATCAGTTGACATGGAAAGTTCATTTGTATTGTTTAATCCCAGCCGGTATTCAACCCGGTCGGGATACCATTTGCGGGCGGGGGTTTCAATTTCGGCATTTTGGATTGTACAGCCTGCCGGGAGCTGTCGAGCGAGCCTGCGGTGCATGTCTTCGCAGGAGATTTCCTCCGGGCGGGCCAGTACGGCCAGAAGGAGATCGCCGCGGGTTTCGACACCGGTTGTTCGCGGCAACGGGAGGCTCAGCCGTGGACGGGGGTTGAAGCCCTGCGAGTAGGCCACGGGAATCTCGGCCCGGGTCAGCGAACGGGCCATCATGTCCATGGTTTCGCGGTGGGAAAGATAGCGGACCAGGCCGTACATATCAAAGTGAATCACCAGTTGGCTTTTGGAATCAGACATGGGATCAAAAAGCCTCCGGCAGGATCCGAGTTGTCGCATCGCGAATAAAGTTTTTGATTTGCCGCTGGGAATCCATGGTCAGCACTTTGCGTGCGATGAGGTTGCATTCCTCGATCGTGACCGAGCGGATGACCTGCTTGATCTCGGGGATCATCGGCGGCGCGAGGGAGAGCGTTCGCACGCCCATGCCCAGCAGCAGCATAATGTAGGTTGGGTCCGAGGCGACTTCGCCGCAGACGCTCAGGCCGATCTTTGCCTTGGCGGCATCGTGAACGATGCTTCGCAAGAGGCGCAGAACCGCCGGGTCGGCCGCGGAATAGAGCCCGGAGACCTTTTCGTTGGCCCTGTCGACCGCGAGGGTGTACTGGATCAGGTCGTTGGTGCCGATGCTGAAAAAGTCGGAATCCCGGGCCAGCAGGCTGCTGGTCAGTGCGGCACTGGGCGTTTCGACCATGATTCCGACCGGTGTTTTGGGATTGTAGGGTACGGCATATTCGTCCAGGTCTTCCATGACATCATGCAGGATCATTTTTGCCTGGCGCAGTTCCTGGAGGTTCGAGATCAGCGGGAACATGATGCGGATATTGCCCATGACCGAGGCCCGCAGCAGTGCGCGAAGCTGGGTCTTGAACATGGTCAAATTCTGCAGGCAGAAACGGATGGAACGAAGGCCCAGTACCGGGTTGGATTCGACATAAAGCTGCTTGTCATAGGCGATCTTGTCGGCACCGAGGTCCATCGTGCGGATGACAACGGGCTGGTCCTTGAAGATGCGGATGGTTTCGACATAGGCCTCGTAGTGGTCCTCTTCGGTCGGCTCACTTCCGCTGTAGAGGTAGAGGAACTCGGTTCGATAAAGCCCAATGCCGCCGGCGCCTTTGTCGCGGGCCAGTTGTGCCTCGTCGGGAAACTCGATATTTCCGAGCAGTTGGATTTCCATCCCGTCACGGGTGACCGCGGGTTTGTCCCGCAGGGTATCGAGCTCGTGTTCGAGGCGGGTGAAATCGACCGCGTACTGGCGGTACTGCTCGATCGTGGCCTCATCGGGATCAACCACGACGACGCCGCGGTTGCCGTCGATGATGACCGTACTGTTTGCCGTGACCACGGAGGTGACGTCTTCGAGGGCTACGACCGCGGGGATGCCCATGGACCGGGCGACAATTGCCGTGTGGCTGGTTCGTCCGCCCGCGTCGGTTGCAAAGCCCTTGACGAATGTCCGGTTGAAGCTTGCCGTCTGTGTCGGGGTCAGGTCATGGGCGATCACGACGACCTCTTCGGAGAGGTGCTCGACCTTTTCGTTGACTTTCCCGAGCAGATGGGTCAGCAGTCGGCGCTCAATATCAAAGATATCCGCGGCACGTTCACTGATGTAGGGATCGTCGATCCCGGCAAAGTGAGAGGCGATCTCACGCAGGATGGTCGAGACGGCGTATTCGGCGGTGACCATTTCATTTTCGACAAATTCGGTGATTCGCTTTTTAAAGCTCTTGTCGCGCAGAAAGCGAAGGTGGACGGCAAAGATATCCTTGATGGAACCGCCCTCGACGCCTTTTTCCTGTTCGAGCTTGCTTAATTCCTTAATCGCTTTGGCAAAGGCATTGCGCACACGGCGGATCTGCGGCTCTTTTTCAGAGGGCATAATCGCACGCCGCGGGATCCGGTAATCCCGTGAATCGATCACCAGCGGCTTGCTGATTGCAATGCCCGGTGATACCGCAATTCCTTTCTTAATCTGCATGTTCTTTCTTTCCTATCCTGTTGGCTCGGCTTCGTGAAACTGCTCATCTTCCACGAGTTTTCTCAGGGCATCAATGGCCTCATCGGCATCCGAGCCCACGGCGCGTATCGTAAGCCGGGTTCCGCAGGTTGCCGCCAGCATGGTCATCTGCATAATGCTCTTGGCATCGACCGTGGTATCTTCATTGCTGACCTTGATATCAGCCTTGAACTGACTGGCCACATCGACAAACTGCATGGCGGGTCTCATGTGCAGGCCGTCTGCATTGCGAATTTCGACTTGGATTTCGGCTGCGCCTTGTCCCAATCCCTTATACTCCAATTGCCTTTGCCGTTAAAATCCGCCGGACTCGTCTGCGTCGATCAGCACATCTTTGAACTGTTCGATGGTGACGGACTGCCGGAGAAACTTGCGGAAATCATCTTTCTGCAAATGGCTGAATATGCATTCCATTGCCTGGAGATGCCTGTCGTTATTGTCCGAGGGGCTTAAAAGCAAAATGATGGAATAGACCGGTTTTTTGTCCAGTGAATTAAAATCAATTCCCTCGTTGCGTGCTCCGAGGGCACCCATGACGCCTTTGAGTCCATCGACCTTGGCATGCGGAACGGCGACCCCTTTGCCGATGCCTGTACTCGCTTCATTTTCTCTCTGGATTACAGACTGCTTGATAGCATCGACGTCCGGCTTTTTGAGTTTGCCTGCCTTTTCGAGGCTGTCGATAAGTTCATTGATTGCGCCGTCCCTGTCCTCGGACTTAAGCTGAGGGATGATCGCATCAAAACAAATGATCTCGGCCAGTTTCATAGGTTCTCCTGACTGTTGAAGTTGATCGCAGCTATTCACTCTCGGGTTCTTCAATCGGCATTCCCTGCGCGGAGGGAGTGTGTTTATGATTGCGTTGTTTTTCCTTCTGTTTGGTAAGCTGCCGCTCGATTTTATCCACTGCGATGTCAATGCAGGCATATACGTCATCGCCGGTTTCTTTGGCGATAATATCATTATAATGGTCTGCGGAGGTAATGATTTCGACCATTTTGTGGCCGCCGTCCGCGTTGCCGTCGATGATGACCTCAATCTGCGAGATCAGATCAAAGTAACGGGGAAGCTTGGCACATTTTTCTTCCGCGTAGCTTCGGATTGCATCGGTAATATCAATATGCTTGCCCGTGAGGGTAATTTGCATGATCTGCTCCTTATTCTACTTTTTTGACATTCAATTGCTCAGTGAGCGGTTCCTGTTTTCTACTTCGAAATTCTTCAAAAGCATCGCTTTGGGCCGGGGTAATTACCCCTCCGCTGACCGTAAAGCGAAGTGCTTCTTCAATGGTCATATCCAGCTCAATGGTTTCTTCCCGCGGCGTCAGCATTACATACCCGGTAAAAGGGGTCGGGGACGTCGGCAAAAAAACGGTCACAAACTCGCGTTTATGAATCTCATTTACCCGGCTTAACCCTTTTCCGGTTACCAGGCCAATGGCCCATACCCCCTTACGAGGGTATTGCAGGGCGACTACTTTATTAAACTGGATGTCCTTTTTGGTCAAAAGAAAATCCGTGATCTGGCGTACAGGGTTGTAAACCTGTTTGACCAGGGGAAGTCTGAGGAACGTTTTTTCGACCAGTCTCCACAGCGATCTTCCGATGAAGCTGGCCAGGAATGCCCCCAGAATGACGACCGCGATCATCGCGATAATAAACCCTGCCGCCCTGCCGGGCCCATAGACCCAGTATTCTTCGGCGACCTGAACCCTGAGGGTCTTTACGACCTCTTTTTCCGAAATGCGCCGCTGGAGCGCACTGCGATCCTCGGAAAGTGTGGGCTGGCGTTCCAGGACGAAATCCTTTCGCTGCTGTTCGCTTACGTTCGGGTACCACTCAAACACACTGACCAGTATCTGTACCAGTCCGCGATTAATAGGCGTACTGATATTGGTCTGGACAAATGTATAACATTGAGCAAAAACCCAGATCGTGACGATAGTAGGTAAAAGGGCCGCCATGCCCCTTAAAAACAGGGTTCTGAAATTTTTAAGAGCTTGCATTTGTGCAGTTTACAATCCTTTGCACTTTAAGCGTTCAGTATATTTTCTTGGCCGCATCCACTACGGCTTTTGATTATTTCGTATTTTGTGGATATAAATCCACATCTATTATTATCCGTCCCGAGAGTGAAAACACCCTCCGGGCGGTCTACAGTATAAAAACCGTGGTTTCCGTTTTAGAAACAGGAATTTAACAAGGTTCTAACACTTTGTATTCTAGGTAAGATTTTCGATATCGTCAATAAAAAACTCTTCTTTTTGACGGGGCAAGTGTGCGCCGCTCAAATGGACGATGACGCCGGGCAGAGAGCCGAACAGCCAGAGAATCCGCTGGAAAATGCCGATTGCCGCGGCCTGGGTCGTAGAAACGCCCGGAAGCTGTGAAAATGCGATTTTGAGCCACCCTTCCATAAAACCGATGCCGCCGATACTGATGGGAACAGCGCCGATCATCCACGAGATCGGGAAGAATATAAAATAATATTTGATATCTACGTCCATTTGCAGACTTTTTCCAATAATATAGAGGGCGATGATCTGGACGGACTGGTTGAAAAAGGTCAGGAGGTACGCCACGAAGATTGTCAGGGGTTTTTTGAAATATAACTTCGCTGCGGTCAAGCACTTATGGGCCAGATGCCACCCCTTTTGCCATGCCGATACCGCCAGGTGAAAGAATTTTTTACGCAGCGGTTTGATGCACAGGGCCCCGCCGGCGGCAAGGACAAGTCCGGCAAAAACCCCGAATATAAGCCATCGATGATCTGCAATGACCTGAATCGGGCCGGGTGCGGCCGCGGTTTGATGATTTTCCGGCTTATGGCTGATGGGCGGAGCGAATGCAAAGGCGACCAGTGCCATCGCGATCATCCCGGTAAGACCGACAAATCGATCCATAATTACGCTAAATGCCGCTTCCACCCTCTTGCCCTCGGGGGCGTGACGGGTGACGTACCATGCCCGGAGAATGTCTCCGCCGACGGCGCTGGGCAGACAATTGTTATAAAAAAGACCCATCATGTGCAGTTTGAAGCCGTCGAGGATGCTGAGTTTTACGTTCTGGACTGACAGGATGCTCCGCCAGCGGTAGACAAAGATGACCTGTCCGAGCCAGTAGAGCAGGAATGCGGCAATCAGGCTTAGCGGATTGATGCTGATGAGGGTTTGCCATAATTCCCGGATATTCTCGCCCCGGAATACGAGGTACAGGGCACCCGCGGCGATGGCGATCCTGAGAATCAGGGATATCCGCCCCTTTTTTTTGTTGCTGCTGTCAGACAATCCGTTCGCCTTGAAATCAATTTTAAAATAGTCTTGAGTTGAGGTAGTTTAGTGATTAAATAGTATCTTTTCAATTGATTAATTCAGTAATTACAGGAGTGTAAACGAGTGTCAGCAGAAAAGAAGGAAATCGAGGTCGGTAAGACATTTAAGCCTAAATTTGACGATAAGGGCCTGATTACCGCCATCAGCCAGGATGCCGAGACCGGCGATATCCTCATGGTCGCCTACATGAATGATGAGGCCCTGAAGCTTACGCTGGAGACAGGCAACGCGGTATTTTTCTCCCGCAGCCGCCAGAAACTCTGGAAAAAGGGTGAGCAGAGCGGCCATGTGCAGAAGGTGAAACAGATTTTGGTTGATTGCGATCAGGATTGTCTGATTTTAAAAGTGAGCGTGGACCAGGGACAGTGCCACGTTGGATACCAGTCTTGTTTTTATCGTGAAGTCAAGCCCGGAGCCACGACGGAGCTTGGTTTTGTTGCCGAGAAGGTTTTCGACCCCGAGCAGGCGTATAAATAAGCCTGATCCGGCGCAGAGAAAAGCCCTTATGTTCGTCGAGTGAAAGCTGTAAGTTGTTTATTAGTAAGGGTTTTAATACATGTCAATTATCGTAGCGGTTCAAAAAGGTCCCTACGCGGTTATCGGTTGCGATACGCAGTCTTACTGGGGTTCGGTACGGATCAGTACGGATAATCACAGGTGCATCAAGTTTCGGAAGATCGGCAGCTCGTATGTCGGGTCGACCGGGTGGGGTTTGTACGACAATATCCTCGATGATTTCCTGAAAAAGGTGAAAAATCCGTCCCTGATGACCTCACAGGGGATATTCAAGTTCTTTTTGCGATTGTGGAAAGAACTGCATGAAAATTACACTTTTGTCAATGATCAGTGCGATAAAGAGAATGAATCGCCGTTTGGAAACCTGGATTCTTCCTTTCTGATTGTCAACCGCAACGGGATTTTCCACGTGGACAGTGATTTGAGTGTGAATTCGTTTGAAAAGTACTATGCCATCGGTGCGGGAGAGGATTTTGCCCTTGGATCTATATACAGTCTTTATGACAGTGATCTGACGGCGAAAGAGCTGGCCGAGCGTTCGGTGGAGGCAGCGATCAATTTTTCGACCCGGTGCGGGGGTGAGATCGAGACGGCGGTGGTCAAGCTGGCGAAAAGCTGAAAAATAGAGCCCGGAAGTCTAAAAAGGGGTTGCAATCCCGGGCTTAGTCTCTATAATACGAGATTTATCCCATTTTTCATTCAGGGACAGAAAGTAAAATGTTAAGACAGGAGAACGAATCGATGCTGTCACTTGCAGAGAACACGATTGACCTTTTCGGTGCAACGCTTCCTTCACTGGATGATATCCGGAAGCTTGGCTGTTTTGTCAATGCCGGCGAGAAGAACCAGATGGACTTTGACGAGCTTCTGGGTCAGAAAACGGACCAGAAAGAGGCTTTTGGTATCGGGCAGTATATTTTGGGCCGGTATACGAGTGCGGCTTCGACGCTCGAGGGGGCTCAGAGCAGCCAGGGGCAGATGGTCCTTGGCTGGACGTATGAAAAGCTGGGGCGTTTTGAGGATGCCATCGCGGCGTATGACGCGGCCCAAACGAAAGGCGAGGAATCGCTGAATGTCACGCTTGCCAAGGCGGGCTGCTGGCGTATGGCGGGTGAGCTTGAGAAGGCGCAAAAGGAGCTGTCAAACTGCGCAAACCTCAACCGTGTCAGCTCAGAATATCATTACCAGATGGGTCGCCTTTGTGACGCTACGGGTGAATACGAAGAGGCGGTTGGCCATTATGAAATCGCCGTCGAGATCGACAGTCATCATCCGCGTGCCCTGTTCCATTTGGCGTATGCCTGTGATCTTCGCGGGGATGAAAAATCCGCGATGAATTATTACAAGCAGATTACATCGGGGTCTCCTGTGTTTGTCAACGCCCTGCTGAACCTTTCGGTGCTGTATGAAGATCTGGGTGAATATGACAAGGCCAGCCACTGTGTTGAGGTTGTGCTGGATTCGCATCCGAACCATCCCAAGGCCGGGATGTTCCTGCGGGATATCGACAGCTCGCGCAGCATGATCTATGACGAGGAGAAAGAGAAACGCCTCGATAAGCAGAACAAGATTCTCGAAATCCCGATTACGGACTTTGAGCTTTCGGTTCGTTCCCGCAACTGCCTGCGTAAGATGAATATCCGCACGCTGGGCGATTTGCTGCGGATTACCGAGGCGGAGCTGCTTTCGTATAAAAACTTCGGCGAAACGAGCCTTAACGAGATTAAAAAGATCCTGGATACCAAGAGCCTTTCGCTGGGTATGGCGATCCAGGATAAGCCCGCCGCGGCAGTGGCCAAGGCGCAGTTGCCCGAGGGTGCGGATGATTCGATGCTTTCCAAGCCGGTGGATGACCTGGAGCTTTCTGTCCGCAGTCGGCGGTGTTTGTCCCGTCTTGGGGTTCGCACCATTGGCGACCTTGTGGCGAAAACGGAAGCGGAGCTTCTGGGCTGCAAGAATTTCGGTGTAACGAGTTTGAATGAAATTAAGGATCGACTGGTTCAGTTTAACCTGAACCTTCGGACCCTGGATTAAGACCGGGAGGTTGATACGGTTTCTTTTCGCTCAAGGATGAAGCATAAATTCAATGTCAAGACCGCCCTTTTATGGACGTGGGCCTTGGCATTGTTTTTTCTAATCATTGCGATCAGTTGCCAGCGTAAGCAGCTTTTCCAGGCGACGCCGGGCATGAACCTGCCGCCGGACAACTGGGTTCGCGTGTTGCTCTTTGACAATATTACAGCGTGTGAAATTCAAAGCAAAGGCGGCTTTGAGCTGATTGACGAGAATTCGTTTCGGATCACGCCGGTCGAGAATCCGGGCGGGGAGAAACCGGTTCGGATTGTCTCGGGCAAGATGAAGATCGGAAAGCGGCTGATGACGCAGCGCGTGGAGCTTCGAACGCTTACGCCGCATGTTGTCCGGCTTAATGAGCGGACCTATCGCGGGCATTTGATCTTTCGCGTAAATGAAGGCGGCGAGACGTTCGATGTCGTGAACCTTGTTCCGATGGAGGCGTATCTCGGCGGTGTGGTCGGTGCGGAGATGCCGGCTTCATGGAACCGTGAGGCCTTGCGTGCCCAGGCGATTGCGGCGCGGACGTATGCGTTTTTTAACAAACGGCGGTTTGGTTCGCGGAGAGACTGGGATGTAAAATGCACCCAGGCCAGCCAGGTGTACAAGGGGATCGACGCGGAGACGACGAGTGTCTGGAACGCGGTGCTTTCCACGTCCGGGCAGGTGCTCGAATGCAGGCAGGATCACGGATGGGATATCTTTCCAACCTATTATCATTCCACCAGCGGCGGGCATACCGAGAACAGCAGGAATGTTTTCGGCGATTCGTATCCGTCTCTTCGCGGCGTGGACAGCCCGTACTGCAAGATGACGACCAAGCCGAGCGTGTTTTTCTGGCCGGCGGCGGAGTTTAACGCAAAGGAGGTCAGCGACAAGCTGATCAAAAGGTACCCTTCTCTTGCGAATCTTGAAGAGATCGTGAAGATCGAGCCCCACAAGGAAAGTGATTACGGTAATTTTTCGCGGACGCATTCGTTTCGGCTGACCGGTAAGAACGGCAAGGTAGGCTTCCTTCGCGGGGAAGACCTTCGCCTGACGATTGACCCGACCGGACGCAAGATCAAGAGCGTCGCGTGTGAGGTGATTCGTGTCGGTGATGTGTACCGCTTTCATTCCGGGCGCGGCTACGGCCACGGTGTCGGTATGAGCCAGTACGGGGCGCAGGCCATGGCAAAAATGGGCAAGACCGCGGAAGAAATTCTTTTTCACTATTATCCCGAATCCCGAATTGCGAGGAAATACTGATGGCTTCGCTCGGATTCGAGCTGCTTGGCCGGGATAAAAACAGCCAGGCACGGCTGGGCCGCTTGCATACTGCTCATGGCAGTGTTTCGACTCCGACGTTTATGCCGGTGGGCACGCGGGCGAGTGTAAAGGGGATTTTGCCGGATATGCTAAAGGAGGTTGGCGCGGAGATCATCCTTGCCAATACCTATCATATGTACCTTCGTCCGGGTGTGGATACGGTGGAAACTCTCGGCGGCCTGCATGAAATGATGGCCTGGGACGGACCGATCCTGACCGACAGCGGCGGTTACCAGGTTTTTTCGCTCAGTACGCTTAATCGGATCGGTGATGACGGGGTCGAATTTGCCAGCCATATCGACGGGGCCCGGATTTACCTGGACCCAAAGGTGGCGACTGAAACACAAAACCGCCTCGGGGCGGATGTGATCATGTGTTTTGATGAGTGTGCCCCGTGGCCGGCGTCGAGAGAGGCCCTTGAGGCCTGCGTCGAGCGTACGATCCGCTGGGCCGGGCAGTGCAAAGAGGCACACGGCAATGCGAACCAGATGCTTTTCGGGATTGTCCAGGGCGGCACGGACCACGATTTGCGAGCGCGTTGTGCAAAGGAGCTGATGGAGATCGGTTTTGACGGGTACGCGATTGGCGGCCTCAGTGTCGGAGAAGGGCATGATAATATGGTGCGAACCGTTGATTTTACGGCGCCTTTGCTGGACCCGGAAAAGCCGCGGTACCTGATGGGCGTAGGCATGCCGGCGGATATCATCGCGGCGGTGCAGGCGGGTGTCGATATGTTCGATTGCGTGCTGCCGACGCGAAACGGGCGAAATTCTTTCGCGTTTACGATGAACGGACCCGTGCGGCTGCGGAACCAGCAATATACGGAATCGAGAGAGCCGATCGAGCCGGGCTGCGACTGTTACTGCTGCCGGAATTTTTCGGTCGGTACGATCCGGCATCTGTTCAATGTCAACGAGATGCTCGGGCCGATCCTGGTGACGATACATAATTTGCGGTACTACCAGCGGCTGATGGCCCAAATTCGGAAAAAAATACAAGATGGAAGTTTTGATCAATGGGCAAATGAACAGCGAAAGGCGGATCCTTTCGGAAGTTCGGATGCCGGCGGTGAAATTAAACAATTGAATATGGAAGGGAAGTAATATGAAGAGTTTATGGATCATGGCGCAGGCAGGTGAAGAACTGGTAAGTGATTCCGAAGAACTGACGTCAGATGCACCGATAGAGGGTTCTGAAACGGAAATGACTACGGAAGACGGGAGCAATCCCCCCGCCGATGAACCGGCACCCCAGCCGACAATGAAGGATATGCTGATCCAGTTTCTGCCGTTTATCGCGATTTTCGTGGTGATTTTCTTCCTGTTCATTCGCGGGCCCAAAAAACGCCAGCAGCAGCACCAGAAAATGGTCTCCTCGATCAAGAAAAACGACCGAATCCGCACGATTGGCGGGATTTTCGGCACGGTGATCGACGTACAGGACGACGAAATTGTCATCAAAATTGATGAATCGAACAATACCAAGATGAAAATCGCGACCGGGGCAGTGGCGAAAGTGCTGTCCGCGGAGGTGTAAACCGCATTTATGGTCTTAAAACGGGCTTTTAGCTTTTTTTCGGCAAAATAAAGGTTTCCGTCAAGATCAGGGAAAAAAGATAAGACAAAATTGTTTTTTGACGATACAATATCCCCGGTTTGGGGGGTGTATGGTAAAGAAAAATCGCAGTTAAAAATTCAGGAATCGAAGAATGAATACCAACTTGATCTGGAAAATTGTGCTGATCGTGTTATTAACGGTTTTCGCTGCACTGATGGTTTATCCCCCGCAGGAGAAGCTTCGCCCCGGCCTGGACCTGGCCGGCGGTACGAAACTTGTGTACGAGATCGATGCTACGGATATGCCTCGTGAGGATCGTAAAGGTCTTGCACAGAATATGATCCCGATCATTCGCAAGCGAATCGATCCCGGCAACGTGGCCAACCTCGTGATTCGGCCCCAGGGGGATACGCGCATCGAGATTCATCTGCCTGTCGCCAGCGAGAACACCATTAAGAAACGCAAGGCTTTCGAGGCGGCACTGGAGCAGTTGGAGGATCAGAACCTGAACCTCCTGCGGATCAAGCGTGCCCTGACGATGGACAAGGAACAGCGCGAGGAAATTTTTGCGGAGTTTGCCAGTGGGTCTGAAAAGCGGCGTGAGATTCTTGATGAACTGGCGCGGACCTACGACCAGCGCAAAGAGGCGCAGATGCTGCGTGACAACCTAGAAGAAAAGCTTGTCAAGCTGGGCGAAGAACTTGAAAAGGCCGGGCTGGAAGAACAGGCATTGCGTGAAAACGCACTCAAATGGTCCAAGCTGGATCCTGTGACGCAGGATAAGCGGATCGAGGAATATATGGGGGATGTGGAAGATGAGGGGCTTTTAGAGAGCCTGCTCAATTTCGGCAAGCCGCGGGCCAAGCTTCTGGTCAAGCAGTATCTTCAGACGTATGGCCAGTGGGCCGAGGTCGTCAATAAACTGGCCGATCCGGAAGATGGATATAACGTGCAGTTTGCCGAGGCGGGCCGTGCTCTATCGGAACTGAATTTGTCCAATGAAGAATTGATGCAGACGCTGCAGATGCCCCCAGACCTGGCCGAGCGGCGTGAGAGTATCGAGTCAATGAAAGATCGATTCCCTGAGCGGAAGGAACTGATCGACCAGGTGACGGCTGCTTATGATGAGTATGCCAAGGTGGGCGGACGACTGGACGATCCGGAGGACCTCAAACGCATGCTGCGGGGAAGCGGTAAGCTTGAATTTCGTATTCTGCCTACGCTGGGTGAAAACAGCATCAGTAATTCCGAAGCGCAGGGGTACGTGGAGGCACTGGCGGCGCGCGGGCCGAAACTTTCCTCGGACATGAATTATGTATGGAAAAAACTCGAAGAGCAGACACCGGAAGCCTCGGCGCAGTGGCAATCGCAGAGCTTTATCGTGGGCAGCTTTGCCGAGACGTTTTATGTGCTGGCGAGCAATCAGCCCGGCGAGATTATGACGCAGGGTTCCGGGAAAAACTGGCAGCTCAAGAGAGCCTATCCCACCTCTGATCAGCAAATGCGTCCTGCGATTGGTTTTAGCTTTGACCCGATAGGCGGGGCAATGTTTTTTGATCTGACTAAGAATAATCTTCAGCGGAACCTGGCGATCCTGCTCGATGACCTGGTGCTTTCGGCTCCGACGATTCAAAGTGCGATTCGATCCAGCGGTGAGATTACCGGTAAGTATACCCAGCAGGAACAGCAGGATATGGTCAATAAGCTCAATGCAGGCTCATTGCAGGCGAGCCTGAGCGAGGTGCCGATCTCGGAAAAGAGTATCGGGCCGGCGTTGGGAAAGGACAACCGCGACCAGGGGATCAAGGCCGGGCTGGTCGGTCTTGGGCTGGTGGCACTGTTCATGATTTTGTATTACCTGCTGCCGGGCTTCTTTGCGGATATCGCCCTGCTGATGAATATCGTGTTTATTCTCGGGCTGATGGTGATTTTGCGTGCGACATTTACGCTGCCGGGTATCGCGGGTATTATCCTGACGATTGGTATGAGTGTGGACGCGAACGTGCTGATTTTTGAGCGCATCCGCGAGGAGCAGGATCAGGGCAACAGCCTCAAACAGGCGATTGCCAACGGGTATGCCCGGGCATTTCGGACGATTTTTGACGCGAACGTGACGACGTTTATCACGGCGTTTATCCTGTACTATGTGGGTTCCGAGGAAATCAAGGGCTTTGCGATTGTGCTGATGCTGGGTATTCTTTCGAGTATGTTCACCGCCCTGTTCGTGACGAGGGTGATCTTTGACCTGCTGGTTTCCAAGCGAATTATTCGCGATCACCTGACGATGAACCGCCTGATCAAGAATCCTTCGGTAAGCTGGATGGGGATTCGCAAGGTGTTCTTCGCGATGTCTGCCCTGCTGATCATCGGCAGCATGGCCGTTTTCTTCGGCCGGGACGACGAGGCGAACAGCAAGTACGATATCGAGTTTACCGGCGGAACGAGCGTGCAGATTGACTTTAAGGAAGGCACGGGCTTTTCGCGGCTGGACGTGGAGCAGAAGATTCGTGAGATCGGCAGCGAGATGGGCAACCCGGACCTTGCCGCGGCGAAGGTGTACAGCGTGGGCGAGTCCGGCAATGAATATGAAATCACCACGACCGCGACGAATAAATCGATTGCGACGGTGACGTTCGCTTCCGAGGGGCAGACGGTTGAATCCGTAGGCTCTTCCGTTCGCAAGGCCGCCGATGAGCTGGGCCGTTCGCTGTATAATCTCGAAATCAGCAGCGAAGGAAACGCATTTACCGTTTCAACGAGCCTGGTGAATAAAGGCGCTGTCGCGGAGATTCTTAGTACCGCGTTCCCGGACGCAGTGCAAATCTCCGAGGTGGAAGTGAACGAAGTGGTCAACCAGGCGGTTCGCCAGGCGTTCGGGGATTATCTCGATGTCCGGGAAAACCTGGGTGTGACGATTGTTGAAACCGGTAAAGTGTCGGAAGAAGATGTCGAGCTGGCGGATTATATCGGCGGCGCGAAGATTACCTGCCGGCTGTCGCAGGAGACGACGGCTGACCGTCTCGAACAGCGTTTCCGTGATATTCGCTTTAAGCCGGATGCCCAGGACATCCAGTGGTATCGCTACGCGATTTATGACACGCAGCTTACACCGTTTGAGGCGGACAGCCGCGTGAAGGAATTTGTCTATGTCAGTGTTCACCCGGAGGCGGGGTATCGTGAACTCACCAGCGAGGAAGAGCAGCGGTTTGCGGCCAATGAGCAAGAAAAGATCGAAATGGCCTGTTCGCTGCAGACTTCATTGGCGCGGGTGACACAGATCGATCCTTCGATTGGTTTGAAGTCGCAATACCAGGCCCTGCAGGCGATTATCCTTTCGCTGATTGCCATCGTGGCGTACATCTGGATTCGGTTCGGCAGTGCCCGCTTCGGCATTGCGGCGATTGTGGCCCTGATTCATGACGTGTGCATTACGCTTGGTGCGGTTACTGTTTGTACGTTTATTGCCCGCAGCCCGATTGGCGCGGCGCTGGGTATTGGTGACTTCAAGATCAACCTTGAGATGATCGCGGCGTTTTTGACGATTATTGGTTACTCGCTCAACGATACCATTGTTGTGTTTGACCGGATTCGTGAAAACCGCGGCAAGATGAACTTTATCAATCCCAACGTGGTCAACGAGAGTATCAACCAGACGCTGGGCCGTACACTGCTGACGTCGTTTACCACGTTTTTGGTCGTACTGGTGATGTACATCTGGGGCGGTTCGGGGCTTCGCGGGTTTACCTTCGCGATGCTGATCGGTATCCTGATCGGTACCTATTCCTCGATCGCAATTGCCTCCCCGATTTTGCTGCTGGGACAGAAGAAAGAGTCTTGACGGACATTTGAATTTTTATGGTTCGAAAAGATTTTAAATACGGAATGCTTGCCGGCGCTGCCATGGTAGTCATCGCTACCATGGCAGTTTCTTTCTGGCCCAGTGACCGGTTCGAGGTCGACCTGCCGCCCTCGCTGCAGACGGATGAGCAACTGGATGTCTCTGAAAGGCAGATCATTGAGCAGGCCCGCCAGGAGAACAAACTTGAGCCTGCCGTAGAGATTCCCAAGACCACTGATTTTCAGACGAAGGCGCAGACGGACCCATCCCAGGCCCCTGCGGCTTCCAACGATACCGAGCCGGCAACCGTTGAATCGCCGCAATACCTGATTCACGTGGTCCAGTCCGGGGAGACGCTTTCTTCGATTTCTCGGAAATATTACGGCAACCCGAATCTGTGGCGGCGTATTATCGATGCGAACCGCGGGCAGATTCCTGACGGGGTGACCATTCGTCCGGGGATGGAGCTTCGCATTCCGGCGAATCAATAGTGCGGGGATTGGATATGTACAGGTTTTGGGCAATTGTGATGGCGGTGCTGTTTGCCGGCGGACTGGGATGCCGGCCCAAAGACAGCAGTACGGAGAAGAAACCGACAGATTTCCCGAATCATACCCGGCAAATCACCAGGACGCAGGAAGTCTATAAGTCGATTGGTGAGACTGCCCTAACGCTCGAAATCGATAGACCCTCCGGGGATGAACCTCATCCGGTTATCATTTATGTTCACTCCTGGTCCGGTACGGCCGGACAATTGAAGAAGCACAGTGAGAGGATGGCGAAAAATCTCGGCGTCGCCGGCGTCCGGATCAATTATCGCAAGATGTCCGAGGGCCATACGTTTGCCCAGGCGATGTCTGACCTTGAGGCTGCGATCGGATTTGTCCGTGAGAATGCCCAGAGGTATGGATTTGATCTCAATCGAATGGGGCTGGCCGGTGCCTCGGCAGGAGCCGTACTCAGTTCTGTTGCGGCCCAGCAGACTCCCGAGTGCAGGGTTTATATCGCATTTAACGGGGGATTTGATCTTATCAATACCGGGGAGAGTAATTTTCTTCGGCAAGACAGGCTTGAAGAGATCATGGGCGGTTTGTCACGGGAGCACCTGGAGGCGGGTTCCGCGATTTGTCAGATCAAGCAGCCGCCGCCTGTGACGCTGCTTTTGCATGGAACCGAAGATGAAGTGATCGATCCCGATCAGGCCGTTCGATTTGCGGGTGCTATACAAAAAATGGGCGGTACTGCGGAGGTCAAGCTTCTTGAAGGCCAGGGGCATGGATTTTTCAATTATTCGAAACCAAGCTATGAAGAAGTAGTCCATACGATGGAGGAATTCCTGCGCAGGCATCTTTAGAGATGTTTGCCCGCGGGGTCATCCACGATCCAGGTGATTTTTGACAGGCTTGGCCAGAGGGTATGGGCCGGGTATTTCACATCATCGGGCTCGCCCAGGAGCACTTCTTTTACGATATCCGCTTTTTCATGCCCGCTGATCAGTACGATCAGGTGCCGTGCTGCACGGAGCACCGGATAGGTCAGCGTGATGCGATTGTAATCGCCGTTTAAGAGATATACGGTGGTTACCAGATCTTCGGTGTCGAAATGGGCATAGGAGTTGGGGAAAAGCGAAGCAATGTGACCATCTGCGCCCATGCCGAGTACGATCAGGTCAAACTGGGGCATCTGGCCGGTCTGGAGGTTAAAAACCGAACGAAGGTTTTGTTCGTATTCCTTGACGGCCCGGCTGTAGTCGTTTACTTCCGCCATGACGCGGTGAATGTTCTCTTTTGGGATATTGACTTTATCGATAAAGGAATTGGCCGCGAGCCCGTAATTGCTTGCCTGGGCATCCGGCGGAACACAGCGTTCGTCGACCCAGAAGATATCGACATTTTCCCATGGGATTTCTTCGGCATCCGGGTCTTCGGCAAGTAGATGGAAGAAGCGTTCCGGGGTATGTCCGCCCGAAATGGCGACGCGGAATTTCCCATGTTCTTCAATGCTTTTTTTCGCATCCTTGAGAAAGTGTTCAAGAGCTGCGTGGGCAAGCTGTTCGGCATCGGAAACTTTGTGAATCCGCGGTTTGTTCTCTGGTGTGGAGGCGTTGTGTTGTCCCATACCGTATCCCCTGCTTTGGGTCATCGTTTCTGAGGCCTCATTGCCTCACTATCTTTTACCTTGTATATCATACCTCTGTGGGGGGTGGGTGTAAATAAAAAATGTCCGCAAAATCCAGTTATCGAGCAGAGAATCCATCTTTTGGGGCCTCAATCGGCCTTTAAGGTTTTCGAGAATCGAGAAATGCCTGGAGAATGGCTGCGGCGGCTATGGCATCGATGTGTTTTTTTTTCTTTTTTCGGGTCAAATCCAGGCCGATGAGTTTTTGCTCGGCTTCGAAACTTGAG
>CAYVUI010000003.1:0-19566 GCA_964454745.1 uncultured Pirellulales bacterium | reverse complement strand
TCATCGAAAAAAATGATCTCCACCTGTGTTTTTTTGTCCAGTTCTGCGGCAAATTCGCGTACTTTTTTGGCCTGCGGGCCTTCGGTGTCGTCCATATTGAGCGGCAGGCCCAGAACGATTCCCCCGGCGTTTTCTGCTGTGATAATTTTCACAATATTATCTACCAAGCCGCCATCAGTTGGGATCATGCAAAGCGGGCCGGCGAGGGTTTCACTGTCATCGCAGATTGCGATCCCGGTGCGTTTGGTTCCGTGGTCAATTGCCAGCCAGCGCATCTCACTTCCCCGTTTACAGGAACTTGCCGTCCGTGTCCTGGCGAATGAGCTCGAGGAGTTCCTTGAGACGGTGGGTCTCATCGATTGGACAGACCAGCGTGGCATCCGGGCTATGGGCAACGACCATATTTTCCAGCCCGATCGCGGCGATCATGTGGCCCTTGTCCTCGGTTACGATGACATTGTTGCGGCTGTCGAGCAGCTCGCTGTGCCCGGCGACGACGATATTCCCACTGGCGTCGGAACTGATGACATCGGCCAGGGCCGCGAACGAGCCCATATCCAGCCAGCGGCAGTTCAAACGCAGGGCATAGACCTCCGTGGCTCTTTCCATTACGGCGTAGTCGATGCTGACCTTTGGGAGCTTTAGGAACCATTCCTTGAGGGTGTCCTGCTCACGGGGGCCGTCCCAGTTGGAGGCAATTCTCTTGAGCGGTTCGGCTGTGGCCGGTTCAAACTGCATGAGCTCGCTGAGGATGGTTTTGGCTTTCCAGACAAACATGCCCGAGTTCCAGAGATACTGCCCGGAACCGACGTATTGGCGGGCGGTGTCTTTATCCGGTTTTTCGCGGAAGGAATCGACGCGGTAGATTTCATCGCCCGATTTGCCCCGGGATTGAGTTTTTCCTATTTTTACATAGCCCAGTTGCGTACTGGGAAAAGTGGGAGGAATTCCGAAGGTAATCTTTGCCTTTGGATTATTTTCGACGAATTCAAGGGCATCTTCGATGCTTTTTGAGAACATATCATCCGGTTCGATCAGTTGGTCCGACGTGACTACGGCCATGGTGGCGTTGGGATCGAATTTGCTCAAAATGGCGGCAGCGAGCCCGATTGCCCCGGATGTATCCCTCACGGCAGGTTCGGCAATCACATTCCCGATGGGCACCTCTGGCAGATTCTCGCGAACGACATCTGCATACCCGGCATTGGTTAAAACCAGGATATTCCTGTCGTCAAATATCTTTGTTAAGCGGTCGAAGCAGCGTCGAAGCAGCGTTTGTCCGTCCAGAAGGCGAAGGACCTGCTTGGGGCGTGCTTCACGGCTCAGCGGCCAGAGTCTCTTTCCGGATCCCCCTGCCATAATCACAGCATAATTCATGCGATCTTCCTAAAAAAATCTCCGGTCAATGCTTTTGTACCGTTTCACTGTACCACAGTTATACAAGGAAATCACGATCAATTTTGTTAAATGGCTCAATCGCATCGGCGAGGTGGACAAAATCCTTGCGACCCATGAGTGCGAAAGTTGCCTCTTTACCGAGTTCCACGGCCGGCTGATCGTAAGCGTTGATTTCAAACAGGACGCCTGCAATCGAGGTTGTGACCTCGAAGAGGTAGATAAACTGCCCTACCGTGGAGGCGTCAATCGCGTCAAAGAGGACAGTCATGCTCGGACGCAGGCTTTTGGCCAAGGCGTATTCGGTGGCGATTTTTTCGCTTTCAAAGAGTTTGGCCATCGTGCTCGAAGCGAGATAGTCGAGTTCCGGTGCACTGGGCGGATTTTCGCCGATGGTCATTTCCGGAGACATTTCCTTTACCTGCAGGAAGGTAAAGAGCTTATCGTTGGGCCCTTCGCGGTAGAGCTGGACCTGGCTGTGCTGGTCGGTTGTGCCCAGGGCTTTTACGGGGGTCGGTCCGACGAAGACTTCGTCGCCGTGGATATTGGTGGTTTTTCCGAGGCTTTCGGCCCAGAGCTGGCGGTACCAGTCGGAAAGGTCCTTGAGGTGATACGAGTAGGGCATCATCACGGAAATGGGTTTACCGCGGTTGTAGTAGGTCCAGTTGATCGCGGCGTTGAGGGCCGCGGGATTTTCGAGGACGTCGGTGTTTTTGGTTTTTTCGTCCATTTGCCGGGCCCCGTCGAGCAGGGCTTCGATATCGATGCCGCACACGGCGGCGCTTAGCAGACCAACGGGGCTAAGTACGCTAAATCGCCCCCCTACGCCGTCCGGGACGACCAGGCTCTGGTATCCTTCATCGTCTGTGATTTTCCGCATGGTTCCCTGGGCGGTGTCGGTGGTGGCGATGATGTGCTTTTTGAGGGAATCGGGGCCGAGTTTTTCCTTGAGCAGTGTGCGAATGGTCATAAACTGCGAGGCGGTTTCCGCGGTTCGGCCGGACTTGCTGATGACGTTGAAGACAGTCTTGTCGAGCTGCGGTTCGATCCAGTCGAGAAAGCTGGAAAGCTGCATGGGATCGACATTGTCAAAAACGAAGAGCCTGGGGCTGCCTTTTCGCTGTTTTTCGTCCATATTATACATGTAAGGGTTAAGCGCGGTCTGAAGAGCGATATTGCCCAGTGCTGATCCGCCGATGCCGAGAACCACGAAATTGTCGAACTGGTCACGGACCTGCGAGGCGATTGCCCGGACCTGCTGGGGGTAGTCCTCACGGTACGGCAGGTCGCGGTAGGGAATCTGCCCTTCGTCTCTCTGGCGATTAACTTCCTCAACGGCGTCGGAAGTAATCCGGGCAAGCTCTTTGAACTGGGAGGGTTTGATTCCGTGATCTTCACCGATGATTTCGGAAGTGACATTTTTATAGTATAAATGAATCTGATTATTTGCCATTTTCAAGCTCTCCTTTGTCTGATTTACATGTAGCGTAAAATGGTATTATACACCGATATTTCGGGTCGTAAAGGCCGGTATTGTGGGAAAATCTGAACAAATGCAGAGATTTTACGCCTTTTCGTCATGGATATGCGTTCGGGGGATTTGGGCGTTAATTCTCCATTCTTTCGAGGCGGGCATATTTAAGCATGAGGCTTTTGGTCTTGCCGGAGTTGAATTTGACCACAACGACACTGTTGTCACCAAGGGGGAGGTATTCCTTGATGCGTCCGAGACCGAATTTCCCGTGGCGGACCAGTTCGCCGGGTGTAAAACCGTCGCCTTTTCCGCGTTCCTGTGCCAGTTCCTGGATTCGCTGCTGGCGCTGGGCGGTATCGGGCGAGCCGAAGGCATTGCCCGCGGAGAGCGGCCCGGGGCTGTCTGCAAAGTCATCGTCCGTTTCCGGGCTGTAGCCGATTTCATAGAGAAATTTCGACGGGATGGTTCTCATGAACTGCCCGCGGATCACGCGGTGGCGGGCATAGGAAATATACAGGCGGTCCTTGGCCCGTGTGATTCCGACAAAGAAGAGGCGGCGTTCCTCTTCGAGCTCTTCCTCGCTTTCCATGCTGCGTTCATGCGGGAGCAGGCCTTCTTCGAGTCCGACGATGAATGCCTGTTCAAATTCGAGTCCCTTGGCCGCGTGGAGGGTCATGAGGCTGACCTTTCCGCTTTCGGGGTCGTAGGCGTCGGTATCACTGTACAGCGCGATGGACTGGAGGTAGTCAAGCAGCGAAGGTTCTTCGGCGGTCTGGTCGTAGCGCGAGGCGGCGTTGATAAGCTCATCGATGTTCTCTATGGCGGCTTCCTCTTTTTCGGATTGCTTTTGCAGGTGCGTTTCGTAACCGGTCTGGTCGAAGGTTTCTTCCATGAGCTGTGAGACACTGCCCTGGGCGTATTGGTTTTTTAGGCCTTCAATTATTTTGTGAAAGGCCTTGATTTTTGTGCGGGCCCCGGCACTGATGGAACCGATTTTGTCCGCCTGGGCCGCGGCGGCGTACAGGGAGAGCATATACTGCGAAGCAAAGGCGGCGAGTCGTTCGAGCGTGGTTTTGCCGATTCCCCGCGGGTGGGTTTGTACCGCACGCAGGAAGGCGGCATCGTCACTTGGATTGGCCATGAGCTTTAGATAGGCGAGCATGTCGCGGATTTCCTTGCGGGAATAAAACTCGACGCCGCGGACGACCTGGTAGGGAATCTGCCGGGTGACAAACGCCTCTTCGAGCGAACGGCTCATGGAGTTGACGCGGTAAAAGACGGCAATCTCCGCGGCGTTCTGGCCGGCCTGGAGCAGTTCGGCGATTTGATCAGCCACGTGTCCGGCCTCGGTTTTGTCATCCGGGCAGGCCTGGATTTCGGGCGGTTTGGTGTCTTCGCGGGTCGGGATCAGCGTTTTGGGCTTTCGGTTTTTGTTCAGGGAGATCAGCTTGTCCGCCATGGCGAGGATGGAGGGTGTGGAGCGGAAATTTTCTTCGAGCTTTATGACCTCGGCATTGGGCCAGTCTTTTTCAAAGGCAAGGATATTGGTGATGTCGGCCCCGCGCCAGCGGTAAATGGACTGGTCGGGGTCGCCGGTGACGAAGATATTGCCGTGCGGGGCGGCCAGGCCGTGCGCGATCTGGTACTGGGCGTGGTTGGTGTCCTGGTATTCATCGACGAGCAGATACTGGAACTGGTTGGCCAGTTGGGTGCGGACGTCCTGGTTGTTTTTGAGCAGCAGCGCGGTGTAGAGCAGCAGGTCGTCAAAATCGAGGGCATTATTGGCGCGGAGGATTTTCTGGTATTTCTCATAGGTGCGAAACAGGGCCTTGCTGTAATAGTCGCCGATGTCATTGGCCAGGTCCGCGGGCAGTTCGAGACGGTTCTTACATTTGGAGACCGCTGCAAGCATTCGGGCCGGGGTGAGGCTGGAGGTGTCATAGTCGCACGAGCGGATGGCCTCTTTCATGCAGCGTTTCTGGTCGGAATCGTCATAGATGCTGAAATTGGCTTCGATTTCCGCAAACTGGCCGTAGCGGCGGAGGATGCGTACACACAGCGAGTGAAACGTACTGACGTGCACACCGCGGGATTCGCTGTAGGCCTCGACGCGCTCTTTCATTTCGCCAGCAGCCTTGTTGGTAAACGTGATTGCGCAGATGTTCCACGCGGGGATACCGGCACGGATCATCGCGACAATTCGCGACGTAATGACGCGGGTTTTCCCGCTGCCCGGGCCGGCGAGTACAAGAATCGGGCCGTCTATATGGTCAACCGCTTTCTGCTGAGAGGGTGTCAACTGCGGTGAAGGTATCGGTTCTGCGAAAACATCGTGCATCATCATCCCTGTATTTTCTTATCTTCCGTGATTGTTTCAATTCATACGCTCAGACTCAGGATACGGATTCTCTGGTGAATATCAAGATGGAAATCCGTTTTCCTTGTGAATTGTTTCAAGGAAACCAGAACTTATTTCATAACTCATTTGTGCTGTAAAATTGCCCTTTTCCTCCCTGGTCAGAGTCGGTCTGCATCGACGTAGGGGGACTATGTCTGCTTCGACCTCCTTGCCAGAGAAAAAAAGATCATATTTTACACCTACAAAGCAGTTATGAAACCAGTTCTAGAGTCCGGAACTGCCGGGTATCGCGTTTTCCTGCTCCTGCTGATGCTCACGCATCTGTTCGAGCTCTTTCTGTTCTGTCTTGAAGATTTCGTTTAGTTTTTCGTAAATATCGGGCCGTTCCTTTTCCATACGTGCCAGCAGGTTGGCCCGCATGTTCTGCGGGTATGTGGCGTCGTCGAGGAACTGGACAAACGCCCTGTAGCGAAGCCAGTTGAACTGGGGCAGTGCGAGGCGGGAATTGTCATCGTCAAAGTGATATTCCTTGACGTACATATCGTAAATTTCGCGGGCAAAGCGTTCGCGTGCGAATGATTCTTCGTCTTCATAAAGCGCGTAGCGGAACATGGATTGCTTTAGCCCGGTGATGATCCACTGTGTTGCGGTGTGAACATCGATGGAGCTGAGCTGTTCGCGAATACTGCTTTGGATGAAGCTCATCATGGGCTGGTTGAACTCGGGACGCGGATAGTTTTCCCGCAATTGCCGGTAAATTTCTTTTGCTTTTTCGACCTGGCCTGCCTGGTAGAAATTCACAACGGAGATTCGAAGGAGATTGCGGTGGCCGTCCTTCATGCCTGTTGCACCGCGTTTGTCGCTGGTTTCGTATTTTTCGATTCGTTTTTTCCACTCGAGGTCCAGGACATCAAAGTACCGCATATCCGGCAGCATGAACACCGAAACCCCCTGGTTGTTTTCCTGCGGGTAAAAAACTATGCGTCCGAAACGAAAGAGCGATTGCAGGGAATGGGCGATGATCCGGTCGGTGTTCTTCTCGTTGGCGGTAAAGTCGCCGTCATGGCCGGCTCGCTGGAGGCCCAGGTGTGCCCAGTAGATCGCATGTGTGTGCGGATTTTCCCAGTCCATGGGCATCCGGGAATTGGGGTCGTCAAAACGAAACGGGCCGTAACGGTCGTTGACTTCGATCATTGTCTCGATATCGAGGTTCCATTCTTCCCGAATCTGCCGGGCGCGGACAAAAAGATCAATCTTGCGAAGCGTTGTATTCTCTTCTTCATTGCCCTGCATCAGTACCTGCGTATCTTCCGAGAAGTTTTGAGTAAGATATACGAGGTTGAGCCAACTGTCGAGCACGTCGGTTCTTGATTCGAAAGAAGATTCATATTGAACCAGGCGGTCAAGGATCGATACCGCTTTGGGATCGTCCATGATGTAGCTGATGTCCTCAGGGGTTTCGAGGAGGGCCTGGAAAAATTCCGGGGTTGGATTGGGGCCGAGGACCCACCGGGTCGAAAGGGCCATTTCGCGGATGTAGTACTTTCGGCAATTGTCCGTCAGTCCGCCGATTTTGTGCTGATAAATCCAGGCCAGCGAACGGTAGAGCAGGATGCGGTTGGGATTGGTGGGGATTCCCTTATCGCGCAGCAGTTCGTAGCCGTTTTTGACCCATCGCCAGCGTTCGCCGCATTGTGACTCCGGGAAGGTGACCGAGATATTGTACGCCATGTTCCAGGCCTGGAAGTCCCAGACACTGGCAAATCGCGGTTGAAGGGCCGTGATCCATTCTGCAAGCTGCTTGGCGTCAAAAAACTGGCCTTCTTCCTTGAGTTTGTCGGCGCGGATCCAGAGCCAGTCGACGACCAGTCCGCGGAAGGCGCCCATTGCCACGGTAGCGAAGGTCAGGCCCGGCGGAGCGTTTTCGAGCGGGGCATTTTCGATCATGCCGATGTCCTGGCGATCGTTGTGGATCGGTTCGATGAGCATCGACGCGGAGACCAGCAGGCCCAGCGAGATCAGAATACATAAAACAGTTATGAGTATATCTTTTGTGCGCATAAGCAATCAGACAGTTATTTTGGCGATCTCCCGTTTGCTGAAGATCCATGTCCCCAGCCCTGTCAGGAGCAGGGATTTAATACATACGGTCATGAAAAACATTTTGCCCAACTGGCCCAGGCGGATCAGCTCGCCGGCCAGCAGGGAGTTGTTCGGGCTGTTGGGGCCGTCAAAACGAGGCAGCAGGTTGACGATTGCCCCGACAATCGCCTGGTAGATTTCACTTGGATTTTCACCGAAGTACTCGAGGGATTCAAAAATAAAGCTGTTGACCGAGCCGATGAAGTAGAACACCGAGCCGATGAGTATGCACGTGGGAAAACTGACCCATGTGGAGGCAAAGACCCCCAATGCGGCCAGGAAGATCAGCCGGGTGAGTATCATTGCGCCGGCCCGGGCCAGGTTGCCTGTATAGCTTGAATTGCCGACGAGAATGCGGACTTCGGTTGGATCAATGGTGGATTGGTTAATGAACGGGTTGAAGACCCCGATGGCGAGGAATCCATCCTCTGCGACGGCGTTGGCGGGGACCATGATCTCCTGGGTGACGCCCTCTTTGTCCGAGCGTTCGAAGGCATAAACGGGTGTGCCGGTCTGGCCGGGGCCCTGGCCCTCCTGGCGAAGGTCGCCGATGTACCAGTTTGAGTGGACCCTTTCGTCCGGGGCGTAGGTGGCAGAGGTGAATTTGAACTTGACAGCGATAAATTCATTCGGGTCGGGGGATACATTGAGGTTTTCAAATTCAAAGACCCGCTCGGTGCCCGGCTGGATGTTGCGGATCTTACCGAGTTCTTCGGCCCGCAGCGAATTGATGACCTTCATCGGGTGCATTCCCTCGGGAACCGTTCCCTTTTCTTCCATCTCCCGGTATCTTTCCACGGCCCTTTGCTGGACCATCTCGCGGTCGATCTCGTCCCGCAGTACGGCCCGCGCGTTGAAAAAGGCATCTTTGACATAGGCGATTTCCGAATCGCTTGTCTCGGAAAACCGTGGAATCAGCAGGCTCAACAGCCCGATGATAAAGCAAAAGCCCGCCAGGAGCATGATATCGATCAGCAGGATGCCCAGCAGCTTTCCAACGACGATCTGGGCCCTGTGTATCGGCTTTGAGAGAACGATGTAGAGATATTTTCGCTTGAATTCATCGCTTAAGGTGTAGGCACTGATGATGATCGTCAAAATGCAGAGGATGATCGACATCAGCGAGAAAGAGTAGCTCACAAAAGACTGGCACTTGCCCAGCAGCGTGCCGTCGCCATTTAGCGTTACGCTCATGACGGGGATCAGTACCGCCAGCAGCGCAATGAACACGAGGGCGATGTTCAGACGCAAAGCATGAGACAGCGTGACCCTTGCGATAGCCCAGATGTTACGCATCGCCGCCCTCTTTGTTTTGCTCGGGATGGGGTCGCTCGGTTGTGCTGTCGCCGGTCAGGTCTTTGCCGGTGAGTTTATCGAGCAGGTCGCGG
The DNA here is from genome assembly GCA_964454745.1 of uncultured Pirellulales bacterium. GTDB lineage: Bacteria > Planctomycetota > Phycisphaerae > Sedimentisphaerales > Anaerohalosphaeraceae > CAYVUI01. The sequence goes on along the minus strand of CAYVUI010000003.1, from coordinate 10,808 downwards.
TCCGGTTCGACGGGCTTTTCCGGCTGTACTTCTTCGGGGGCGGGCTTATCGATTTCCTGTGTTGCTTCCACCTCGGCCTCGGTTTTCGGCTGAGTTTTGGACAGCTTGTCGAGCAGCTCCCTGTCTTCCTGTTCTTCGGCCTGGACAGGTTCTACCGCATCGGTTTCAATGGTTTCGGTGCTGTCATCGCCGATCTGTGTCTGCATGGGAGGCTCGTCGACCTTTTGCTTGACCAGGGAATCGAGGATGGACTCTGTTTTTTCGGATTCAGTGAGGAATTCGCCGATTTTGGTTGTGCTCATCGCCCCGCTGGTGGGTGCATTTTTCTGCTGCGCGCTGGTTACGATATTGATGAAGTAATTTTCGAGCCGGTCCATCGGAATTTTGACATCGAAGCTGCTCTGTTCCTGTTCGACGATCTGGCGGATGCGGGAAATTGCGTCATCGCTGATCTGCCCGGTGAGAATCTGCTTTTCGTTTCGATGTTCGAGCAGTTGTGAAACCTCGCCTTCGACCTGCATTTTTCCGCCGTAGAGGATGCCGATCCGGTCGCAGACGTCCTCGACATCGGCCAGCAGGTGGCTGCAAAGCAGGATGGTTTTTCCGCGTTTGGCCAACTGGACGATAAGGTTCTTCATCTGACGGGTGCCGATCGGGTCCATGCCGGAGGTCGGTTCGTCGAGGATCAAAAGCTGCGGATCATTAATCAGGGCCTGCGCGAGGCCGATTCGGCGGGCCATGCCCTTGGAGTAGGTGCCGATCGGCCGGTTGGCCATTTTCGCCAGGCCGACCATGTCGAGCAGGGCTTCAATTCTTGACGTTCGGATTTTGCTCTCGATCCCGAAAATCCTTCCGTAAAAATCGAGGATTTCGCGGGCATTGAGAAATTTATAGAGATAGGAATCTTCGGGCAGGTAGCCGATATTCGCTTTCACGGCGGAATCGCCGACCGGGCGTCCGAGCATCAGGGCCTTGCCCTTGGTTGGGTACAAGAGGCCCAGGAGCATTTTGAGCGTGGTCGTTTTGCCAGAACCGTTTGGCCCCAGCAGGCCGTAGACCTCGTTGCGGCGAATCTTCAGGTCCAGTGAATCGACCGCGAGGACCTTGGACCGGCCCCAGAAATCGCCGAAGATTTTCGTCAGCGAATAGGTTTCAATCGCATGTTCATTTTTTGCAGATACCATAATACCCTTTACGCATCAGGTTTATTTTGTGTTTGGGGTGTTTCGACGTGCGGCTGGAGATGCTCGCCGAACCGAACCAGGCGGGCACTGTTAAATACCACGATGACCGAACCACCGAAGTGCAGAATGGCCGCGATAATCGGGTTGATCCAACCGGCCGCGGCGGCGGAAATACCGGCGATAATAAACAGTACGCCGAAGATCAGGTTCTGGTTGATGACGTTTCTTGTCTTGCGTGAGAGCCGGATCAGGAATGCCAGCCGGCCGAGGTCTTCGCTCATCAGCGCGATCGAGGCCGAATGGATTGCCACGTCGGAGCCGGCGGCACCCATCGCGACACCGAGGTCGCCGGCGGCCAGGGCCGGGGCGTCATTGATGCCGTCACCGACGACGGCGACAACGTGCCCGTCTTCACGAATACGTTCCACGACGGCGAGTTTGTCCTGCGGCAGGCAGTGTGCCTTGTAATCGGTACAGCCCAGCTCCGCGGAGACGCGGTTGGCAACCTCTTTGCGGTCACCGGTGAGCATGGTGACCCGGCGAACGCCGATGCCGAACAGGTCTTTGACCGCCTGCCGGGCCTCGGGGCGTGTTTTGTCCTGCATGCCGACCCATCCGATGCACACGCCGTCCGAAGCAACGTACAGGGCACTGAAGCCCTGCTCTTCGTGCAGTGCCGGGTCCAAAACGACCGAGACATCGATGCCGTTTTCCTGGAGGAAGGTATCGCGTCCGACGATGACCTTGTGGCCGTCCACGCGGGCCTGAACGCCCTTGCCCGGTGTTTCCTGGAAATCTTCCGGGCTAGAGAGCTGGAGTTTCGCTTCCCGTGCGAGGGTCAAAAGAGCCCGCCCTGCCGGGTGCTTACTGAGCTGTTCTGCGCTTGCGGCTTGCGAGAGCAATTGGGCCGGTTCCACGCCCTGTGCCGGTTCGAGCTTGGTGACATACAGCTTGCCGGTCGTGAGTGTTCCGGTTTTATCGAAAACGACCGCGGTAATTCTGCCGGCCAGTTCCAGCAGGGAAACATCTTTAACGAGTACGCCAAGCCGGGCCGAGGCGGAAAGTGCCGCTACCATGGCCGTCGGCGTTGCCAGGATCAGGGCGCACGGACAGGAGATGACCAGGGCCGCGATGAAACGGCTCATATCCTTGGTGAAAAACGCGATGATAAACGCGATCATCAGGACCGTGGGGATGTACCAGTTGATGTGCTTGTCGATGATCCGCATAATCGGGATGCGGGTTTTTTCCGCGGCCATGATGAGCTGCTTGACCTTGCCCAGTGTCGTATCTTCGCCGGCCTGCGTCACGCGGATGTCGAGGGCACCGGTCAGCGATACCGTACCGGCAAACACGTTCATTCCGGGCACTTTATCGACCGGCAGGGATTCACCGGTAATGGTCGCTTCGTTAATACTGCTAAAGCCTGTGACGATCTCGCCGTCGGCGGGGATGTTATCACCGGGACGTACACGCACGGTGTCGCCGGTCTTGAGGTTCGAGACCGGGATTTCTTCTTCGTCGCCGTCCTCTTTCAACAGATGAGCGGTTTTGGGCGTAAGTTTAATCAGTGACTCAATCGAAGCGCGGGCACCGAGGGCCGTTCGTGTCTCCATCAGCGAGGCCAAGAGCAGCATGAAGGATACCACGCCGGCTTCAATATAATTGCCGGTGGCAAACGCGGCCACTACGGCCAGCGCGACCAGTTCGTCCATGTGCATGTGCCCGTGGAAAATACCGCCAACCGCATGCCAGATTACCGGCAGGCCCAGCAGGATTGCACCGAGCATCGCCGTGATCGTACCGACCATCGAGCCTTCCCCGTAAATGTACGGCGCGAGTGCCCCGTTAATCAGCAGGACACCGCCGACCAGTGTCGCGACCAGCGCCGCACTGATTCCCTTGCTGGAAGGATCGCCGTGGTCGTGATGGTGGTGATCGTGATCCTGTTCCATTTCATGTGAAGTTAAATGCAAATGGTCATGTGCCATAATTTCTTATCACATCCTTATATAAAGTTACTTACGTTTTCTGCTTATTGACCGCTGTTTTCCTGCTTGGGTTTTGTCTTTTTGATGTCCGGGTTGCGGTTGATCAGCACCCGCAGTTCGCGGGACTTCTTGCCCCGGCCCGGCTCGACGATGACGATCTCATCTACGCCCGAGAGAATCTGTTCCATGGCTTCCTGGTAAATCCGGTCCAGTACGAGCCCGGGACGCTTGCGGTATTCCGGCAGCAGTTGTTCGAGATAGTCCGCGTTCGCGCGGGCGTTTTCCACGACCTTGGTCCGGTACGCGCGGGCGTTGGAGATGATCTCCTGTGCCTGGCCCGAGAGTGCGTCGAGCAGTACTTTTCGCTGGGCAGGGTTGTCGCTCTCTTCAAGGGCCTTTAACTGTTCGAGCACACGGTCCGCCTGGGCACCGCCGGCTTCGTTGAGGATCGTATCGGCGTAGGCCCTGGCCTCGAGAATAGCCTTGGCCTTGCCCTGCTTGGCCCGGATCGAATCCTGGAAGGCGTCATCGACCTGTCGGGGCCACATAATACGCCCGACGACCCGCATCTCGGCAACGCTAATACCGCTCTGGATACGGTCGAGCTTGTCCTGCATTCTGCGTTTGATATTCTGCGAAATATCCGGTGCGCTGACGATGGCCTCGTCAATGGTGTAATTTACCATGCTGGTAACCACGGCGTCCGAGGCGATGGAACGCAGCAGCGGGTTCACCGAATCCTTGAGGGCATCTTCAAACAGTTCGCCGGGCTTTAAGGGGCGAACCTCGATATTGCGGAAAAAGGCCTCGAGATCTTCGATCCGGTATGAAAGCTGCCACTTGGCGTGGACGATATTGTAGTCGCTGGTATCGAGCCCGGAGATGGGGTCATTTCTTGTCAGTGCATAACCGTCCCGCATGGGGTCGAGATCCTGGGGCACCCGGCCGCTTTTGCCGGTGAGCTTCTCTTCCTCGGTCTGGAAGTACCAGAAGTTTTCGATATCCAGCAGATGCACTTTTGCCGTGGGGATTCGCACGATTTCGTTAATAGGCGGCGGAAAGGCAAAATGCAGCCCGGGGCCGAGTACTCGCTGGCCCGGTTTGCCCTGGACCTCTCCAAAGCGCAGAACCAATGCCTGCTCATCCTGTTCCACCTGGAAAAAGCCCGACGCAAGGAACCAGACCACAACAATGGCCATGATGACCTTGAGGACTCGAAATGCCTGGGTAAAGGCTTCGTTTAGATAGGACTCTGAAAGATCCTTTGGGGCGGTTTTCTCCGCGGGATTTGCCGCCTCGATAGTTTGTTTATTTTCTTCAGGATTTTGACTCATGTTTGCTCCTGTATCATACCGCTTGCTAACTCTTGCCTGTCGAACTGTGCTGTGTTATTCAGAACCAAGATCGGGCACTTCCTTGAGCAGCCGAACCGGGTCGGTGTCGGCCCCGAGGACGACGGTTGCCTTTTCGCTGAGAATTTTCTTGAGCGCCTCGATATCCCGCAGGAACATCGCCAGTGCCGGGTCCGCTTCGAGCAGTTCATAATACTGAGCCGCTTCGGCGTCGCCCTGGCCGCGGATAGCCTTGGCCTGCGCCTGTGCCACCGCCAGAAGCTCGGTGCGCTTGGCCTCAGCCTCGGTGCGGATTCGCGTCGCTTCGGCCTGGCCCTGGGCCTCGGTCGCCTGGCGGATGCGATCCCGCTCGGCCCGCATACGCTCGAAGACGTTCTGGGTTACCTTCTGGCTGACGCCGAGCTGCTTGATGCCGACTTCGCGGATTGCGATGCCGAAATCCCGCTTGGCCTGCATGTCCAGTTCTTCCTGCATCTGCATTTCGATCTCTTCGATCTTGATCTCGCCAGCGTTTGAATTGACGAATTCGCTGAAATAATGCTGGCCGATCACAGAGTTCTGCGCGTTTCGGAGCAGCCCTTTGAGCTGGTCCTGTGCCCCTTTCAAGTCGCGTACCGCTTCGAGGAACCTGAGCGGATCGTCCACTTTCCAGACGACATAAGAAGTGACGATGATCGGTTCGCCGCCGTCTGTTGTAGTCTCTTCCATCTGGCCTTCGTAAAGCTGGTTACGTGAATCGAACCTGTGAAGGCTGTGGATCGGGTAGGGAAATTTCCATTTCAGGCCCGGCTCATCAATTGTACGAACCGGCTTGCCGAAACGGGTTACCAGCACGATTTCCGTCTCGCGTACCTGGAAAGAGAACATCGAGAAAAGCAGTACCGCGATAATTCCGACGACAAAAACAAGTCCCCAGAGATTTTTCATAATTTTACCCTATCTTTATCTAAGCGTTTTCATATCGTTTCTGTATTCTGTACCGGATTAAAAATTGCCCTGTCCAATTTCATCGAAGGGCATGTCGTAAATATCGGCTGCGAGTTTTTCCTGCAGGTCGATGATGTAAACTTCCTGGTCTTCCTCTTCGGCGACGATAATGTATTTTCGCGTGTCGAGCAGTGCCTCTTCGAGCATCATGTAGCGTTCGAGCTGTTTGTAGATGTCCGGGCTGGACTTATAGGCCTTTAGCTGCTCGGCGAAGCGAAGCCCGGTCGCCCTTGCAGTGTTGCGTTTTTCAAAGCGATAGGCCTTGGCTTCCTGGAGCGTTTTATAGATATCGCCGCTGGCCTGACCGAATTGATCGACAAGCGTTTCTTCTATACGGCGGATTGCCTCTGTATCCCCGGCTTCCTTGGCTTTTTGGTATTCCACGCCGAGGGCATACAGTTCGTTGGCCTCTTCCACGGAACCGGCCAGGCTCGAAAGCGTATTGTTCCGGTCGGCCAGGGCACTGAGTACTTCGGCCTGGCGGCTCTGGAGCGAGCCGATCACTTTCTGGTAGTCTTCGGCAAGGTCCGGCGGCGGGTGGACGCCCTGGAGGCCAAGCAGTACGATCTCTACACCAAGATCTGCGTCGTCCGCACGCTGTTGAATCCGCTGTTTTAGTAATTGGGATGCCTTGAGCCGTCCGGAGCCGAGCAGGCTGCCTGTACCCTCGAGTGTGCTTTTGCCCTGGATATCAACCGCGGTTTCTAGCGTAGAACCTGCGGCGTACCGGGTCAGTTCCTGGTAGCAGATGTTCTCGAGCATGGCCCGGGCATCTTCATTGACATACATGAATTTTATGAGATCACGAATGCGGTAATGCACCGGGACATTGGCACGCACGAGGCTTACCGGAACCGCTCCTTCGTCATTGGTTTCCATGGCCTGGCTTCTTGCGGCCACGAGGACATCATATTCCTGGGCGTAATGCTGCTTGCCCCAGAGCAGCGGTTTGTCGGGTTCTTCGGGGTTTTCCGATTCCTCGTAGCCAACCGTAATCAAGCTCATGCGGCTGGTCGGGTACACATACGCCCGGTCAAACGGCCAGGGCCACTTGGCGTGAATCCCCGCGGTAACATGCCTGCCGCCCTGTTCAAATTTACCGAAATGCTCGATCACTCCCTCATGGCCGGGCTCGATGATGACAAAACAGCTCAGCAGGTACAGGGTGACAATCGCAAACAGAAACAGCGGCAGAACCGCCTTTTCAAACAGCTTGTAAAACCAGGTCTGCGAGATCTGGAAGCCAAACTGGTAATCCACGGTGCTGGCAAAAGTGTGCAGGATTCCGCCCGGTTCGCTGAACAGGCCCAGAAGGCGGCTGTCGATGGGGAGCCGGTTTTCCTGGCCGGGAATGCGGGGGCGGTAAAAATCAAATACGACCGAAAAGGCCACTTCAATGCCCAGCAGAACCATCAGGCCCGGGATCAGCCATCGCATGACCGTAAGCCCCGCTTCAAAGCGGAATTGCGCCAGGATCAGGAAAACCCCCAGCAGCAGGCTCAATATCGCGCTGGCAAACAGGTAACTGCCCCCTGCCCGCAGTTCACGCCATTTCAGCTCGCGGCTCATCCCGATAGCGACACGGGACATCAGGAAGCTCACGAAAGCGGAACACACCATCAAGACGGCGCCCAACTGGGGCTTGTTGACCTCAAAGGCTTCAAATTTTGTGATTCGGTAGAGGTTCAGTGAGGAGATGCTGATCAGGTAAATCGCAATCAGGATGGACAGCGAAGGCAAAAACCACTTCTCGAAGAAGGCCAGGCGCCGCTGGGCGACCGCGAAAAGGTCCTGCTGTTCTCGGCTTGCCTGGAAGATCGTATCGCTCCGTTCTGAGGACTCGCCTTCTGCAAGATCCATCTTTTCCTGTTCGGCCATGCTGCGAAGGTGCAGGTAGACAGCCAGGACCAGCCAGACAAGAATTGCCGTGCCGTTAAACCATGCAAACTCGTTGATCGCAAATTCTCTACATACGATACCGAGAATCCACGATAAAACCATCAGCCCCACTGACAAGGCAAGGCAAGTCAGGGACATGATCTCCGCCTTTTTTGATAACTGTTTCATGGTCGCGTGTTTTTCCTTCCGGCAAAAAACTTTTTATTTCACAAACATTCACATAAACAAGCAGGTAGTATCAAACGTTTTCTTTACAAAATGGAATTTGGCTAATATAACAGTAACAAATGTGTTCGCATAGATTTTTTTAATAGATTTTTTGTCCTTCCGGATAGAAAATTGCGGCAAATGAGTCCGGACGCCCCTTCGATGATTTCAGGGCCCGGCAGCAAATAACCGATTGGAAAGCGGAGTTTATGGTAAACAAGTTGCTAAGCATCAGTCAAAATACATTTCTCGAAACGGTTAGACAGCCTATTTTCACAATTGTTTTGAGTATCGTCATACTGCTTTTCATTCTCAGCCCGTCGATTTCCATGTACTCCATGGACGAAGACGTAAAGCTTCTCCGTGAATTAGGCCTGTCTACGCTGTTTCTGGCGGGATTGTTCATTGCTGTTTTTTCCGCCACATCCGGGATCAGCGAGGAAATTGAGTCCAAAACCGTTACCACGGTGCTTTCTAAACCCCTTTCGAGACCGCTTTTTATTTTCGGCAAGTACGTCGGGATCGCCCTGGCGGTCACCGCGGCCCATTTTATCATGTCTATCGCCTATATAATGATGGTTCGCCACGGGGTGCTCAGTACGGCCACAATGACGCATGACTGGCTGGTAATCACCCTTGCGGTGGTCTCGATCCTGGCGGTTGTAGTCCTTGCGGCGTTCTTTAACTATATATTTGACTGGAATTTCTGCGCGTCCGCGGTTTTCCTGGGCCTGATCTTTGCGATTCTGGATATTACAATACTATCCTTTATCGACAAAGAATGGACATTTAATCCCGCCAATAACAATATCTCCCTGTTTGACATCAACGCATCTATATTATTGTTGATGGCGATCCTGCTCCTGGCGTCCATCGCTGTGCTGTTTGCGGTTCGATTGAACCTGATTATGACGCTTTCGGCGTGTATCGGGGTCTTTTTGCTCGGGTTGGTCAGTGATTATGTCTTTGGCAAATACGCGGATGAGCATATCTGGGCGAAAATCGGGAGGATTCTTGTCCCTAATTTCCAGCTTTTCTGGGTGACCGATGCGATTCATACCGAGGTTTCGGTGCCTTTTTCATACCTTTTCCTGCCGGGCTGTTATACCGTACTGTATGTTTCTGCAGTTCTTCTCGGGGCGATGGCACTGTTTCAGCGGCGTCAGTTGGGCTGAGTTTATGGGTCGATATGGTAGATCAGGGCGATTTCATCGCACTGGTCCTGCTTGGAGCATCGGGCACAATCGCTCCAGACTTTCATGGGCAGTTCGTCCTTTTCCACGCGTGAAAAGCCGAGTTTTTCAAAAAATGTCGGCTCAAGGGTAAGGGCGAATACGCGGGAAATGCCCATTTCCCGGGTTTGTTCGATTGCATTTTGTACCAGTGCCCTGCCGACACCTTTTCCTTTGCATTCCAGGTCCACAGCGAGAGATTTAATCTCCGCCAGGTCCTTCCAGATCACGCCCAGAGCGCAGCATCCGATGACTTTGCCGGATTCTTCAGCGACACTGAATGTCTGAAGATTCTCGAAAATGTCGGCTGGCGGGCGAAAGAGCATACGCTCTCTCTGGGCATATTCACTGATCAGTTCGTGAATGGTATCTACATCAATCGCTTTGGCATTTCGGATATTCATGGTGGGTATTATAGTGCCCGGCTCAAAAAGCGGGCAACCGAAAAAACGATCATTTACAGATTTCCTTTTCTCTCTCTGTAAAAGAGCAATACACCGCCGCCAGCGTGCCAGTTACTCACAGGTTCTTGTGAATTGCATTCACGGTGCAGAAAACGGGCTTTTTTCGCATTTTTTCCAAAAAATATACTGGAAATGAGGCCTCTGCGCCCTAAAATGCTACAGATTATGAAATATATCTTAATTGACAAGGTAATGGATTGCCAGGCGGGTCAACGGATCGTGGCGGTCAAGTCTGTTTCGCTGGCCGAGGAATACCTCGCGGACCATTTCCCGGCGTTTCCGGTCACTCCGGGCGTGTTTTTGCTACAGGGGCTGGTTGAGGCGGCTTCGTGGCTGGTTCGGCAGACGCAGGATTTTGCGCACAGCATGGTCTTGCTTGAAGAGACAAAAAATGTTAAATATAAGAGTTTCGCAGCGCCGGGCATGCAGATTCGCTATGAAATCGATGCCAAATCGATTGATGAGAAAACCTCGTCATTCAAGGGCCATGGGGTCGTAAATGACGAATCCATCGTGGAGGCGCGGTTTACGCTGAGGCACTTTAACCTGGTAGAGAACGATCCGGGACTGAAACAGGTAGATGAGAATTTAATCGCAAAAATGAGGCAGCGATGGACGCTGCTTTGGCGAGAATCCAATGGATAGGTACGTGTAGCGGAGGCTAAACATTATGGCAATGAGTCGTGAAGAGATTTTTAACGAAGTACAGGAAGTTCTCGTCGATGCACTGGGCCTCGATGATGATGAAGTCACGGAAGAGGCGACCTTGATGGGCGACCTCGGTGCCGAGAGCATTGACTTTCTGGACATCGTTTTTCGGTTGGAAAAGGCATTCGGGATCAAGATTCCCCGCGAAGAGCTTTTCCCGGCTGAAAACCTTATGAACAATCCCGATTTTGTCAGCGGCGGCAAGCTGACCGAAAAAGGGCTCGAAGAATTCAAAAAGCGTATGCCGCATACGGATTTTGCGTCTTTCCAGGATGATCCGGATGTCAACCGGATTCCGGACCTGTTTACGGTCGCTTCGGTGGTGAACTTCATCGAAAATAAGACCAAAGATCAGTAAGAACAACAACTTATACGATTTGAACCGGCAGGAGAGAGAGCTTTCTCCTGCCGTATCTTTATTTATATAGTACTTTCGATTGAAAATTCCCGTTTAATCCGCGGTAAATAAACTTGAAAATAAAACATTACAATTTTCTTCGCGGAAATTTACTACCCTAAAGGGTATAGAAGATTATGCGCTGGATATGGATTGACAAATTTCTGGAGTTTCAAAGCGGCAAATCGGCCGTTTCGTTAAAGAACGTAACGCTGGCTGAGGAGCACCTGCACGATCATTTTCCGGGTTTTCCGGTCATGCCTGAGCCTTTGATGATCGAGGCGATGGCTCAGACCGCGGGCATTCTCGTCGGTGAGGCCCGGAATTTTGAGGAAAAGGTTGTGCTGGCCAAGATCAAGAAGGCAAAATTTTATGATTTTGTCCGCC
>CAYVUI010000002.1:0-98036 GCA_964454745.1 uncultured Pirellulales bacterium | reverse complement strand
ATTTTGGCTTTGAGTGCGTCGCTCAATACTATCAAAATACCTGTGAACGGTTACCCGATATGTATGCGAATCTGGTCTTTTTTTTTGTTTTCTCCTTTTCGGCTTTTGATGATCTTAAATTATCTGATCATTAGGTAGAAATACCTAATTTCTGTAAAGATAGGAAAAATCGCTTGAATTTCACACCAAAGCTGTTATATTAAGACATTGTAATTGAGTTCACTTTGGATGGGGTGATGCGGCCTGCGAAACGGCGGGCTTGAAGGGTCATGATGACGTAAAACGCATCAGCGGTTCTTGCCTTCAGGGAAAAAGGATTTTTTAAATGGATTTCGAAGGGGGCAAAAAAATGAAAACAAAAGCCTCAAACCAGGAAACATCTGTTCGTCACCCCGATGTCTACCACCAGAAAGCTCGTGAAGTACAAAAGTACATCGACGCTGCCATTGAAGACGCGGTAGAGATCGTCAAGAACATGAAAAAGAAACAAGCCGGCTAATCACCTGAGGATTTGGGCATCATGTGTATTTTACCGGCTTACTTTGTGAAACCTACCTGCAGCTGAGGTAAAGGGTTTATCCCCCGTTGCCGTGCTGATAATATTTAATAAATCTTTCTTTTTTCATTTCCGTGCAATTTTCAAATTTTTTGTGATAGATATTCCTTTCCTGCGCAAATAAGTATACAAAGTGCAAATGCGTTCTATTTTATTGCAAAAACAGCCAAGCAGTGCAGCGGGAAAATTAATATGGATCATGAAACTCAGTCAAGGATTATCACAGGCCTGCATAAGGGAGATCGAGAGGCCTGGCTTGATCTCTACGATGCTTCTGCTGAGAGGATGTACGGCCGTATTGTTCAGATGACCGGCGGTGACGATTCCTGCGCTCAGGACATCATGCAGGAGACCTTTTTATCCGCAGCAAAATCCGCCGGAAGCTTTCATTCCGCTCGCGGTACGCTGTGGATGTGGCTGTGGGGGATCGCAAAAAATCAAATCGCTCTTTATTATCGAAAACAGGCGTCGCAAAAGCGACTTTACCAGGCAAGGCAGTGGTGGGCCTCATGCAACGGGCAGAAAATGGAGTGGATCGACGCTTTCCTGGATACTCCTCTGGAAGTCCTCGAAAGGCGTGAACTCTCCGATCTGGTGCGTTACGCTCTCAATGAACTTCCCGCGGATTACCAGTTTCTGCTCCTTGAAAAATACGCCGATTCCAGGCCGGTCAATGACATTGCTCAAGAGACAGGGCAAACACCCGCAGCAGTGATGTCCAAGCTGACAAGGGCCCGTAAGGCATTTCGGAAAGCATTTATCAAGATCAGTCATTCGACGCCTGAAACCAGGGAGGTGTCAAGATGAGAAATACATCGCAAAATGAAAATCGATACAACCGAATATTCCACGTGGTAAATGATCAGAAGGCCGCTCCGGACAAAGCCTTTCTCGATCAGCTTCGAGAGCGTACTGCAGACGAATTCGAAGCGGCCGCGGGAAGGAATCGACCGTTAGAAACAGCAAAAATCCTTCGTTTCTGGAGAACGATCATGAACAGCAATGCAGTAAAAATTGCCGCTGCGGCGGTGATTATTTGTGCGGTATTTATTGGTTTTAGTCCATTTGGGGACCGATTCACTACCACGTCGGTTGCCTGGTCGCAGGTGATCGAAGAAATGCAGAATCATACCCGGTACAAGTGCAGGCAAAGAGTCATTCGGGACGATGGAAGAGATTTTCCTGAAATGACGATCTATCACAGGGATCTTCAGGTTCGTCGCCAGGAGCTGCCGGACGGCACCATTCATATCATTGATATGACGCAGAAAGACGCAATTCAGCTTGAGTTGTTTCCCGATGAGAAAAGGGCTGTACTGACCCGGTTGGTCGGTTTTGGCCCAAAAAAGAACCCGGATATTATTGAGATGGTGAAAAAATTTGACCAGAAATCTACCGAAAGGCTCGGGACACGCAAGCAGGATGGACAGGTTCAGCACGGTTTTCGCCACAAGCCCAACGAACACAATGAATTTACGGTGTGGGTTGATTCGGATACCCGGCTGCCGGTTGAAGTGCAAATCCGCCATATCAAGGCCGGGCAAACGATTATTCTGGATCAGTTTGAATTTAGTTTTGAGCTGGATCCGGGGGCCTTTAGTACGGAGATTCCTGAAGGCTATGACGTGCAGACCATCATTCAGGACTACCGGCCGGTCGAGGAAAAAGAGATTTCCCAACAGGAGATTGCGGAACAGCTCAATCATACGGCCTATCGCATTGAATTGCTGCCATGGTTTGAGAAAATGGTGACGCTGCAGATTGTCAATCCGCTAAGCAAGGCAGGTAAAAATTTCATTTTCGCCATTACTGCGAATGATGGAGCACGGATTGTGATTAGCCAGTCAGACATGTTCCATGATTATAAGGAATCCTTTCTGGAATGGATGCTCAAGGAAGAGCTGAAGGCTCAAACGTCTTCCGGCATCAAATTATACAACCATCCAAATGGGAAGTCGTATGCCAAGTTGTATATACAAGCGGCACAAAAAACGCTTCCGGAATTTCAGCGGGAAGAGGAATTAATGGAAAACGCTTTCGGGGGCATGATCTATATGCCCGATACGACGATACTGGGTTTCGTGGCAGACCGGGAACTGGAGGAAGAAAAGGTTCTCGAATTGCTGGAAGCCCTGCAGCCGATGGAAGCCGTACAGTAAGCAGCATTAAAACCCTGCGGCGGATCAGGTCGATACCGCGCTGTCCATACCGGGATTAATGGGATGCTGGGCATATCGCCGGGCGACAAATTCCTGGTAGCGCGACCCGATCAGTTCCGCCGCTTTGGTAACGGCATCCTCGGCGAATACCTTTTCGCTCATCTCTTCGATATTTTGCTGATACTCCGGCGATTGGACCATCTCTCGGATGGCCCGGTTCAATGTGTGCGGGGTACGGTTTTGGCTGGGGATCGAAATTGCGATTCCTTTTTTCACGGCCTGACGGGCATTGATCTGCTGTTCGAAATGGTCGTACAGTACGATCATGGGTACCTTGTGTTTGATGCCTTTGTAGGTGCTGCCGGTTCCGCCGTGCGTGATGAAGATATCGGCATGCGGCAGGACAAGATCGAGATCAAACGGCTCGCCGCCAAATACGTTTGCCAGGCGGATCGGGTGGTGAGTATGCAGTGCCACGGCATAATTGGTCTGGGAGAACGTCTGGGCCAAAAGGCGCGGTTCCTCATGCTGACAGGTGGTGCCGCGGGTGATGACGATCTTTTTGCGGGGATCGGAGATGAATTTATCGAGCCATTGGGGCTTTTTCATATCTCCTTTGCCGAGGATCGGGCCGAGGAATTCACAATTTTGCGTTTCCTGCGGGTCCAGGTCGAAAAAATGCTCCGAGTCAGGGAAAAGAGTCAAATCCGGACGAACGCCGTCGATGGCCAGGTGTTCATTGAGTCCAAGCTCGGTCACTTTTTTGCGGATGTACTTCGAATTCTGCAGCCGGAAATGTTTTTCAAGGATCCTTGCCAGGGGCCGCAGTGTCCCTTTGGGGAACACATCAAAAAGCCTGGGGAGCTGGTCCGGCCGAAAATCAAAGTGATAGTACGGGCTAAGCGGTACCTTCTGCAGATAGACATCGAATGTGCGGCAGCCGTCGAGCTTGGAGGCCACGCCCGCCATTTCCCGGAAGAGATCCCGCAGGATGATATCGGGTCCGGTCGCCTCGATGAGCCGTTTTTCGTTCTCAAAAAATTCGTCATAGTTTGATTCATCGAATACGACGCTGACGACTTTACCTTCAAGCCGGTCATACAGCTCTTTTTTGGTCATCTGCGGGGTTTCGATGTAATCAAAGCCTGCCTGCTCGACCAGCGACATCCACGGTCCCTGCCCAGAGAAAAGGATGGTATACTCCCCGGTTTCCCGCAGCTTTTTGCATATTTCGACGATCCGGATGGTATGGGACGACATCCCGGCATGTACCAGCGCGAGCAGTTTGATCATACCTGGCCCTCCCCGCTTTCAGCGACGGCAGCCTCATTCCTAACGGGACTCTGTCTATGGCCGAACAGCTTGCGTTTATAATTGCCGTAAAATCGTACGATATTGCCTACCTGTCCGGCAATAGTTTGTGAGATGGGGGCTGCGGCGGCAGGGGCCATTCCCATTTTTTGCAGGATAAACTGCAAGGGGATTCGCACCGCATAGGTGGCTAAAAGGCTTTCAAAGTAAGACCGGCTGATTTTGGAAATATCATCCGGCATTGAGCGTTCTTTCCTGTAATAACAGCCCAGGTTCAGCGTGGTGTACATGCCGATAGCTACGATCAGGAACCCCGCGGTTCCGATCAGTGCCGAAAAAAGCGTGATTATCAGATCCGAATCAGTGTATTTTAGTGCAGCATGAGCGGAAACCGAGCTGGCGCCGATAGCAGTGAGATATGCCGCGATCTCGGAATAAAAATACTTTCGGTTTGACCTTGAAAAAATAATCTTTGCTTTTCGCCTCACAGGCCTCCTTTCATCATTGTATCGTCTTTCTCATTGTAACCCGAGGCGGAATTAATTCAATCCTGTCTTTGCGGATTCATTTTGCCCTTTTTTGCCTGGAAACCGGCGGTGCCTGAAATATTTCATATTATCCTTCAATCGGCTATATCGCCTGGATAATATAAAAAAACGCATGTCCAGGCCCTGGGGCTGAAACTCTGCGGGGAAACCATTTGAGACTATGCAAATACCGGATATAATACACTTTTGTAGATCAAGACCGGTTAGGTATGAATTGAAGAAACACCGCTGTCAGGGATGATACTATGGTAATTGTTCAGGAGAAGGGCTGCTGGCGAAAGGCCGTGCTGCTGACCGCTGTGATTGTAGCGGTATACCTGTTTATCGCTTCACAAACGACCCTCTGGGACCGTGATGAGGCCCGTTTTGCCCGGGCTGCGGCGGAAATGGCCCAGTCAGGTAATTTTCTCTATCCTACCTTTAACGGGGAGGTTCGCGCTCACAAGCCTGCCGGGGTTTACTGGTTTATGGCCCTGGGGATCAAGATTTTCGGGATGAATGCCTTTGGTGCCCGATTTTTCTCGGCGATAGCAACCGGGGGCGTGCTCCTGTTGATTTACCGAGCGGGAACTCTGCTGGCCGGCTGCCGGGCGGGGCTGTGGGCGATGGCTGTCATGGCAACCGCGGCGATGACCCCGATATTCGGCTCTGCGGCGACCGCGGATGCCGTACTGATGTTTTTTATGATGGGTGTAATGGCGGTTTTTGTGCGCCAGGTTACTGAAAAGCCGCATTTTTACGATATTCCGCTGATGGCCGGGGCACTGGGTATGGCCCTTCTGGTCAAGGGGCCTGTTGGTTTACTGGCAATTGCCGTGATCTGGCTGTCCCTGCTTTTGGGCAAAAAAACGATACAAAACCGCCAGCGGATTTTTCTTTTCAGCCTGGCGAGTTTGGTTATCGCCGTTGTCCTGTTCCTCGCCTGGGCGATCCCCGCGAATCATGCCACGGACGGGGCCTTTTTTGAATTTGGATTCATGAATCAGTTTGTCAATCGCATCATGCACCCGATGGAAGATCACGGCGGTAATTTCTGGGCATTTCTGCCGTTTTATCCGGGGATTCTTTTTGTGGGTTTTTTCCCCTGGACACTGCTTTTGATCGCAGCGATCCGATCCGTTTGGAAAGATTCTCCCGAGTCGTCGCCGATTCGTGTGGTTCTTTTTACCTGGATGATCAGCGTGATTGTCATCATGACGATGGTGGCGACAAAATTGCCTCATTATATCCTGTTTACCTGGCCGGCGTTTTCGCTTGCGGTCGGATTTTTCATCGCAAAATATGAATCCGAGCCTGCAGGGCAGGGGCCTATCCGGATGAGGAAAACGTCTTTTCGCCTTGGATTAGGGCTCTTTTTGCCGATTACAGTGCTGTTAAGTCCTGTTTTGCTTATTGGCCCCTGGTTTGCGCCTCTTGAGACCCCAATCCAGGTTTTCGCGGTTATTGCCGGGCTGATTTTGCTTGTGATGATGCTTTTCGCTGGGGTTCAGACCTGGAAGCTGCAGGTTCGCCGGGCGGCGGTTTGCCTGGTTGCCGGGATATTTTTGCTGTATATCCCCTTGTGTGTGGGGATTTTACCGCTGATTGACCATTGGAAGATCACTCCGCGCCTGGTTGAGATCATCAAGGAGAAAACGCCCCCGGATGCCGAAATCGCGGCGTATCGATACGTAGAGCCCTCGATGAATTTTTATCTTAACAAGCCGGTGGAAGAGATCTTCGAGGGAGAAGAGGGGATGTTCCGCTGGTCCTACCGCCCGGGAGTGGGTTACATCGTTGTTCCCCAGGCGACATTGGATGAGAGCAACACGAAACGGATATTTCCCGCGGACCGGATCGAGAATATCGGAACGGTGAAGGGATTCAATTTTGCCTGGGGGCAGGAGATGACAGTCCATGTCCTCAAAAGAAATGGAGACGAATAATGGATGCCAAAAGCAGTTTTGCCCGGAATTCTCCATTTTCTTTTTTTAAGAAACTTCCAATTTTCTGGGTGATTATTCTAATTCTCCTGCTGCTTGCAGGTTTGAGCTTTGCAGCCGGTTTTGACCGATTTATCGCAGGAAAGGTCACAGCCAGTGACGGCACGCTCGATTACACCGTTCGTTATCCGTGGGTGGGGGCTTTTAAGTTGCTGGGCAACAGTTGGCTTCAGGTCTGGCTGCTGCTTTTGTATTCGTGGGCGGCTCGCAAACCGAGGATTTTTGTCAACGCCGCCATTGCACTGATTTTGGTCGCGATCCTGGTTTCGGGGATCAAGACGGTTACGGGACGTCCCCGTCCGCGGGAGGCAAACCTGCAAAACTCACAGGCGGCGGTAAATACTCCTGCCGCGGGGGGCACACAAATGGGCCCGTCGAAGTCTTTTCCTTCCGGGGATACTTCGTCCGCTTTTGCGGCGGCGGGGGTTGTAGCCAATGCAGTTAATCCCCTGGTCGGAGGTGTGCTTATGGTCGCAGCCGGGGCGATTGCGGTATTGCGGGTTACCTCTCTTGCCCATTATCCCTCGGATGTGCTGGCCGGGGCGGCCCTGGGGCTTGTGATTGCTTTCGCATCGATACGCCTCTCGGGCTTTCTTGAATGGGACTGGCAGGAAATGTGCGACAAAAAGTGGCGGATTACTCCCCTGGTTTTGCTGATAGTGCTTACTTTCGCCCCTGGATGGATCGAAAAGGAGCATTATATACTCCATTTTCTTAAATTCTACTGCCTGGTCCCGTTTCTTATCCTCTTTACTTACAGGAAGAATCTCAACCGAATCTTTGCGGAATTGTTCACAAATCAAACGCAATCGAACCGTTTTGCTGGAAAAAAGCCTGAAAATGAACATGGGGAAGCACCCAAACGCAAGAGTGAATCTGAAAAAGAGTTGTCACAATAGCCTGTTTGTGTTAGGGTGTTGTAAGCTAACGAGATATGTATTGGATGTCCGACATCCAATGTCTCGCGGAAAATGCAAAGAAATGTTGCATATATGTTCGAAAAGGATTTAGGCAAGGCAGGTTGAACCTGCTGAACATGCCATAAAAATAGAGAGCGGCCTGATTACAATTGAATTTGGCGCTCCAAAAAAATGAGGACAATGATGTCTCAAAAACTGCTGCTTAAAGGCAATGAGCTTTTGGCAGAAGCGGCCATCGAGGCGAATTGCCGTTTCTTCGCCGGATATCCCATTACCCCCCAAAACGAGATCCCGGAGTATATGTCGTGGCGTATGCCCCAGGCCGGCGGTACGTTCATCCAGGCCGAGAGTGAGCTGGCGGCGATCAATATGATCTTTGGTGCCAGTGCCGCGGGGGTGCGGTGCATGACCAGCAGCTCTTCACCGGGGATCAGCTTAAAGCAGGAAGGAATCAGTTATATCGCCGCGGCGGAGCTGCCGTGTGTTATCGTTAATATGATGCGGGGCGGGCCGGGTCTTGGCAATATCCGGGCGGCCCAGGGGGATTATTTCCAGGCGGTCAAAGGCGGCGGGCACGGGGATTACAGGCTGATCGTACTGGCCCCTGGCACCTTGCAGGAACTGTACAACCTGACGCGGGATGCCTTTGATTACGCGGACTATTATCGAAATCCGGTATTGATCCTTGGCGATGGGATTCTCGCCCAGATGGCCGAGCCGATCGATCCGAGCCCGTATACGCCGAAATTTGACCTTCCGGAAAAGGACTATATCCTGGACGGCTGCGAGGGGCGTGATCCGCGTGTGGTTAAGACTTTGCACCTCAATCCGCCGGATAAGCTCGTCGAGCACAATCGCAACCTCAAGGCGAAATATGAGCGTATTTCCCACGAAATCGAGATTGTCGATACGATGGAGCTGGAAGACGCTGAACTGGTGATTGCCGCGTATGGGATTACCGGGCGAATCTGCCGGGCTGCGGTCAAGCAGGCCCGGAATGAAGGAATGCGTGTCGGTATGATCCGGCCGATCAGTCTTTGGCCCTTCCCTTCGCGTGCTTTTGAGGATGTTTGTGAATTGCCGAGTCTTCGGCGGCTGCTGGTGGTTGAAATGAGCAGCGGGCAGTTCATCGAAGACGTAAAACTGGCTACAAAATGTCAGTACCCGGTTGATTTTCTCGGGGACGGCGGCGGCTGGTACCCGACACCGGAGAACGTATTTGAAAAAATTCAGGAGATTTATTCCGTGCTTCAAAGTGACAATGCGTAAGAAATATATAAATGGCGGACGGATTGTTTTCCTGTCCGTATGTATTTTGCATGGAAAGGGATAGACCATGCTTGTGACCGAAAAAGAAATCGAAATGACCAAAACGGCAAAAGAAGCAAAAAAGCATTATTGCGGCGGCTGCGGCCATGCGGTGGCGCATCGGCTTGTCGCCGAGGTGATCGATGAACTCGGCGTTCGTGAGCAGACCATCGGTACGGCGCCGGTGGGCTGTGCAGTGTTGCTTTATAATTACTTCAACTTTGATGTGATTGAATGTGCCCACGGGCGAAGCCCGGCAGTGGCGACGGCAATCAAACGGGTCCATCCGGATAAGGTTGTCTTTACCTACCAGGGGGACGGTGACCTTGCGGCCATCGGGACCGGCGAGACGATCCATACGGCCAACCGCGGTGAGAATATCACCATCATTTTCATCAATAATGCGATTTACGGCATGACCGGCGGGCAAATGGCCCCGACCACCATGCTGGGCCAGAAGACCTCCACCACCCGCAAGGGCCGCGGGAAAAACCAGGAGGGCGGGCCGATCCGGGTTTGTGAACTGCTCAAAGAACTTGACGGTGTGACCTATCTTGAGCGGGCGGCGCTTGGTACAAGTGAAGATACGAAACGGGCCAAAGAGGCGATTCGAACGGGTTTTCAGAACCAGATTGAGAACCGGGGGTTTTCGCTGATCGAGGTTCTTTCGATGTGTCCGACGGACTGGAAACTTTCGGCAAAGGACTCAGCGGCGTTTGTGGCCAATGAAATGAAAAAGGCATTTCCGGTGGGTGTGATCAAAGACGCCCGCTAAAGAAGGAATGAAAATGACTGATACGGAAATCAAAATCAAGGTGGCCGGTCATGGCGGTCAGGGTGTGGTCCTGGCGGGCAATGTCCTTGCCCGTGCCTGTATGATCGAGGGCAAATACGTGACGGGAATGGTTTCGTACGGTGTGGAAATGCGCGGCGGAACCGCCAATGCGACGCTGGTCATTTCCGATCAGGAAATTTCGTCGCCGGTGGTCGTCTATCCCAACCTTGCGATTATTCTCAACCAGCCCTCACTTGACAAGTTTGAACCGGTGATTACGCCGGGCGGTTTTGTGATTCTTAACACCTCGATGACCCAGCGGGATGTGGAACGCGAGGATTTGAACCTGGCCATGATTGACGCGACGGAAATCGCCAAGGGCCTGGGGGAATCCCGCGTGGCGAATATCGTGGCGCTGGGCGCGTGTATCGGGGCCACAGAGTTGCTGCACCCGGACAGCATCCGCCAGTCGATCGAGGATTTGTTCCAGAAGAAAAACCGCCAGATGACCGAGATCAATCTCCAGGCTTTTAACCAGGGCCTTCAGAATGTGCGAACGCATTGTGTTGGGCAAAACCAGCAGCCAATCTCCATGAAAAGGTAAACAGGTTAAAATGCCATGGATGGTCTGACCCGTTCACAGGAACATGAATCCAGCATACTCGAAGGCCTTCACGGCCTTCAACGCAAAAAGCCGAGGATGCGCCTGCATCTTACGGCGATGATTGATGTGATTTTCCTGCTGCTGACCTTTTTCGTGCTGACGGCGAAATTTCGGATACCGGAGCAGTTTCTCCCAGTCAGTCTGCCCGACAGCGAGGCGGCGCAGAGCGTGGTCAACGTGATTGATCCCTGGACGCTTGCCGTGGCCCAATCGCCCGGCAATACCGGCTTTACCGTGGATCTCAATGGCATCCTTTATGCGGTAAACCGACCGAGCCTGGAAGAGGATATGACGCTGCTGGCCAATGGATTTGTCAGCCAGTTAGACGCGGCCCACCGCAGGCCGAAAGACCCGATCATCCTGCAGTGCGACGAGCAGCTTCAGTGGGATTATCTCGTGAAACTCTACAATTTGCTTTACAGCTTAGGTGCAACGGAGATTCAGTTTGACTTGTAAGAATCGACCCATTCCATTCCTGTTTTCGCTTTGTTTTTTTGCGGTTCTTGCTTTCGGGGCCGGCCCGGTTGCGCGGGATGAAATCGCGTCTCTTTATTCACAAGTGCTGGCCGGCTATGAAACCTTTATGGATTCGACCCGCCTTGTACGGCTGGGTTTTGACTATGACGACACTTTTGTCAGTGAGAACGATCGCCTGGAACTGTCTGACCTGGCTCACAAGGTGCAGAAAGAATTGACCGATCTGCTGGGGGGGCAGAAAGCGGCTCTTGTCAGGATCGAAGAGTACCAGGGCGAGGATTGGGACCGTCTTTACGGTCAAAGCGGGCTCTGGCGGAAACTGAAGAATCACGTTCAGGCTTCTGAGCTGATGCTCGATGAGGTGCAGTTTTACAAGGCACTTGGCGAGACGAAGAATCTTTCCCAGCGAAAGGCCCTGTACCGCCAGCGGCTCAAGGTATTAAACCAGGCCCGCGGCGTCAATCCCCTCTGGGATATTGAGGCGGAGATCCTGGCGGTTAAAATCCAGGACCCGATGAATCCGCAGACGGTATGGGCTTTGAAAAAAGACCTTGAAAGCAGCGTGGTGTCTTCTCATCCGGAACTGTCGCTGCGCGTGGCATACCTGGTCGCAAAGGCGGGCGATGCCTCTTATCTTGAAAAGGTTGTCAACCGTAATCCGGGCCTTGGCTGGGCCGCGGGCAAGGCCGCTTTTGCCCGGCTGCAAAATGCCTCCGTAAGCGGTCAGTGGCAATCCATTGCGAAAATGAGAGGGTATGAAGCGGAGCTGGCGTGCCTGGTGCTTGCGGACCAGGAGGATTTGGTCAGTTATCGTCCGCTGCTGGATGGTTTGCTCGGGTACGAAAAGTTTAAGCTGAGTTTGATCTATATGCTCGCTGGCGAGGCCTCCCGGCCGGAGTCGCTCGTCCGCGCAATGGAGTATTACCTAAAGGCCGCCGCCGCGATGGACAAACAGCCCGATGACCTGTTGTATATCGCCCCGGAGGATATCGCCAAAGAGGCGGCCCGCACGGCCCTGGAGATGTATTTTACCAAGCAGGTATCCAGTACCGCCATCCCTGAAAAGGCTTACGCGTATTATGCAAAGACGGCTAAATCCGTCGATCCGCAAATTGAGTATGACTATATCCGCTTGCTCAAAGAGTCCGGCCAGAAGGGCAGGGCACTTAAGAAACTCGAAGATCTTTCTCGCCGCGGGGGGGCCTATGCAGTGGCGGCCCGTATTGAGCTGATTGCCGAAGGGCTCAAAGTGGCCCAGCCCGGCTCGGCCCCGTGGCATGCCGGCATGTCGATGCTGCGTGCCCTTGTGGAGGAACCGGTTGGGGGCACTGGTCCGGAAAGGCGGATGCGTCAGCACGCCCGGGTGCTGTTTTGCCAGTTTCTGCTCCAGGAAAACAGCAAGCAGAATGCCGAAGAGGTGCTCTATGTTCTGAGCCGGGAGAAGTCGGATCAAGCGGACCCGCAAAAGGCACTGCTCGCGGCAAGGGCACACTACCTGCTGGAAGAATATCATCCGGCCGTGAGGGTTTTGCTTTCTGTTGTGCAGGGCGATGAGCCGAGTGTTGATTTAGATTGGTGCGGCCAGGCGGCCCAGGTTCTTTTAGCGATTACCGACCGGCTGGAACTGTGTGTGGAATCCGCGGTCGAAACGGAGACCTTTTTGGCTGATACAACGCAGGCGCTTGATCGCCTCGCCTCGCAGAGTCCGCAAAATGCCCCGCAGCTCAAGACTGCCTGGGCGGAGGCGGCCCTATTTGGCGGCGGCGATTCCCTGACAACACGCAGCAAGGCCCAGGCGATCCTCGACCTGACGGCCGGCCGGGGCCAGGAGGAGTCGATACGGTGGATTCGTGCGATGGGCCGACTGGAATTTGCCAAAAAAAGGTACGGATACGCCGCGAAATACTGGACCCAGGTCTCCCGAAACACCAAAATCGGCTCAGAAAAGGGGAATTTTTTCTGGTGGCGGGCCAAATACTACCAGATTCTCTGTTTTTCTCAAATGGACGGGGTTTCGCGGGATGAGGTCTTACGGGCCATAGAGGTGCTTGAAAAAGGTTTTTCGGATATCCCGGAGATGTGGAAATACAAAATTCGGGAAATCGCCTGGGCTCCTTCTTCGTCTTCCCCTTGAATTCTCTGGCTGGATTGCCTATAATACAATGTTGACAGTGAAAACAGGGAAAATGTGTCTTTAAATTCTACGCAGGATAAGAATCATGACTGATCGAGATAAAAAGAAAGAGATTTGCAGCTTTTGCGGGAGAACACGCAAGCAGTCCGATGCCTTTGTGGAAGGCCCGGGTGAGGTATATATCTGCCCGGAATGTATTGATCTTTGCTATAATATCGTCCGCCAGGAACGCCGCAGGACCAAGGGAGCCTCGACTTCGGTTTCGGATATCCCCCGGCCCCGCGAGATCAAGGAGTTTCTCGATCAGTACGTGATCGGGCAGGACAATGCCAAGAAATCGCTGGCGGTATCGGTCTATAACCACTACAAAAGGCTGATTCATGCCGACAGCCAGGACGGGGATGTCGAGATTGAGAAGTCGAACATCCTGCTCATCGGCCCGACGGGATCGGGAAAGACGCTGCTGGCCAAGACGCTGGCACGCACTCTGAACGTTCCTTTCGCGATTTGCGACGCGACGACGGTGACCGAAGCCGGGTATGTCGGCGAGGATGTCGAAAATTTCCTGCTTCGCCTGCTCCAGGCAGCGGATTACGATATCGAAGCAGCTCAGCGGGGTATCGTTTACGTCGATGAAATTGACAAGGTCGGCAAGACGAACCAGAATGTCTCGATTACCCGCGATGTATCGGGCGAAGGCGTTCAGCAGGCGCTGCTCAAGATGCTCGAGGGTACTACCGCGAATATCCCGCCCCAGGGCGGAAGGAAGCACCCTGAACAATCGTATATCCAGATCGATACCTCCCAGATTATGTTTATCTGCGGGGGGACTTTTGTCGGTCTTGAAAATATCATCAAGAAGCGGCTCGGTAAAAAAATGATCGGTTTTACCAGTGAGCAGGGCACCGCGGCCGATGCCCGGCAGGATTACAGCGAAGTGATCAGCGAGGTGATCCCTGAGGATGTGATTGAGTACGGTATGATCCCGGAGATTGTCGGACGTCTGCCGGTAATTACGACGCTAAGCTCGCTGGATACCGATGCGCTGGTTGAAATCCTGACCCAGCCCAAAAACGCACTCGTCAAGCAGTATCAGAAGTTTTTCCAGATGGAAGACGCCGAGCTTACCTTTACGAAGGAGGCCCTGGAATTGCTGGCGGAACGGGCCCTCCAGAGGGATACCGGTGCACGGGCACTTCGCGGGATTATTGAGGAAATCATGATTGAGATCATGTATCACCTTCCCGAGGCACCCAAGGGCGGTCAATACGTGATCGATCCGGATGTGATTCACAAGAAGGTCGATCTATTCGAGCGGACCCAGGTCCAAAAAGAATCTGCATAAAAATTGGCCCCGGTTGGGAGTGCCGGGGCCATGAACATGAAACTGGGAGCTATTGGGTTCGTATCGGCTTTACAGCCGTTCATGTCAGTTAACTGTTAAAAGATTCAAAATCCTTTTCGGAGATTTCATTCGCACTGGGCTCACGCTTTGACGGAGCCTGTGAAGGTTTTCCCTTCGCGATCTGATGGAAGACCTGGTCGGAGTGGCTCAATTCACCTTTGCGGCCCTTGGAATTCTGCGAAGTCCCTTTCTTGTTTCCACGGATCAGCAGCGCGAGGTCGTCCACGATCGAATTCATAGACTGTGCCTGTGCGTTGAGTTCTTCAGATGCACTGGCGGATTCTTCCGCGTTGGCCGCATTCTGTTGTGTCACCTTGTCCATCTGGGTGACCGCGGTGTTGACCTGGTCTACGCCCTGGGCCTGTTCGTCGGATGCGGTTGCAATCTCGGAGATCAACTGCGAAGATTTGGTCGCCTTGTCCACGATGTTTTCCAGTGAACGTGCCACTTCCTGGGCGATATCCACACCCTGCTGGGCGTTCTTCGTGGATTCCTGGATCATGTCGGACGTATTCTTTGCAGCTTCCGCACTTCGCATCGCGAGGTTGCGAACTTCCTCGGCCACGACGGCAAATCCCTTGCCGGCTTCACCCGCACGTGCGGCTTCGACCGCGGCGTTCAGGGCCAGCAGGTTCGTCTGGAAGGCGATCTCGTCAATAACCTTGATGATCTTGGCCGTTTCGTCGGACGACTTCTGGATATCGTTGATCGCCTGGTTCATCCGAGTCATGGACTCATTGCCTTCATTGGCTGCACGCTGGGTCTCATCAGAGAGCGTTTGCGCCTGTCCAGCATTTTCGGCATTTTGACGGGTCATCGAAGCCATCTCTTCGAGGCTGGAGGACGTTTCTTCCAGGCCGGCTGCCTGCTCGGTCGCCCCTTCCGCGAGGCTCTGCGAGGAAGCGGATACCTGGTTGGAGGCGGAAGAAACCTGCTCGGCGCCTTCGGTCAGGCCTGCGATGATCGTATTGATCGGCTTGGTAATGCTCAGGGTGATGACAAACGCAAGAGAGCAGCCGATTACTACACCTGTGATGACCATGCTAAGCAGCATCAGGTTTGTGCCTGCGGCGGTCCTGTCCATCGAGTGATCGAGGGATTCCTTTAGTGAATTCATATTTGACACGATTGCAGCCGCGGTCGGCCCCATCTCTGCATCAGCCTGACGCTGGCTCACAACGCCGTGATAGTACTTTTCACCGGCCTGTTGGTACTGGCCGATAAAGTTAACCACATTTCCTGCGGCCTGCTTTAGGGCCGAGTCGACGCTGGCAAGTTCATTAAAGTGATTAGCTGCGGTCTGGACCTTTTGCAGTTGGTCATTATAATTTTCATACTGAACATCCGCCTCTGTCTTGGCGAAGTATACCGCGCAAATTCGCAAAACGAGGAAGTTGGCAACAACTTCTTCATTGAGTTTTGACTGAATGGAAGTCCACTGGGCCAGCTTTTCAACATCCTGGTCCGCTTTGGCTTTTTCGATGGCAGGATTGATTACGTCCTGATTTGCAGCATTGATATTTTCGGTGATGCTCCAGCCGACTTTGCCCCACTGTGCCCAGGCTGCGTCTTTCTCCTTTTGGGCGCTTGCAAGGTCTTCAAAGATGCTTTTATACTCTTCCATCAGCGTTGTAGTGTCAGTAACCGTCTGCTGCTGGCTGGAACTAAGGCCGTCCATATCATGGAGAGCCTGTAAGTTATCATGCCACTGGTCGTAGGCTTTGGTCCACAACTGGGCGGCATTTTCTTCTTTGCCCGGTGCCGGGGTAAATCCTCGGATCGCAAAATCGCGCCGATGAGCGGCACACTGATTCATGGACCCGACACAGGTATTTCCCTGCTCATTGAGCCCGGCGATCTGACGTACTTTGCTCAGGCCCATATACCCGGCCAGTCCCATGACAACGGCGATAACGATCAGGGTTGAAAACCCCAGGGCCATTTTTGCTGCTAAACTTGTGTTTTTGAACATGATTCATCTCCAAATAATTCTGCTGTAACTTGTGCTAACTCCCATTTACATTTTGCTGTTAAGCGGCAATCCCTTTTTATTTGATATTTTTTTACATAGGGTCAGAGCTTAAAGCAGATAGAAATTATCTCGTTTATTGTTTAAAGAAGCTAAAGCTGACCTTTTTATTCTGCAAAACATGTGTTCTTATGAACAACTTTGTCTCAAAGTCTCTATCGAGAAAAAATTGTGGCAACTACTCAAAAAATCCAAAAATATTGTTGCATAGTGTATGGGTAGAATATATAAAAAATTATACACAAACAGGCTTTGTCCTTCATTTTTTTAACGGCACAGGAAAAAGGGACAAAGGGCTATAGGGATAAGTACTGACAGAGAAGCATTGTATTTTTTTTACCTTCCGGGTAAGAAGGACCTATAATGAAAAATCACTACGACTTTTCAGTAATTCGCGTTTTGCGCAAACGTCTAAACCTTACACTCGAAAAACTGGCTGAAGCATCCGGACTGACCTACTCCACGACGGCCAGCATTGAATCCAACAAGACCAGCCCATCGCTGAAAACGCTTGATGCGCTGGCTTGTGCGCTGCAGATTTCAACTTCGGATTTGATCAGCCTGGCCGAAAACCGCCTGGTCCAGATTCGTGAAGCCCGACCGATTCAACCTTCTGCCGGGCAGACACGGGTTATCGGACTGGAGAAATGCAAAGCGGCGATCTACGGCAAAGCGAAGATGATCCGCGTTACGGCTCCTGCAGGACAGGAAGTCCATGCGATGCCGATCCATGAAGACTGCAATGAGTTTTGCTACGTGTTCAGCGGACTGGTGAAGTTTCGCGTGGAAGACCGCGAGTATGAATTCGGCCCCGATAGAACCATCTTTTTTGACGGCACCCTGGATCATTCGTATACCGCGATCGAGGACAGCGAATTTATGACGATTCATCTTCCCAAGGATATTCGCACTCTCGAAGCGCTTCTCACCGAAAAGACCAGGGATGTCAAAAAGTAACTGAATCCGCGGCAGATTTTCACAACCTGGCGATTTCTTGCTTTTTTTCAGCCTAAGGCGTCTATTCCTGCGGCCTGGGTTTGGGGATGGCAGCGTACCCGTTGTTTTTGAACTGAAGGATGGCCCCTTCGGGGAACCGGCTCACTTCATAAGCGATCTGTACCTTTCCGAAACCGCCGGTAACATCATCGCCGGTCAGCGTGATCGCCTTCGCGTAATCCATGTCTTTTTCATTCATCGCCCGGGTCTTGGTACGCAGTGAAACCGGGTACAAAAGCTTTGTCTGCCCGTTGTCCCGATAGACCAGCCTGGCCTGGGCCGGGAAAAACGAAAGGCTGCCCTCCGGAGACCGAACGCCGCCATCTGCGATTTTAGCCGTCTCGAGGTTGAGCGTGATAAGCAGTCGTGAATTGTTCTCGTCAAATTCGACGTCCTCACCGCGTACCTTGATCGCATCCTTACCGACGCAGGGGGCGATCTCTCCGCGGTGCATGCGGTTATTGAGATAAATCTTGTCGAGATAGTCGGCATTGATAAAGTCGAATTCATTGCCGCGAGACATGGAACCGCTGGAGATGTACGAAAACATTCCTGTCAGCATGGAGTCGACGGGGATGATCGCGGCTTTGGACTGTTTCGGATTAAAAGCCTCTATGTCATACCGCGGGTAGGGCATTGCGTTCGGTAGTGATAAAAGTCCGAGAAATATGATAAATACCCCCGAGACAATCAGGCCAAAGATGCCGCCGCACAGGACATTAATGATGCCTTTGGGAACTTTCCCGAAATCAATGGCGTCCCCGGTCAGCAGGCCGGCAAGAGAAAACGGGATGGCCATGGCAAGTACAAAAAGAATGGCAAAGACAATAGCAGGTGCCCAGTTCATGATCCATCCTTTGAAGATGAGGAAATTACTGGCCGGCTCGGCAAAGTTCATAGCGACAATAAAACCAAACAGTCCGCAAAAGACCATGGCCAGGGATTTCATGATGGAGTTTTTTAGATAGAACTGTGCTATCACAAGAATTGTAATAATGACTGTAATGCCCAAAGCAACCATATATCTGCTCCTTGTCAGCTTAGGATGACTTTCCTTTTTTTCTGCTGTTTTGCGGTGTAAATTCCCGAACGACTTCATTGATCGCGGTAACGCCGTTGACCACTTTCTTAAGCGACTGTTCCTGCATATACAGCATACCGGATCGGCGGAAGCTGTTGGCGATATCCTGAATGCTCTTGGCCTGGGCAAGAATTTTCCGCAGTTCATCGTCAATCAGGATGGTTTCAAAAATGCCCGTCCGGCCGTAATAGCCCGTACCCTGGCAGTGCTCGCAAACGCTGGCCCGGCCCTTCTTGTCGTAGAGGTATCCCTCGGGACGATAGAGGACCTGGATTTTATCGACCGGCAGGTTGAATTTACGAAGCAGGTCCGGGTTGGGCTGGTAGGCCTGTTTGCATTCTTCACACAGCAAACGAACCAGCCGCTGATTGCTGATGCCCAAAAGGGTTTCTGCTAACAGCTCGCGGTCGTCGACGAGTTTGATCCACTGCTGGAGGGCCTGCATGACGCCGTTGGCGTGCAGGGTTACATATACGATCTTATTATCTCTTGCTGCCTTGCAGGTTAAAAAGGCCGATTGTTTGTCCTCGCATTCACCGACGCCCATAATATCCGGTCCCATGCGGAGGATCGACTGCAAACGCCTTGCGTAGGTAATCGGCTGGCCGTCGGTCCCTCGCTCACCGCCGGTTGAGGTGTCGCCGGGATTGAAGGTGTTCTGAGTGATATTATGCAGTTCCGCGGCGGGCTTCTTCTCCAGCGTGTTGATATTGTTCATGAAGGGATCATGATTGCGAAGGAAGGCATAAAAGGTAGACGTCAGCCCGCTTTTGGAAGGGCCGGAAATCAAAAAGACACCGTTTTCTTTTTCCCGGAGAGGCTGAATCTGTTCGACCTGTTTGGCCGTCAGTCCCAGGTCCTCGATTTTCATGATGGAATACTCGACCTGTCGCCGGATAACAAGCTGCTCACCCGCGGTAGAGCCCGCGGTGGTCGCTTCAAATTCATAGCGGACCTCGTTGCGTTCCACTTTAAACGGCCCGGTTTGGGGCTTACGCTTTTCGTTGACATCCAGATCAGCAAGCTGCTTGATGTAATAGATTAAGAAATCGACCTCCTCTTTCTCGCGGCTTTCCTGCTCCATCGCCACGCCGTCGATCATGTAATGAACGGAATACTCCGACTGGGCCGGCCGCAGGATAATCTCGCCGGCGCGTTTCCAGATGGCGTCGTCGAAGAGTTCACAAGCGATGCCGAAGCCAAAGGCTTCACGGCTTTTGGGCTCCGGGAAAGGAACCTCGTTGTCATTGGCGGTGATAAAGTGAATTCCCTTGGCGGACTGTGAAATCTTTTTGTTCTCATTGACAAAAAGGCTCTTGAGGTGTGCCGGGGTGAGAATCTTTTCAAACTCCGCCACCCGTGAATTGCGGTGTACGCTGTAGACCAGCAGTACCGCGATCATCGCGACGGCGTACAAAAGGATGCCGATCAGGTACATGGGGATAAACAGCCACAGCAACAGCCCGATTGCTCCCGTTGCCGTGATAAGCCCCGTCCAGAGGGTTACATCCGTTCGGACTGCCTGTGCGTCCCGGTGGACCCAGTTAATCGTCGGCAGCCACAGGAAAAAGAATGCGATCCATGGTACCAGTTTGAAAAGTGAAATGTAAAAACCCGCTGTTGGATCCGCTGCGCCTATCAATTCCGCCATGCTCGTCTCCGCAAATATCTTCTGATTAAAGGATCGCACCCGAACCGGCACGAATCCCCTTCAACGCCATCTTCAGTTCTTCTACATTCGGGGCATAATTGAGCCCGACCTTCAGGTCGATATATTCCTGTTCGATCAGCCGACGAAGAGACTCGGTAAAGTCCTGCATCCCTTCATTCTGACACTGCCGGATAATTGCTGGAATGTCCGATTCTCGCTCTTCCGCGATCAACTTGCGGACAATAGAGTTTCTCAGCAGAATCTCCACGGCCGGCAGCCGCTTGACATCCGGACGAATACCGGGAAGAAGCTGCTGGGAAATCACGCAGCGGATCGTCAGGGCGAAGGTCTGGCGAGCCAGGTCTCGTTCTTCCATCGGGAACAGGTCCAGGATACGCTGAATCGTTTGTGCCGCGTTATTGGCGTGCAGGGTACCAAAAACAAGGTGTCCCGTTTCCGCGGCACGCATCGCGGCGGTCAGGGTTTCGTTGTCACGCATTTCACCAACCAGTACTACGTCCGGGTCCTGACGCATCAGGGAACGCAGGGCATCGTCAAAGTTGGGTACGTCAATGCCGATCTCACGCTGCGAGACAATCGCCTTTTTGTCATTGTGCAGGAACTCAATCGGGTCCTCGATGGTTACGATATGGCACCCGCGTGTACGGTTGATATGGTCGATCATCGATGCGATGGTTGTACTCTTACCCGATCCGGTCGGTCCGGTTACCAGGATCATCCCGTCGTGTACACTGGCAGAGACCTGCTCGACGATCGGGGGAAGGTGCAGTTTCTCAAACGGGGGGATTTTACTGGTAATGTGACGGGCCGCCAGGCTGATATGTCCGCGCTGGCGGAAAATATTCACACGAAAGCGGTCTTCCTTACCAACCTGCCAGGCGAAGTCCAGTGCCCCGTGGCCTAGAAAAAATTCCCGCTGTGCTTCGGTAAGCATCTCGAGGATCAATCGTTCGGTGTCCTGGGGGGTTAATTCATCCCCGGTTGTATTTTTCAGTTTGCTGTGAATACGAAGTTTCGGCGGCTGGCCGACCTTCAGGTGCAGGTCCGATGCGTCGGCTTTGATCGCAGCACGAAAGAGCTTATTGACCTCCGGCTCCTTGCCTTCGATTACCTTCGTTTCAATTGGCTGTCCTTCTGTCATAATCGACTCCTTACATACCCAAAAGCGTCATTTCGGCACAAGCCCATCTGCCCATTGCATCCTGATGACGGGGCGAAGATGCCAAAACCTATATTGTAAAAAAAGCACGGCCTTTGTCAAGGAAGGAATCTCCCGGAGTTTTTGCTCCAAATTTCACAAAAACCGCGTTGCCGGGACGAAAACAAGCTCCTCAAACCCGAATTTTCAAAAAATCTTCACGAAATCAAAACCAGCGTTAATGTCAGGTAAATCGCTACACTGATCGAGTCATTGGCGGTCGTGACCAGCGGGCCGGACGCAATTGCAGGGTCAATTCCCACTTTTCGGAACAAAAACGGCAAAAACAGCCCCAGAGTCGTGGCGACCATGACCGAGGTAAACATCGCAAGGACAAATCCGGTTACAATTCGCAGTGTCTGTACAGCCGCTCCTTCCGGGCCGCTTTCCATGACATCGGTTACGATTAGGCCTCCGCAAATGAGCCCCCCGATAATCCCGCATGCGAGGGCGACCAGGACTGCAATTCTGACCTCACGGGCAAAAACCTGCCGAAGCTGTATGGCCGCCAGGTCACCGCGGGCCAGGCCGCTGACAACGATGGCCGAGGTTTGCAGCCCTGCGTTTCCGCTGATCGCCGCGATCATTGGAACGAACGAGGCCACAACCGCACTGTAGATTCCCGCCATATTGACGACCTGGAAGCCTTTTTCGAAGAAGATCATGATAACTGCGGTAATGCCGGTCCCGATCAGGCACGGCAGCAGCCAGGTCATCCGGATTCGGGCGGCGTTAAAGATCGATTCCCGCTCCAATTCGGCGGGATTGGTACCAGCCATGACATAGCGGTCCTCGTCGGCCTCATCCTGGGCGACCTCAATCACGCGGTCGGCGGTAATACGGCCGACAAGCCGCTGCTGGGCGTCCAGAACGGGGATTACGATCAATTCGTTCTTGTTAAAAAGGTTTCGGACCTCTTCCTGGTCGGCGTCGGTATAGACATAGAGGGCGTCAGTATCCACGAGCTGATTGAGCTGTGTCTCCTCGTGGCAGGTGATTAGCTGTCGGATACGCACCTCACCGAGGAACTGCTCCTGGCTGTTGACCACAAAAATCGAGTAAAAGTCCTCATCAACCTCTGATTCGCGGATTTTGCGGATTGCTTCGTGGACCGAGGCGTCTTCATGGACAGAGATCACCACCGGATCCATGATACCGCCGGCAGAATCCTCGGAATAAAGCATCAGTTTGCGGATTTTCAGGGCCTCGATCCGGTCGAGGTGCCCCAGCACCCGGCCCGCTTCTTCTTCGGACAACTCGGACAGGATATCCGCGGCGTCGTCGGCATCCAGTTCACGGACGATCTCACCGAGTTCGTCTTCTCCGAGGATTTCGAAGAGATTTTCTCGAGTCGCTTCGTCGACACGCTCAAGGACTTCCGCCGCGGCTTCCGTATCGAGCAGGTCGAAGATTTTTCGCCGCTCGTCCTCGTCGAGGGTCTCGACCACCTCGGCAGTATCACTCGTACGCTGATCCCTGAGAACCCTTTTCAGGGAATCGTAGTGTTCGAGGATCAGGAACGCCTCAATGCGTTCGAGCAGTTGTTTCTGGTCGAGTATCATATTCCGGGTCGTCCTTGTTTTAGCCTTGAGCCCCTGCTTGCCGGCCACTGATGAGTGGATTGCGCATGGAAAAGGCTCATTGGAGAGCTTTTTTTCTTTGTTTTAGGCCCTGTTTGGGTGTCAAAACCTTATTTTAACCCTAAAAGCCTTAAATTGGCAAGAAGCAAACCTTGCCTTTTTTTTCTTTACCCCAAACTTCCGCTAAGTTAAAATGGCCGATCAAAGGGATTGGTTTGGCTAAGAATCCCCAAAATTGACATTATATAGATACAAAAGGTGAATAATGAAGCGATTGGTTTTTTCAGGTCTGCTGATATTGACGGCATTGACAAACTTTTGCGGTGCGTTTCCCGTACCGACCTGGCTGGGTACCGCGAGTGAATGGACCCTTGATGTCGAATACAGCCAGCCCCGCCAGATCGAAGTGAAACTGCCCGGCAGCGAAACCCCCCAGCGGTACTGGTATATTATCCTGACGCTGGTCAACCGTACCGGTAAGGATGTGGACTTCTTCCCGGAATGTACGCTCGTGACAGACACCTTTGAGGTTCTTGAAGCGAACGTGGATATCAATACCATCGTTTTTAACCGGATTTTCAAGCTTCATGAAGGTCGTTACCCCTTCCTGCAGCCGATAGAACTTGCCGATTCCGTCCTGCTCCAGGGGGAAGATAACGCGGTGGACCTGGCGATTATCTGGCCCGATTTTGATCCGGATGCGAAAAATATTACTCTTTTTGTCCAGGGCCTGAGCAATCAGACCGCTGTGATCGAACATCCTACGGATACGGACGAAAACGGAGATCCAGTTAAAATCTATCTCAGCAAGACGCTGGGGCTGGAATATGCCATCCCGGGCGACCCGATGTTCCGTTCGGATGCAAGGCTCGAATACATGGATACCATCTGGGTGTTCCGCTGATCGCGGCGATCAGAGCTGATGGGCTGTTCCGCAGCGCGGGCAGTTAAGGCTTTTGGCGGTATAGGTAGGGGGTACTTTAATTCGGACTCCGCAGGTACAGTTTACGAACTGAAATCCGTTGACTTTCCGCATCACATCCCCAAGTTCCCGGTGGCTTTTGCGCCGGCTTCGTTGTTTTTCTTCCCGGCTGGCTTCACGGATCGTGACCGACTCGTCTTTTGTCGCCTGTTGCTTTGGGATCAGGCCTGCGGATTTGCCCAGTACGCTCTCGGAAGCGGAGGCGTAGTCCTTAAATGATGCTCCGTGCTGCATTTTTCGGAGGATTTCAATCCGTTTTTGAATCGGGGGGTGTGTGCTGAAGGCATTGAGTGCCATTTTGCCCGTGTAGGGGGCCTCGATGTACATCGGAGCTGTGACTTTATTCGCCGATTCCTGCTTGATATGAGCCCCGGATATCTTTTCCAGTGCACTGGCCAGTCCTTCGGGGTAGCGTGTCAGCCTTGCACCGCCCGCGTCGGCGAGATATTCCCGCCTGCGTGAAAGGGAAAAATAGAGGATTTGGGCAAAAATCGGCGCGAGGATTGCCGCAATGATCGCGATAATCATCATAATGGCTGCACCGCCGCCGTCGTTGCGAGACCGTGAAGAATACCGCCGGCCGCCCATCATCGAGGAATAGAACATGCCACGCAGGAAGACCTGGGAAACCAGAACAATGGTGCCAAGCATTACGCCGGCCAGGGTGACAAACAGGATGTCGCGATGGATGATATGGCTGATCTCGTGGGCGATCACGCCCTGGAGTTCATCGCGATTGAGCCGGGAGAGCAGCCCCGCGGTGACCGCAACCGATGCGCTTTTCGGGCTTCGGCCCGTGGCAAACGCATTCGGTGCCGGGTCATTGATAATATAAATATCCGGCATTTTGGGCAGACTCGCGGCGATGGTCATCTCTTCGACGATATTAAACAGCATCGGGTGGACGTCGGGTGTTACCTTTTTGGCTTTTGACGCGGCCAGCATGATCTTATCCCCGCTCGAGAAGCTCAGAAAGACCAGGAATGTCCAGATGCCCGCTGCGATCATCATTCCCATCGGTCCTGCCTTCGGGTTTCCGCCAAAGGCCATACCGAGCAGGTATCCCAGCAGCAAAAGTACCGCTGCCATCGTGGCCATCAAAAAGATCGAATTCCGTTTATTTACCGCAATCTGCTGCCAAAGCATATCAATACATCCGTATCAAAATCAAACCTGTTAAAACTGGACCTTCGGAGCTTCCCGTTCAGCTTCCGTCTGCACTTCAAAGAAATCGCCCTTGCTGAAGTTGAACATCCCGGCAATGATATTGGACGGGAACACTTCGATCTTGTTATTGAAAAACAGGACCGAGTCATTGTAGGCCTGGCGTGCGAAGGCGATCTTGTTTTCCGTGCTGGTCAGCGTTTCCTGCAGCGAGAGGAAATTCTGATTTGCCTTGAGGTCCGGGTAATTTTCCACGACCAGCATAAACTTGCTCAGGGCATCAGTCAGCTTCGATTCCGCCTGGGAGGCTTCGTTTACATTGTTTGCCCCCATCGCCTTGGACCGGGCCTCTGTAATCGCCTCGAAGGTTTCCCGTTCATGCTGCATGTAACCCTTGGCGGTTTCCACGAGGTTGGGGATCAGGTCATGGCGGCGTTTGAGCTGCACGTCGATCTGCGACCAGGCGTTCTTGACCTGGTTGCGTAGACGTACCAGTGAGTTGTACATCCCAATGATGGCAAACAACAGGATCAGTATTAAAACTAAGATTACTATCAGTGCTAAACCCATACCCATTCAATTCTCCTTTCCAATTTGTTCCTCAGTTTATATTCAGATCATAGAAAACTTCAAAACCGTTTTTTGTGTGTATTTCTGTTCGGGCATCAGGATGATTGATGGAAAATCCTCATGATTCACTGCATCGGGCCAGTGCTGGGTTTCGAGGCAGAAACCGGTGTGCTTTTGGTATGCCGTTTTTCCTTTGCCGGTGATGCTTCCGTCGAGGAAGTTGCCCGAATACAGTTGAACGCCCGGCTGGGTCGTCCATACTTCCATTTTGCGCCCGCTGTCCGGGTCTGAGACTTCCGCGGCGAGCTGGATTTCCTGTTTTTCATTATCGAGGCTGTAGCCTTCTCTGGCGGGCGTTTTCAGGCAGTAGTTCAGGTCATATCCGCCGGGGGCGTTGTCAATCTGTTCTCCGATGGACCGGGGCGAGTTGAAATCATACGCGGTGGCCTTGGTTTCAATCAGCTTGCCCGTCGGAACCAGCGAATCGTCCGTTTCTGTATAGTACTTGGCCGGAATCAGCAAGACATGATTCAGGATGTCTTTTTTCATGTCACCGGTCAGGTTGAAATAGCTGTGATTGGTCATGTTAATTGGCGAAGGCTGATCGGTTGTCGCCTTGTAATCCATGCTCAGCGTATTGTCTTCTCCGAGTGTATAGGTTACCGCGGCAAGAAGATTCCCGGGGTAGTACTGATCACCGTCTTCACTCATGAGGCTAAATCGCACACGCGGCATTTGGTCGTTTTCAAAAACCTCTACGTGCCACAGGCATTTATTAAACCCGATTTTCCCGCCGTGGAGGTGCGCATCTCCCATGTTCGCATCAAGCCGATAAGTGTTGCCGTCCAGCTCGAAGCACGCTTTACCGATCCGATTGGCTACCCTGCCTACCGTGCATCCAAAGTATGCCGTATCGGAGATATATCCCTCTATGGTGTCGTAACCAAGAACAATATCCGCATTTTTTCCATCTTTATCCGGAATTACCAGGGATACTATCGTGGCCCCGTAATCAGTGATACAGGCTTCTACTCCGCTGGAATTTTTAAGAACATACAGGCTGACCGGTGAACCATCCTGCAATACCCCAAATTCCTTTTTTTCAATTCCCATGTTTCTTCCCTTCGTTTTGATGATTCTAAAGCAGGATTTTTCTCTGCTTATTGGTCCGTTTTCTCATGCATTTGGAACATATCCGCTAAAAGCTGCTGGACACGCTGTTCCTTGGGCCCGGCAGACATGGCCAGTATTCGTGCCAGCTCCCCTTTGTCGAACCAGAGCCCGTCTTTCCGAGGGCAAGCGTCTATGAGCACCTTTCCTTCTGTTTCGCCGATGTAGACTTTGTCCATCTTTTTGTCACAGATCGGGCACGGATACGGCTGCTCTTTGTGATCCTTTGCTTTCGCGGATGCCACAGAATCCAGCAGGGCTTCGGCCTGGGCAGGGTCCTCAAAAAGCTGTTCCAGTTCACCGCTGTCGAGCCAAATTCCCCCGCACTTCATGCAGTAGTCGATCTCGACTTCATCGAGCTCCAGCGTAATCATAGCGGTTTTACGGCATATCGGACAATCCATTTGTGCTTTTTCCCGTTAAAATTCATAATCCATTTCGTCTGGTAAAGGACGCATCCTATCGTATTTTTGTTTCTGCGTCAAGATATCCTTGCCTGTGGTATTGTCGTCGAATTGAGAACAGGATTTTCCATTGATTCCGGAACCGAAATACCCTATTATGACAGCAATCAAGCAAGGAAAAGGCATATTATTGGATAACAGGGACCGGTTTTGATTATTGATTGCCATACACACATGCATTTCCCGCACAGGGAAGTTGATGCGGCTGACCACATCGAGGCCTGCGAGAAGGTCACCGGCTGTATCGTCCTGCCTTTGCCGGCGGCGGAGCAATCTCAGACCCGGATCAATGAGCTTTTGAGTCAATATGTAGAAAAATATAAAAAAATGGTCGGTTTTGCCGTCATTAATCCGATTACAGAGCCTGTTGACTTGTCTTCGGTTAAAAAGATCACACGGGACCTGAATTTGCAGGGCATCGTGGTGTATAGTGCCAGCCAGAACTATCACCCCGCCAATTCCCGGGCGATGCGTCTGTATGAATCTGCAGCCGAGCTTGATCTGCCGGTTTTTTTCAGCAATTCCGCGGCATTTAACCGCATGGCCAATATGGAATACTCCCAGCCGTACCTGCTCGATGAGATCGCCCGGACCTTTGAGACTCTCAAAATCATCGTCGGTTCGGCAGGAACCCCGTTTTATCTTCAGACCATGTGCCTGTTGAGCAAGCATGACCATATCTTTGCGGACCTGACCTTTTACCCGCACAAGATATGGGAACTCTATAATGTCGTGGTTTCCGCCCATGAGTGGGGCGTGATGGACAAACTGCTCTTTGGCAGCGGGTACCCGTTTGCCAAACCGATTCAGTGCCTCGAAACGCTGCTGGGCTTTAACAAGCTCATCGACGATCATCACCTGCGAATGGTTCCGCGTGAAAAAATCCGAAGCATTGTCGAGCGGGACACATTTTCATTGCTGAATATTACCCCCAACCAAAAAGAACCCGCCCCGCCTGAAAAAACGTCCGCAATAAAAATTTCTACCGAATAGCTCATCTTTGGAGAATGAAAGTGCCTGAAATGCTGGAAGAACAGAGAGAAAACTGGGGTACCCGCGGCGGATTTGTTCTCGCTGCGGTGGGTTCAGCGGTCGGTCTGGGGAACCTGTGGGGGTTTCCTTACAAGCTTTATTCGTATGGAGGCGGGGCATTTCTGATCCCCTACATCATTGCGATGATCTGTATCGGTATTCCCATGCTGATTATGGAGTTCAGTCTCGGGCATTATACTCAGCGTGCCGCCCCGGACGCCTTTGCCCGGGTGAATAAGAAGACGGAATTCATCGGCTGGTGGGCCATTATCATGGGCTTTGTCATCATTACATACTACCCGATTATCCTTGCGTACTGCTTTAGCTTCATCGGTTTCAGTATCCAGGGGATTCTAAACGGCGGTCAGCTCCCGTGGGCCGGGCAGGGCATCGAAGGCGTCCAGCAGGCCGAACAATTCTTTTACAAGGATTATCTCCACTACTGGTCCAGCCTCGAACTCGGCTCCCTGCAGCTTCATATCGTGATTCCGCTGGTGATTACATGGCTGGCGATGTATTTTTGCATTTTCAAAGGTGTGTCCCTGGTCGGCAAGATCGTATGGATTACGGTTCCTCTGCCGTGGCTGATGCTTTTTGTGCTTGCGATACGCGGGTTGACACTCGACGGAGCAATGGAAGGGCTGGTCTATTACCTGCACCCGAACTGGGAGGAGCTGCTGAAGCCCTCGACCTGGCGTTTCGCTTTCGGGCAGGTTTTCTTCTCAATGAGTATGGCCTTTGGCGTGATGGTTACGTATGCCAGCTTCCTGCACCGAAAAAGTGACCTGAATAACAACGCAGCGATCATCGCACTGTCTGACTTTGCCACCAGTTTTATCGCGGGGATTGCGATCTTTGCGACGATTGGCGGCATGGCTTTTGTGACCTCTCAGGCGGGCAATCCGGTTCCGGTGGACGAGGTGATCGAAGGCGGTCCGGGGCTGGCGTTTGTCGCGTTTCCGTATGCTTTGGCACAGCTTCCCGGCTCGGCGTGGTGGAGTTTGATATTCTTTTTGACACTGGTTACCCTCGGCATTGATTCGGGCTTTTCGATCACGGAATCCGTCCTGGCCGGGATTGTGGACAAAACCGGCTGGAGCCGAACGAAGGTTCTCATCGGTATGTCCGTCGTTGGCCTGGGGATTGGTCTGTTTTATGCAACACAAGGCGGGCTCAACTGGCTGGGCACGATTGACAGCTTTATCAACGGCCCGTGGGGGATATCCTTCCTCGGTTTGCTTGAGTGTGCGGTTCTGGGCTGGATCTACCGCGTGGACTATCTGCGTGTTCATGCCAATGAACGCAGTGATTTCCAAATCGGGCGATGGTGGAATTATATGATTCGTATTGTGATCCCACTGGTACTGGGTACCCTGTTTTTCTGGAGCTTTTACGATG
Source organism: uncultured Pirellulales bacterium (assembly GCA_964454745.1). GTDB lineage: Bacteria > Planctomycetota > Phycisphaerae > Sedimentisphaerales > Anaerohalosphaeraceae > CAYVUI01. Next base: position 68,461 of record CAYVUI010000002.1, on the reverse strand, counting down.
ATATTCATCAGCCCGGCGGTTTTCTCGTTAAGTCCGACGGCAGCGGGATCAATATTGCCAACTGTGTGGGCATCGCTGTGGTTGCTTTTGCCCCCATCCTTGCGATTCTGATAAGCCTCAAAAAGAATCCCAGCCGGGAAGGACGTTTTTCCGGTGAAGGGGAAATGCTCTCAGGCAAAAGCGTTGGCGGGATCAGCATAGGCACGCTGTGGCTGGTTCTTTCGCTTCTCTCGCTGGTTGGGCTCACTTTATTGCTGGTCTTTCGGGAGCCGAATCCGGAGGTTCCGTTCCTCGTTGGCCCGCTTTGGATTGTGACCATTGCGGCGGGTTTGATCGGGCTTTGCGCGATTTTGATTACGAGCATTTATATGGATAACTGTTATTCCATGCTGGTTCGTCCTGCATGGGTGCTGCGCTTGGCGGGGATTGGTTCGATCCTGACTGCCAGCGCGTTTCTGGCGATTCTTCTGATTCATATTACCACCGTGATGAAGACTGGCACACAGGAATTCCAGCGGCCCGATTCTCTTTCTTCGGTATCCTATGTCATTCTTGCCGTTGTGGCGGTAGTGATCTTCGTGGGACTGGGCTGGTGTTTCTACCAGGCGATTCGGGCAGCGGGCAACACGCCCGAGCCGCAGGCTATAGAGAATTAAAATATTTGTGCTCAATTGATTGATATGAAAGGTTTATTGTGAACAAAAAGACTTCACTTTCCCGCCGTGATTTTTTGCGGGCGGTCGCTTTGACATCTGCGGCCGCAGCTCTACCGGCAGGCTGCATGGAATCTTCCGCAGTCATGCTCAACCAGCCGCCGCATAGGCCTAATGTCATACTCATCATGGCTGAGACGATGTCTGCCAAAGAGCTGGGCTGTTATGGAAACACAAAACACTATACCCCCAATATCGATAAACTCGCCCGGGAGGGCGTGCAGTTTAATACCTGCTGGTCGACGGCGATCTGCATCCCCACCCGCGCGGAGATCATAACCGGGCGGTACGGCTTTCGAACCGGCTGGTATCACAATTTACTGCGATTCCCCGGGGGCCAGCCGTATAAAATGCAGCTTTTGACCGAACGGAATATGGTGATTGCCGAGCCGCTGAAAAAGGCCGGCTACGCGACCGCTTTTGCTTCCAAGTGGCAGCTTCCGGGTGATCCGGGGGAGTATCATTTTGATGAATCGAACTGGTGGCCCGGCTATTTTCATACCCCGGAAATGAGAAAGGCATACCAGGAAAAGAACGACGGTTTCCGAACGCCCGATTATGGGTTTACCCCGGATTTCTGGAATCCGTTTTTGGTTGAGAATCGCGAGGTGCTGGCAACGACCGATGAGGACTTTGCGCCGGATATCTGGGTCGATTTTATCAATGATTTTGCCCGCAAAAACGCTGCGCAAAACAAGCCTTTCTTTACATATTACGCCGCGAATCTCTGCCATGTCGGCTGGGATGTTCATCAGCAAAAGCACAGCGCGGTTTCCGTGCCCGAAGTGGATGAAAACGGCAACAAAACCGGGGGAATCGTGAAGGGCTCTTACAAGGCGAATATCGAATACCTTGATTTTCTTGTCGGCAAAATTGTCCGGAACCTCGAAGAGCTGGGCATTCGCGACAATACGGTGATTATGTTCACCGCCGATCACGGCTCGGATGACTACGGGAAATGGTTCATGGTCGAAGAGCGGGGGATTCGAGTGCCGATGATTGTAAACGCGCCCGGGTTTATCCGCCCCATGGGCAAACGCGATGAACTGGTGGATTTGTCCGATGTCTTTCCGACGGTGTGCGAACTTGCCAATGCGCCCGTTCCGGAGGGTTATGTCCTCGATGGGCACAGTTTTGCGCCGCTGCTTTTGGGCAGGCCCTTTACTCCGCGGGAGTGGATTTTCAGTTATGTGGCCGATCAGCGGGCACTGCGGGATGAGAGGTGGCTCCTGGACGGTTACGGGCACTTTTATGACTGCGGCTCCAGCCGCGATGAGACCGGCTATAAAGACGTTACCGACTCAATGGACCCGCAGGTACTTGCCGCCCGTCGGCGGTTTGACCGCATACTTGAAAACCTGCCCGGGCCGGATCTTTCCGAGCCGTACGTGCAGGAATGTCTCGAAAAAATCGACAAGAAAATTAAGCAAAAACCACTCTATCAAAAATTCAAGGAGGCACAAAAACTATAACCCAGGTGTACGGTTAGTCGCAGGTAAATAAATAATTCGAATGTTTTCCAGGTAAAGGGGGCAGTTATGGATATTCGAAAGCGTTTTCAGGTCAAGGCATTTGACGATAATGTCAAACTCTCGGACTTCGATCCGGACGATACCGCGGGGCTTTCTGATAAGGAGAGGGCGAAAAAATTGATGCAAAAAGACCTCGACCGGCTTGCCGAGCTTCAATACCTTCTTTTTGCGGAAAATAAGCGTTCGCTGCTGATCGTTCTCCAGGCCATGGACGCCGGGGGCAAGGACGGCACCGTCCGGCATGTCATGGGGCCGCTCAATCCGCAGAGCTGCAAGGTCACGTCCTTCAAGGGGCCTACGGAAGATGAACTTGCCCATGATTTCCTGTGGCGGATTCACAGCCAGACTCCGCGAAAGGGAGAGATACGGGTTTTTAACCGTTCGCATTATGAAGATGTCCTGATCGTGCGGGTCAATAATCTGCTACCCAAATCCGTATGGTCCAAACGCTATGAACAGATTGTCAATTTTGAAAAAATGCTCACGGAGAATAACACCCACATCCTCAAGTTTTATCTGCACATCAGCAAATCCGAGCAGTTAAAACGCCTGAATAAACGCCTGGAAGATCCGACGAAATTCTGGAAGGCCAACCCCCAGGATTTTATCGAGCGGAAACGCTGGTCTTCCTATCAAAAGGCTTACGAGGATGTCCTCCGCAAGACGAGTGCTCCCGCGGCCCCCTGGTTTGTGATCCCGGCGGATAAAAAGTGGTTCCGCAATTACGCGATTACAAAAATCCTGGTCGAAACTCTTTCAGAATTGAAGATGAAATTCCCGCCTCCGGCCTTCAAAATCGAGGATTTTAAAACAAAATAGACGTATCTGGCAATGTAGATCGTATTATCCGGGATTCTTTGCAAAAGGATATGATTTTGAAAATGATACGATGTAAGAATAAAAAAAGGGTCTAAGCAGTCCAAAAACTACTTAAACCCCTTGATTTCCTTCTTTGTGTACTTCTCAAGAGCCTTTTCAAGATCCACATCATTGATATTGGCCAGCGTACAAAGCCAAGCCAGCACATCCGCGAACTCTTCGCTCTTGTTCTCGGCGTCATCCCCAGCCAGCGCCGTCGCCAGCTCGCCTACTTCCTCAACGAACCACATAAATGTGGCCGGTGTCCCTCGTTTGGAGTCCGTAGCGTAGTACTTTTCCCGAATCAGTTCCTGGAACGCACGGATCTCCATAAATTCGCCAATTTTCCCAAATAGCCGGGCTTACTCGCCCATTACATCCGAAAGCTTGGAAGCTTCGTAAATACGTTTGACCTCTTCGGTCGCCTTACGGCAAACAGCTTCCATTTTCGTACTGAAAGGAGCGTTGTTTGTCTGCTCAGCGAGGTGCAGGTGGCTGACCATGGGGCCGTCCACTGCCTCAATAATTTCCAGCAGAGTAATTGTCTCCGAGGGGCGAGCCAGGAAAAAGCCGCCGCGGGGACCGCGTTTGGAACGCAGAACATTCGCACGAACGAGCTGCTGAAGGATTTTCAACAGGTATTCGAGAGGAATGTTATACTCTTTTGAGATTCTTGCTGCCAGAACCGCACCATCATTTGAATTCTGTGCGATATAACCTACAGCAATAAGAGCGTATCCGGTAGACCTACTAATTTTCATAATTGACTCCGATCTTATCTATTTTTACACGTTAAACCAATTCTCTATCTGATTTAAACTTAATTTCCGGGTAACCGCGAGTGTGAACTTTGATGTAAAACCCCATGCATTAAGTCTCGAAATTCTATGCGAAACCTGTATTCTTGTCACCCTATATACTAGTATATTTGTACACCAATTATCAAGAAAATTTCCGGAGTTGCAAGGTATTTTTACCTGAAAAGTAATTTTTATCTATAATTACCAGAATTCATGTGAAATCCCATCCTTTTGTATCAATTATATCGACTGTATGGTATCTGGTTCTGTTATATCTTCTTTTTGAAGCTATTCTCGCCGATAAAAAACCTGAAAATGCGTTTTTTTGGTGATTCCGAGATTTATATCTTCTTGACAAACGATTCCGGCGGGCCTAACATAATTCCTTTTAGCGTGACCCTGATGATTCCCGAAATGAGGGAGATACGACCGAAAATCGTATCTGAAAGTAAAAATTTTAGACCAGAGCGGCCCGAAATGATCCGCCCAATTCCGGCGAGGTTTATTTTCAGGGCTTTTCAGGGAGATTCACATGGAAAGCACGGACCCAAAAGTCGTCATCAAATACGAAGACAGCATTGCCGTTGCCGTTCTCGCCCGAGAACGCATTCTTGAAGACAACGATATTCAGGACCTCGAAGAAACCCTGATCCCCCTTATTGAGCAGAATCCGTCGATTCAGCTTGTCATAGATTTCAACAAGGTGCGTTTTCTTTCGAGCAGCGTGTTAGGACTCCTGATTCGTTTGAGCAAGAAAATCTATGAAACGGATGGTCGTCTGCGCCTGTGCTGCATCAGTGACAAGATCCTCGAAATCTTTAAAATTACCCGTTTAGACAAGATTTTTGAGATCAGCCCTACGAGAAAAGAGGCTGTACAGGAACTGAAAATGAGTGGAACCTAATTGTATCCAGGCCCGGATAACACTTTAGGGCCTTTAAAATGGAAGGATAAACCGCGTCATGGCATCCGATCCGAGCGAATACAAGACACTCGTTGTCGAGAGTGAAAGCTCCGCTATCGGCCGAGTGTTTGAAAAGCTGCTGACCGAGGCCCGGGAAAGCGATTTTTCCCGTGATGACCTGTTTGCCATCCATCTTGCCCTTGAGGAGGCGATCGTCAATGCCATCAAGCACGGCAATGAAAACGATCCGACCCGCAAGATTACCATTCGATATTCCATTACCCCCCAATGGTTCGATGTCCGGATCAAAGACGACGGCAGCGGGTTTAATCCCTCAGACGTGCCGGACCCCCGCCTGAAGGAAAACCTTTATAAACCCTGCGGGCGCGGACTCTTACTGATTCAGTCCTACATGGACCAGGTGAAATACAACGACGCCGGCAATGAGATTCAGATGATCAAGTATCCCTCCGAGAACAAATCCCCCAAATAGTGGGTCTTAACGGCCGATAAAACGCACTTTGTCAGCCGCAAATATCAATCTTTTACGGTTATTACTTAATTAGAAGGTTTCTTCTGAAAAGTCAGACTTTGATTATGCCGAAAAAATATCCATAAGGAAACAGGATAAGGCCTCTGTGGGTAAAGGCAAATGCCGAATATCCGGCGTATTGCCGCAAAATCAGTAAAATATCGAGGATGATAATTATGGATATCTATGAGGAACTTTTTTCATCCAATGCGATGCTCAACGAGCAGATCATTCGTGAACTGACAAGTCTTTGTGGTGAGCACAGCCCGCTTTTCGCTATTGTTGACGAAAACGGCGGACGTTGGCCGGAAAATGATACCCGCATGCATGAACTCCTTGATAAGACGTCTCATCTTGACAGCATTATCTCCCGTATCGACGACGGCGGTGACCCCGTTGTGACCCAGGTGGAGGATTATGCCATGGTCGCGACCCAGCTTGCCGTCGGACAGATCGACTGCGGTTACCTGCTGGTTTTTCTGCCGGGCTATGGTCCTGAATCCACAATGGCCAATATTGACACCATCGAGATGATTATCTCTATGGCGGCCCTGGTCGGCCGGCTGATTGACAAGAACAATCAGCTCCACCGCAATCAGCTAAAGCACCTTTCCCTGGCGGACGCGGCGGCCAAACCCACTTTTTAAAAAGTCCCGCCGTCAAAATACCATTTGTACACGCACCGCGGCGATCACGGCATCCGGTGTATCCACTGCCCCGGGATGGATTACATATTGCAGTGACGGGCTGATCTGAAGGTGATCGCTTATATACGCGTTGTAATATGCCTCAAATACGCTCTCATCATCCTGGGTGTATTCGCTGGAAAGATCGCTGACCCGGCCCTGGGCAAAGCCAAAGCCCGCGACATCCTCATCGCGGTTTTCGATCAGGCCCTGGTACCGCACTCCAAGGCTCCAGAAATGGCTCAATGCGTTTCTCTCTTCGTCTGCATAGCCATACCGAAAGAACATGCCCGCGCCCTGTGAATCTTCTGCAAGGTCGTTCTCTTTTAGGATCATCTGGTCAAATGAGAGATAAAATCCGGTATCATCGTGCTTTTCCGGTCCACCGTCTTCGTACGATTTTGCCTGAGGATCGTACCACATGCCGATCCGGTAAGCCCCAGCCAGCGGGCCTCGGGCGGAATCCAGTTCCGCGGTCATTCCTGTTTCAAAGAGGTAAATAAAGTCGGCATTTCCGTCAAAAGTTGTCGAGAAACCCGCGCGGGTCGCGTCCGCTTTTGCATCGGCTGCGGCTGCGCTGAAATAAAGGGAGTCCGACAGTTCGTAAAACACAAACAGCCCGAGACCCTCATCCGGGAAGGGAATCGCGGGATTATTGACCAATGCTCCGTTTAAAAACTGTGTGGTCTCGTCGTTGGCAAATGCGCTGCCGTCAAATGCCGCCGGAAAGCCGTTAAATTCTACGCCCCCGGTCAGGTCAATTTTACCGGCTCGAAATGTGACGGTATCCCAAAGCTTGCCTTCATACCACAACTCCACGATGTCCCACCATCGGCCTGAGCCGGCTGCGTCGTTTACACCGAAGATGCTGCCGATGCTGTCGCCGTCAATTCCAATTTCATCAGGCCAGCTTCCTTCCATGTGCATGAATACAATTCCGGGGGTATCAAACAGGGTATCCAGGTCAAAGCCTACCTCCAGGTCGTAACTGCCGGAAAATTCCCCGCTGCGGTCACTGGTGCGCAGGCCGCCCTTTAGGTTCCGCTGCCATACATTGGTGACCCCGATCGACATCTCGATGCCGTCCTGTTCAAAAAGCCCCGACTGATTTGAATTCGCTGAAGAGTCCTGCCCCAAAACCGTTGCGGTATACAGAAGTGTACAGCTTATCACAATCCATGTGATACAAAAACGATTCATGCCTTCTCCCTTTTTATGTCATTAGAATACCATTCTGCCTACTTGATATACCGCCACGGTAATGACATAGGCTATCGCGGTCAATCCCCCGAACTGGAAAAGTGCCCATTTCCAGGAATTGGTTTCCCGCCTGCAAATGGCAAGTGTCGCCATGCACGGCGCGCTGATCAGGCAAAACAACATCACGCAGAAGCCCTGAAGCGGGGTATAGTTTGCTTTGAGTTTACTCCGCAGCGACTGGGAATCTTCGTCCGCCTCACCGAGAGAAAAAACGATACCCAGTTGGGCTACGAATAATTCCTTGGCCGCAACCGCCCCGATCAGAGCCGTACCGATTCGGTAATCAAACCCCATCGGTGCGATCACCGGTTCCATGGCCTTGCCGACACGGCCGGCGATAGAATGCTGTAGTTGGGCCTGGGCTGCGTCTTCCGGATTGAGATCTACGAACTGCTCCTCGCTGGCCTGGGGAAATGTCATCATGCCCCACATCAGGATCGAGATCAAAAGGATAATCGTCCCTGCCTTTTTCAGGTACAGCCAGCTGCGTTCCCACATGTGGATAAACAGCCCGCGCATCGTCGGCATTCGGTAGGGCGGCAGTTCCATTAAAAAGGCACCGCTTTCTCCTTTTAAGAGCGAACGCCGAAGCAGCATTGCCAGCACAATGGCCAGGCCGATGCCGATCATGTAGATGATCCACATCATCAGACCGTGCCACCGGGGCAGGAAAAACGCGGGAATAATCAATGCATAAATCGGAAGCCTTGCCCCGCAGCTCATCAGCGGCAGCACCATAATCGTCGCCAGTCGGCTTTTGCGGTCCTCAAGGATCCGCGTGCCCATGATGGCCGGAACCGAGCAGCCAAAACCGATCATCATCGGGATAAAGCTTCGCCCGTGCAGGCCGATTTTTTTCATTACCCGGTCCATTAAAAACGCGGCCCGAGCCATATAGCCCGTATCTTCTAACAGGGAAATCGCTAAAAATAACAGTACGATATTCGGCAAAAATACAACAACCCCGCCCACCCCGGCGATGATGCCGTCTACGAGCAGGGACCGCAGCAGGCTGTCAGACCCCTCGGGCCAGAATCCGGAAATAAAACCAGCCAGCAAGTCAAAGCCCGACTCAATAAAAGTCATCAGCGGATCGCCCACCCAAAAGGTAAACTTAAATACCAGGTACATCATCCCGAGAAAGATCGGCAGGCCCAGTACGCGGTTGAGCAGCACTTTGTCTACCTGGTCGCTGATCTGGTGCCGCTGCTGAACGCTGTGCTTTACTGCTTTTTCATACACGCCGGAAACGAAGCCGTAGCGTTTTTCCGCAACGAGGATTTCCGGGCTGTCCGAGTAGAGCATCTCAAGATGGGCGATGCTTTTGTTCACCGCCTCGATCACTTCCGGTTTGTGGCCGAGTTCCAGGATTTGCTGATCACTTTCGAGGAGTTTCAGGCTTAGCCAGCGAGTGCCGTACTTTACCGCCAGCTTGTGCTCTTTACTGACCAGCGGCTCAATTTTCTCGAGTTCTCTCTCGATGTCATTGCTGTAATGGATCGCGTTGATTCCTTCTGGCTGCTCGGTCTGCTCGGCCTTTGCGATGACCGCATCGAGCAACTGGTTGATCCCTTCACCTTTGGAGCCGACCGTAAAGACCACATTAGCCCGGAAGTATTCCCCGATGGCCTCGCCGTCAAAAGTCAGGCCCTGCTTGGCTGCGACGTCCGCCATATTCAGGGCCAGCACCATCGGCACATTAAGCTCGAGCACCTGGGTTGCCAGGTACAGGTTCCGCTCAAAATTGGAGGCATCCACGATATCGACCACGACGTCGGGGTGCTCATTGATGATGAAATCCCGAGCGACGACCTCTTCAATCGAATGTGCCGTCAGGCTGTACGTGCCCGGCAAATCGACAAAGCGGATACGATATCCCTTATAGTCCCGTGTTCCCTCCTTTTTCTCTACGGTAACACCGGGGTAATTGCCGACATGCTGCCGCGATCCGGTCAGCGCGTTGAATACCGTGGTCTTGCCGCTGTTTGGGTTTCCAGCCAATGCTACTGTGATGGTACGTTTTTCCAACTTTTTATCCTTCTACGAGTCTGAATGTTTGTTGCGGCGTACTTTTTGTTTAAATTTTTTTATGCCTGCTCCACCTCGATATTCACCGCCTCTTCCTTGCGGATCGAGAGATGGTATCCTTTTACCTTTACTTCGATTGGGTCGCCCAGCGGTGCAACCCGCTCCACCTCGACTACAGCTCCCCGGCTGATACCCATTTCTACCAGCCGCTGGCGTGAGGCCCCTTTTTGCCCGATGCCTTTGACTACGCATCGGCTGCCGACCTCAATGTCTGCCAGCCGCAGATGTTTGCCTGAATTGCCTAATCGCTGTTTTTCCTGTTCTAGTCCGGCGATTCCCTCGTTTACACAGGTTTTGCATTCCTTTGAATCACACATTTCATTCTTCTGATAATAATCATGGAACCGCTCAATGAGCCCGTTTCCGCATCGCGGGCACGCCTGGACAAATTCGGTGAAGCGGATCAGGCGTGACAGCACTTCCTCCGGAATCACATGCTCGATCTCGCAGGCACCGGTTTCAGCGGCTTTGGGGCTTGCGCCGAGTATTTCGGTGAAGAAATCCTTTAATATTTCGTGTTTACGGACGATTTCTTTGGCTTCCTGCTGGCCTTTTTCAGTCAGGGAGATCACTTCGTAAGGCTGATAGTTGATGTATTCACCCTCTGCGAGAGTCTGCAGTGCCGTGGTGACCGACCCGGCTTTTACACCCAGCGATTTGGCAATATCCTTCGCGCGAACGCCGCCTTTTTCCGAGACAATCTGGTAGATGGCCTCGAGATAATTTTCCAGGCTTGCACTTAGTATTTTCGCTTCAGTGCCCAATGAAGCATTTCCTTATCCAGATACACTGTTTAATTCGCAATAAAGCCTTGTCAAACATAATAAGTCTCTCCTAACTTGTCAACCGAATTTCAGGTGCTTCTTATCAAATCCGAAAATTCCTATTAATTTCGGATTTTTTTAATTTTCTGCTTTTCTTTCAGGTCTAAAAAACCCACAATTTTACCCTTCCTCAGGAAGGGTTTTGCATTATTGAGCGGCAAATGCTATAATCCCTGCCTTTAGAAGCAATACGACTTTGACAAACAAATACAGATATTAAACTCAACGGTGACCGATTGAAATTCGAGGTTTACAAGGACGGCAAATTAAATAAGGATTACCGCCTCGGTGCGTGCTATCTCTTTGGGGGAGATACAGTTGCGCTTTCTTCCGCCAACACGATCGAGTTTGACGACGGCCGGATCATCTGTACGAAGCGCTCTGCGGAATCGGCAGGCCTTGCGCTGCTGTGGGAGGTCCATGGATTTGGCAAAGTGATGCTTCATACGACCTGTCTGCCGGCCCGTGAAACGCCGTATAATCTCAATGTTGAGCTGGCTCGGGCCAAGCTCATGCAAATTACCCTCAAACGCGAGGATTGGGCTGTTTTTGAGGAAACGCCCGAACAGTCCCAGCAGATCAAGGCCGCGATGGAGTTTTTTATCGACGCGGTCAAACATATCGATGAGCCCGAAAAGGCCGCTTCGCTGGCCGATCAGTCGCTGTACCAGGCGATGTCGTTTTCGGAGGCTTTTGCGGTGCGACACGGCGAGCATTTTCTCAGTCTTCGCTGCAAGAGCCGCAACCTGGGCAAACATACCCTCGGCTGTGTGCTCTCACCGGATCTTATGTTCAATGAAGCATACCGCAAGGCTCTTCTGGACCTCTTTGGTTATGTAACGATTCCCATCAACTGGGCAAAGATCGAGAAAGAAAAGGGACAGTTTGATTTTACTTATATTGACAAATGCATCGATCAGCTTGCCGGCCGGCGTGTTGCCGTCTGTGCTGGACCGCTGATTCGGTTCCGCAAGGATATGCTCCCGCCCTGGCTGCTGGATAAAAAGCGGGATTTCGGCAAGCTGCGAGAGGCGTGTTATCACTTTATATCGACCCTGGTTCACAGGTATCGAAATTATGTCCATACCTGGCGGGTGATCAGCGGAATGAACTGCGACAACCTGTTTGGCATGAACTTTGAACAGGCGATCGAAATGACCCGTGCCGCCTGCCTGGCTGCCAAGAGTGCGGAGTCGCGTTCCCGTAAAGTGGTTGAGCTGGTGTATCCCTGGGGTGAGTATTACTCGGTGAAAAAGGAAACCGTGCCGCCGCTGATTTATGTGGATACCGTGATCCAGAGCGGGATCAGTTTCGACGCGTTCGGTCTACAGGTAAATTTCGGGCTCAATAAGCTCGGGATGCATTTGCGGGATATGATGCAGCTTTCCTCCAAGCTGGATAGTTTTGTGCCGGTTCCCAAACCGCTGCATATTACGGAGGTTTCCGTGCCGGACGGCAGCATGATCCTCGGCAAGACCAGTGAACAAAGCGGTATCTGGCATCACGAATGGGACCAGCAGCTTCAAAGTGAGTGGATCGAACAGTTTTACAAGGTCGCGTTGGGCAAACCGTTCGTCAATTCCGTTACCTATGCGAACCTGGCCGACGGCAAGGGCATTCTCGTGCCCGGCAGCGGGTTGCTGACCAAGGACTGCAAACCCAAAAAGGCTTATATGTCCCTGGCGAAGATTCAAAAAACGATATTGCGAAAATAAGCGGAGATGTAAATCCTCGCCTGATGTGAACAAGACGGCAGCGGGGTTTGTCAAATTTGGATATGCGAATTTCTTCCTTACATTTTCTGATTTTTACTGCTCTTGCAGGCTGTTTGGTATTGACGGTGCTAACCGGTGCGGCCAAAGGCAGTGGTGCCGATTTTGCCATCCAGGACCGAATCAATCCGAATACCGCCTGTGCGGCCAGCCTTTCCCGCCTGGAGGGGATCGGTCCGACAAGGGCGCAGTCCGTGATTGATTATCGTGAAAACACCCCGCGAAAGCCTGCATATGTTGCGGCAAATGACCTGCAGAAGATACACGGCTTCGGGCCGAAAACCGTAGAAAAAATTCAGGATGAATTGATCTTTGAGTAAGAACTGATATGGCTGAATGGGAAATCAAAAAACCGCTGGGGCATTGTTGCGGAACCGGAGAGGAAATTGCCGAGGGGCAGGACTATTACGCCGCTCTCGTGGATACGCCCGAGGGACTGGAGAGACAGGATTTCTCTCTTGAATACTGGAACGAGCACCAGCCGATCGTCTACTGTTTCTGGAAGACACGCCGCACACCCGAAGCGGAAAAGAAAAAGCTCTTCGTGGATGATGACATGCTGGTCTCTTTTTTTGAACGGCTGGCAGATGAGACAGACCCTGATAAACTCAATTTTCGTTTTGTATTGACGCTGGTGCTGATGCGGAAACGGCTTTTGCGTTATGAATCCTCAAAAATCGAGAACGGCGCCGAAATTTGGTCGCTGAAGATGCGCGGCAAAGATGAGCTTCAGAAAGTGGTCAATCCCCAGTTGGATGAGGACAAGATCGAGGAGCTTTCCGGGCAGATGGGCCAGATCCTTCAGGTTGATCTCGAAGAGTAACAGCTTCTAAGGCTTGGTGCGAATCCGTACGCTGTTGGCGTGTGCGTCGAGCCCTTCACATTCTGCGATCTGGATGATATTCTCTGCGTCTTCGAGCAGTTTTTCCCGGCTGTACTGGATCAGGCTCGATGATTTTACGAAATCATTGCATGAAAGCGGCGAGAAAAACTTGGCACTCATCCCAGTCGGCAGTGTGTGGCTGGGACCGGCAAAGTAATCGCCCGTTGCGACGGGTGTATACTCCCCGATAAAGATCGCGCCTGCGTTTTCAATCCGTTCCGCGACTGCATTGGACTTATCGCCGAACTGGATTTGCAGATGCTCGGTAGCGAAATCATTGGCGTGTTCGATCACCTGGTCGATGTCTTTAAAGACGACGATCCCCGAAAAAGCCTCAAGGCATTCAAGGGTTTCGTCACTGCGCGAGAGCCTCTGCACCTGGTCTTCGAGACAGGTAAGGATATTCTCCGCCAGTTTTTCTGAATCTGTAAATACGATCGCGCTGCCGGGTGCGTGTTCGGCCTGACTTAGCATATCCGCGGCGATCCAGTCGGGCCGGGCCTTCTCGCCGGCAAGAATCAATACCTCACTGGGGCCGGCGATGGAATCGATATCCACCTGGCCGAAGACCTCGCGCTTGGCCAGTTGAACCCACTGGTTGCCGGGACCGACGATTTTCTGAACCCGCTCGATGGTTTCCGTACCATAAGCCATGGCTGCGACGGCGTGGGCTCCGCCGATTCGGTATACATCCGTGATACCAAGCTCATGGCAGACCGCGAGAATGACCGGATGAATCGATCCTTCAAAACGCGGTGGTGAAACCAGGGTCAGGTTTTTTACCCCGGCTACCTGTGCGGGTACCGCGGTCATAATCACGGTACTTGGCAGCGGGGCGGAGGCCCCGGGGATACACAATCCCGCCTGCGCAATGGGAGTGTATTTTACTTTGCCTGGGATGGAATTGCCGTTAAAGATCTCCTTCTGATATTTTCGCACGTTCTCGATGGAGCGTTTGATCGCGCTGAGTAATTTGCCGTCCACCTGCTGGTGGGCTTTTTTAATGGCCTCCGGGGTTACCTTAAATTGATCGGGAGCAAGCTCAGTATTGTCAAACTTGCTGGTAAATTCTACAAGTGCCTGGTCGCCTTTTTCGATCACTGCGGCGATAATCTCCCGCAGGGACTGGTAACGCGGATCGTTTAAAGGCCAGTAAGCGCCTTCGAGAATTCGGCTGCGCAGCCGGCCAAGGTTCTCGGAGAATCCAGACTGATCGTATTGGAGGACAAAATCATTTCGCATTGAATGGCCTACTGAGAAAAATTACCATGGGTATACGTTCGCTCTGCCAACTGGAGCAGCAGGTAGTCCTTGTTATTGTACCGGGTCACAATGCCGGAGATATTGTACCGCTGACGAAAACGACCCGCTTCGATGATTCGCCGGGCATTTTGCAGTGTCTGGCAGGGCAGCAGGTCAAAGGTAAGATGCTCGATCTTGGTGCCGAAGCCGTCAATCCGGAAAATCCAATTCCCATCCTGCTGTTCGAGAAAGCCGCTGCGGTGGACCAGCAGCACATCGTTCTCTTTCTCGAGATATTCCCGCATCAGGGCGAGATTGACAACGCGTTTGGGCTTTAGTTTTTCGAGCACTTCCGGCGGGAGGATGGAATCTTCGTCGTTTTGAGGCTCCTCTGTGGTTTCACCTTCCGTTTCAATCGTGTTTTCCCCAGTGTCCGTCTGTTCGGCGGGTTGTGCAGGTTGTATTTCGGTTGACTGGAGGGGGATAAAATGCATCGGGAACAGGTAGTTTTTGCCGTTGAATCGGGTGACTCGAGCCCAGAGACGAATCGGGGCTTTGGGCAGATTTTCCGGATCAGCATCTTCGGTGGATTGCTTTTGGAGAAATTCGATTTCGTAAAAACGTTCCATCGCCGCCAGCGTTGAGGAATTCAGCAGTTCGAGAGGGGTTTGTTCCTTGAGTTTGACCCGTGTATCATCAATGACATTCTGATTGAGAAAAATCAGCCCCTGTTCGGTCTTCTGGATGGTGCCGTAATCACCGTAAAGGATGAATCCATCTCGAATTGCGGCAGGGCGTTTGACCTGCCTGGCCGGTGGCCGGTTTTCGATGAAACTTTTGGTCGGCTTGATCCGCAGCGAGGGTTCCGGTTCGGTCTGCCGGGTCGTGTTGGGATCGTTTACTTGCGGTTCCTGCTGGGCAAAAAGGCATCCAGCGAAAACAATAAAGAAGATAATAAAGACATCGATTATTTTGTTCATTTGGTCGCTTCCATTCGATCAGGCTCAAAAAAGCAATATTTTAGCGCAAATTGTAAGGTGAACCTTGCAATTTGTACCATCTTTTCCGCTACGTTTCCAGTTCAGTTAAAAGCTCAATAACCCCGGCGGCGGTACGAGCGGTTTGTATACATTTTGCCGCCTTGGCGTCGATTCCCGCCATCAGGTCCAGCAGGGGCTTCCAGAACGTTTCCATGATTATAATCGGATTGTCCGCATGGGCAAAGCCTTTGTTTTTATGTTCCCAGATGTCGGCCAGTTCGAGCAGGGTACCCGTTGCCCCGGGCAGGACAACGTAGGCATCCGCCAGTTCGATCAGCTTTCGCAGCCGCATCTGGAGGTTCGGGGTGGGAACCTCCTCGGTGATGTATTCGTTTACACCGCTGCGTTTGAAGGCCTCGCAGGTGACACCGATGGCATTCCCTTTATGCTCGCGTGCTCCTTTTGCACTGGCAAGCATAATCCCGCCGTATCCGCCGTTGACGAGGGTATAGCCGTTTTGGGCTAACAGTGCACCAAGCTCAAAGGCGAGTTCAAAAACGCCGTCACCTTCTTTGGCCTTGCTGGTGCCGAATACAGCGACATTTCGGATCGGATTATCGCTCATTTTTTCGCCGCTTTCTGCCGGGTGAAGTTGAGCAGGCCGTCTGCAAGAAGGATTTCGCGGTCGCGCGGTGAGAGAGTGAGCTTTCCGGTAAATTGACTGCCCGTGGTTGCATTTTCGATGGTCAGTGTGTCGCTCTTTTCGATTGCTTCGCGAAGGTTGGGCATGCGGAGAGTGTGTTCCGGTTCGATCTTGTCGTAATCAGCCGCGTTTTCAAACTCGACGGGCACGATGCAGAAGTTAATGAGGTTCGCCTTGTGAATCCGCTCGATTGACTTTGCCAGAACCGCACGAACTCCAAGGTACATCGGGCACAGGGCGGCGTGTTCACGGGAGGAACCCTGTCCGTAGGAATCAGCGGCAACGATAATCCCGGCGGTTCCCTGCTTTTTCAGGGCAAGGGCCCGGTCGGCGAAGCTCGGCACACCTTCTTCGCTAAAGCAGTTGAATACGTATTTGGCGTATTCAGGTACATTCGAGCGGTATTTCAAAAACGGCCCGGCGGGCATAATATGGTCCGTGGTGATCTTATCGCCGCAGCGGAGGAGCACCTGGCCTTCCAGCACGTCCGGCAGGGCGGACGGAGATTCCGGGACGACAATCGTTGGGCCGCGAAGGACGGTCACGTTTTTAGCGTCCGCTTCCGGCACGGGCTGTTCGATCATTTTGTCATCAATGTTAAAATGGGATGGTAGGTCAATTTTGGGGTAATCAAGGTCGAGTTTGCGGGGATCCTTGAAGGTTCCGGTCAGGGCGCAGGCTACGGCTGTTTCCGGGCTTACAAGATAAGCCGTGTCGCCTTTGGTGCCGGTTCTGCCGGCAAAGTTCCGATTGAATGTGCGAACGCTGACGACATCATTGGCGGGGGAAAAGCCCTGGCCGATGCACGGACCGCAGGAGGATTCAAGAATCCGGGCACCGGAGGCGATGATATCCGCCAGGGCGCCGTTTTGGGCCAGCATCTCCAGAACCTGTTTCGATCCGGGCGCAATCGCGAATTCGACCATTGGGTGGATTTTTCTGCTCTTTAGGGTCTGGGCGACCATCATCAGGTCTGTATAGCTCGAATTGGTACAGGAGCCGACGACAACCTGGCCGACGGGGGTGCCTTTAAGTTCGGAAACGGCCTTGATATTATCCGGCGAGCTGGGGCACGCAGCCATGGGTTCCAGGGCGGAGAGGTCGATTTCAATCACGCGGTCGTATTTACAGCCATCGTCCGCGGCAAGAGGGGTAAAGGCGTCGCCGCGCTCCTGGGCGATCAGGAATGCCTTTGTGGCTTCGTCGCTTGGAAAAACGCTGGTGGTAACACCCAGTTCCGCTCCCATATTGGTTACGGTGGCTCGCTGGGGGACCGAGAGGCTGCTGACGCCGGGGCCGAAGTATTCGACGATATTGCCGACATTGCCCTTGGTGGTCAGGATGCTGAGCAGTTTCAGGATGATATCCTTGCTGGCGACCCAGGGTGAGAACCGGCCGGTGAGTTTCACGCCGATGACCTTGGGTGCGGTCAGGTAGAACGGCCCGCCGCCCATGGCGACTGCTACGTCCATTCCGCCTGCCCCGATGGCGATCATACCGATTCCGCCGCCGGTGGGGGTGTGGGAGTCGCTGCCGAGCAGGGTTGCGCCGGGTTTGCCGAAGCGTTCGAGGTGCACCTGGTGGCAGATGCCGTTACCCGGGCGGGAGTGATAAGCCCCCGCTTTGGTCGAAACCGTTTGCAGGTAGAGGTGGTCGTTATGGTTTTCCGGGCCGAACTGTGACATGTTGTGGTCGACGTAACTTACGGATACGTCTGTCTTTACGCGTTCTGTGCCCATAGATTCAAAGAGCAGAAAGGCCGTGGTGCCCGTCGCGTCCTGGGTGAGGGTCTGGTCGATGCGGATGCCGATGGGCTGACCGGGCTCGAGTGTGCCTTCTACGAGGTGTTTTTCGAGGACTTTGTACGTTAGGGTTTTCGCCATTTTCTTTCCTGAATTTGAAATTTTGTCTACTGGATATCCATTTTCCGAAAGAGCTATCATACGGATTTTGGGCGTGAAATCAAATTTTATCCGGAAGAGAGGTTCGGAATTGAGAAAAGCGGACGATTCTGGTACGCTTTGTTCAGCGTTAGCGGTGAATTTGCCGATGCAGGAGATATCCGATATATCGGTAAAGATGAAAAATTGTATTCCTTTCAATCAGAATTGATTGTTTATGTGCGGTATTGTTGGTTATTTCCATTTAGACAGTTTTTGCGGAGATCCGAGGCCGCTTTTGCGGGCGACCCGATTGATCGCTCATCGCGGGCCTGATGATGAGGGATTTGCGCTGATTCACACAGACAGCCGGGAGATGAGGGCTTTTAGCTCGGATCAAACCCAGCCGGAAATTGAGGCTAAGTTGCCAACGCTCATGGAGGAACCTGCTTTTGAACACAATCTCGGTCTTGGCTTCAGACGTTTTTCGATTGTGGACCTGACAACTGCGGGGCACCAGCCGTTTTGGAGCCGTGACAGGAAGGTCGTACTGACATTTAACGGTGAGATTTACAATTATGTAGAACTACGCCAGCAACTGGAATCGCAGGGTTATATTTTTCGCACGCGCTGCGATACGGAAGTATTACTGGCTACTTATGAGCTTTGGCCGGATACGTTTTTGGAGAAATTCAATGGCCCGCTGGCATTGGCTCTTTATGATGGGAGAAAGGGAAAACTGATCCTTGCGAGAGATCGGATTGGAAAAAATCCGCTCTATTACGCATTTGTGAATAATACCTTATACTGGGCATCGGAAATACGTTCCATTCGCTCGCTTACACCTGATGGGGTATTTGAAATTAATAAACAGGCTGCGTATGACTACCTGCGATACGGATTCCGGGATCTGGATAATACAACGTTCTGGAATAGTATTCGAACTTTGCCGGCCGCTTGCCAGGTTTCAATTGATGCCGGACAAAAGACGCGTTCGATGAATCTTGAAAAGTCTGCAAAGCGTTATTGGTTCATTCCCACAAGTCGCCTTACTAAAAAAGACATATCATTTTCCAGTGCATGTGCCGAATTTGATAATCTACTGACAGATGCAGTACGAATTCGAGCCCGCGCGGATGCAAAGGTCGCCTTTTCACTGAGCGGGGGTATGGATTCCAGTTCGCTTGTTGCCTTGGCGGTTGGAGAACTCGGTCAGAACATTACAAGTTATACCGTTAAAATTGATGATCCAGCAGGTGATGAAGAACCGTTTGCTCGCAGCTTATATGAGATGTACCCCGGGAAAATTGATTATCGGATTCATCATCATCAAAACCGGGATTTCTGGCAGGTAGCGGATGAATTTGTCTCGCTTCTTGAAGAGCCGTACCATTTTGCGAATTCACATGTCTTTCAGGCTTATTTTCATTCCGCTTATGAGCGTGGATTCCGAGTGATGGTGATTGGTGCCGGCGGCGATGAATTGCTTGGCGGATATGACCATTGTTTCAATGCCTATCTTCGGGCACTGGTAAAGCGGGGTGATATTCCGGGTGTAATGAAAAATCTTTTTTTACGCAGAAAATCGAATAGCTGGGATGATTATCGGCTGATTTCCAAAGTACGCCAGTTTGCAGGGCTGCTCATGGGCCGGGGAAAGGTATGGCCCAAGGATCGTTTTGTGTCGCTTTTCAATCCTTTCGGTAAGGATACGTGCCACAAATATTTGAAGTCAATCTCTGAATTTGGCCAACTCGATGAACGTCAAGGCTATTCGACTGATTTTGAGCAAATGTTGATTGATATGATGACCAACTGGCTGATGAATTACTGGCAGCGGAATTCAAATCGCTCCCATTTTGGTGTTCCTGTAGAGCCGCGAAGCCCATTTCTGGATTACAGGCTGATTGATTATACTTATCAGCTTCCTATTGAATATCTGATTGATAGGGGCTGGTCCAAGTATCTTCTTCGAAAATCCATCGAGCCGCTGTTGCCCAGGCGGATCGTCTGGCGGCGGCAGAAGATGGGATTCCCATTTAATAACCGTGATTGGTTTTTGTCCTGTAAGCCAATGGCTGCAAAGCATTTTGAGGATGTTAAAGATAATCCTTATGTTGATTATACTTCAGTGATACGGGATTATGAAAAGCTTTTGGAAACGGATGTGATGCTTTTATGGCGTTTTATCAGTTTTGCATTATGGTGGAAAAAGATTATTGCAGGGAAAACCTTGCTGAGTATACTGTAGAAGAAAATGTCTGAAAATCCTAAGAAAATTCCGGATTTATTGACTCGATCCATTCAGGGAACCGCATGGGTTTTTGGATTTCAAATATTTGTATTTGGATTGAGTTTTCTACGTTATTTTATTTTAGCGAATTTATTAAGCGAGGAGGATTTTGGGCTTTTTGGTATAGGGCTTTTACTGATTGGTGTTCTTGAGCAATTCAGCCAGACAGGTGTGCGGGCAGCGTTAATTCAAAAATCCCAAAGAATTGATGATTTGCTCAATAGCGGCTGGACTCTTGAAATTCTGCGATCCATTCTTCTATTTCTGATGCTATTCCTATTGGCACCTTATCTGGCCAGATTGAGAGTCCCGTCGGAGAAGATTAATACGACAGTGATATTAATAAGAATGGTTGGTTTGTGTATTCTGTTTCATGGTTTTACCAATATCGGAACAGTTTTTTTTGATAAAGAACTTCGTTTTAAAAAACAATTTATTCTCGGATCTTTGCCTTCACTGATTGGGATTACAGTGAGTATTCTTCACGCCTGTTGGCGGGCAGAGGTGTGGGCCCTGGTTTCGGGCAGGTTGGCCTCAGATTGCTGCAGGTGTATTTTCAGTTTTTTTCTTCACTCCTACCGGCCCAAGGTCGATTTTCGATGGTCCAAAATGGTTCCCCTGCTCAGTTTTGGCAAATGGATCTATGCTGGAACGATTTTGAGTTTTCTTGTCATGCAGGGGGATGACCTTGTTGTTTGGGGAATGCTGGGTGTCAGTTCTCTGGGGATTTACCGGTTTTCGTATCAAATTTCCAATATGCCTCTCACACACATTACCAAGGTGATTTCAAAAGTATCCTTTCCGGCCTATTCCATGATTCAGGACGACTCACCGAGGATATTTGATGCTTACCTCAAAGTGCTGAAAACAACTCTGTTAATTTCGGTTCCATTGTCGAGCCTGATTTTCCTCATGGCGAATGATATGGTATCCCTGTTTTTGAAGGAGCAGTGGCAGCCAGCGATACTTCCAATTAAGATTCTTGCTTTCTATGGACTGTCTGTCTCCGTGAATGCAGCGACAGGGCCTGTATTTCAATCGATAGGTAAGATGTACATCATCATTATCTTCTCTATGATGCGGCTTTTTTCACAATTTTTATTTATCTTTTTACTGATTCCCAATTATGGTCTAGAGGGAGTCTGTTGGGCAATATTGCTCAGTTCCTTATTGAATTTGATCCCGGGGCAATTGGCGGTATTAAAAGTATTAAAAGGCCAGTTCATGCATCTTTGTCAAGTATTGCTATTCTTTTTTGCAGCAGGTATTGGAATGGTCATCCCGGTAGGGTATGTAAAAAGTCTTGCGTTTTATTCATCTGAGAGCATTTTAGTATTTTTCCTTACGGCCGGGCTGTGCTTGGTATGTTACGTAGTTTCTCTCTGGACTCTCGATCATTTCGCAGGGATTGGATTGCGCGGCATTATCCAGGAAGTATTAAGTGTCTTTGTGAAGAAACTGGGAGCAATTCCCAAGTGAAAGTTTATCTTTAAAAAATCGTGTTTTTGAATTATGATCAGGGTTATAATTACGGTTCTGATGAAAGAGTTTTTATGGGATATTTGAAGGAAAAGTATACGCGAGAGTATTTCCTGGGCACCAATGATGTTGACAAGAGTGAAAAGCGGTCTGTCGCAGGTTTTGACTCATTTCGCAAGGGGCAGATCGACCAGCGATATGTGCCCTTTCTCAGGCATCTTCCCGTAAAGGGCAAATCTGTGCTGGATATCGGCTGCGGGCGGGGTGAGATCGTAAATTTTTGTGCCCAACAGGGCGCCAGGCAGGTTACCGGTATCGATTTCAGTCCAAATGCGATAGAAATCACCCGCGAATTGACCCAGGGCCTGGAAAATATTGAACTGATCGAGATCGAGGCCGTGGATATGGATTTTCAGGATCGATTTGATGTCGTTTTTGCCCTGGATGTGGTCGAGCATATTCCCGATGCTGAAATGCAGCAGGTGTATGATCGGGTCTACGAGGCACTTCGGCCCGGCGGGATCTTTATTGTGCATACCCCCATTTTTGAACCGGGACATTTTGAGCAGGATACGGACCACATTCCCGAGGTCAGCGGGATGCACTGCAACAAGCAGACAAAAGAGTCCCTGGAGGGTGACCTGAAGAAACACGGATTTGAAAAATACTCCCTTTGGGTCTGGCATCGCAAAGGAGAGAAACGTCTGGGCTGGTTTATTTATTCCAATCGAGACGCGTTCTGTGAGAAACTCGGCTGGTCGATGCGCCATCCCTTAAAGGCCGCAAAAAAAATACTGAACTGGCTAATAACAGGCGATAAGGATGGCAGAAAAAAATGAAAATCGCTTTTGTGCTGGATGTGTTCCCTTCTCTTTCGCAGACGTTTGTGCTCGACCAGGTTACCGGTCTGATTGATCGAGGGCACGAGGTAAAGATTTTTGCTGCACACAGGGGCCGTGATCAGCAAGCCCAGCCATCCGTAGAAAAATATCGATTGTATGATTGTTTGAGCACTCCAGCGTCGCTGCCGTCGGGAAAGTGGAAAAAAAGGTTTACCCTGCTTGCAATACTATTTAAAGGGGTATTGACTTGTCCTGTTTTTCAAACACGCCTTTTTTGGCATGTTTTTACCAAAAGGATTCCTTTTGATTATGACATTATACGGTTAGCCCTGTTAGTAAGAAACGTGGAAGCGGAGATTGTTCACTGTCATTTTGCCCGGCAGGGGGTTGCCGGCGCAATGGCAGTCGGGGCGGGGCTGAATACCAAGTTGGTATGCACATTCCACGGCTATGACGTAAACACAAATGATCCGCAAAACATCCATCTCTATCAGCCGCTTTTTGAACGGGGGGATATTTTCACCGTAAACACAACTTTTACTGCCGAGCAGGCAAAACAACTAGGCTGCCCTGGGGATAAAATTGAAATCCTGCCCGTAGGACTGATCCCGGACCGCTTTCGATATCGACCAAGAGAGTACAAGCAGGGTCGGACAGTGAAAATACTGACCGTTGCCAGGCTGGTCGAAAAGAAGGGAATACGCTATTGCCTCGAAGCGGTGGCGAAACTGAAAGCGAAGAATTGCGATTTTCGTTACACAATCGCCGGCGAGGGTCCACTGCTTGAGGAGTTGAAGCAGTGCGCGGCAAAGCTGGGGATCAGCGAATTTGTAACTTTTACCGGTCCGGTTTCGCAAGACCGGGTGGTCGAACTTTACGATCAGAATGATCTTTTCGTTCTTGCCAGTGTCACAGCCTCAAACGGCGATCGTGAAGGCCAGGGCCTGGTCCTCCAGGAGGCCCAGTACTGCGGCCTGCCGGTGATTTCCACACTGCACAATGGAATTCCGGATGGTGTTTTGGATGGTCAAAGCGGCTTTTTGGTCCCGGAAGGCGATTCAGATGCAATTACCGAGCGGCTTGAGTATCTGATAATGAATCCGGATACGTGGCCGGAGATGGGGCGTAAAGGGCACCAATTTGTCCGTGAGAATTATGATATCAGCAAGCTAAATGAAAGACTAATCAGCCTTTACAGCCGATTACTTTGAGTTGAAAGCCGGATTTACTTTTTCTGAGCCACAAGGCCGTAGCCCAGCGGCAGCAGGTTCTGGTGTTTCTTTGCCTGCTTTTGTACGAATCCCGTTTTGATTAGCTTAAGACATATCCAGTTATGCAGTTTCAGTAATCCGGGTTTATGCCGCAGCAGTTTTGCTTTCTGGTCCATCAATACGTGAATGCCGCCGCCGTAGGGTTCAAGAAATACCACTTCGAGATTGTTCTGTCGGCAGAGTTCTTCCAGCATAAAGGAGGTATAGCGGTGGAAATCGTGAGGTTCTTCATGAATCCAGTACAGAAACGGCGTTGTCAAAATCAGTTTTCCCTGCGGGGCCAAAAGTCTTGCCATTTCCCGGAACAGGTCCGCGGGCTTTCGGATGTGTTCTAAAAGGTCCGTAGCGAGAATGGTGTCGAAAGAATTGTCTTCGAGGCCAATCGGTTCGTTCAGATCAAACTCATGGTCGAGATGAATATTTTTGTGCAGGGAATTAGGCCAGTCTACACAGCAGATATCCGACACCCTGTCACGGTATAATTCGTAAAGCGGCACTTCACCGCAGCCGAGGTCCAGAATCCGGCCCGAGACGTGTATTTCGATCAGAAACTGGTATACCCGGGATTGCAGTGTCGCCGTAATTTGTGAAAGGGGAGAGATCTCTTTGGAAGGGATAAGCCTTCCATCGCTCAGTATAAATTTACCGGGTTGCCAGCGGTCCTGATTTTGCATTACTTGTCCGTTCAAGCTTTACCTTGTAATCCAGTTCCATTATATCGGCAAACAAGGGATTGGCAAGCAGGCATAAAAAAAGCCGGCTCATACGAACCGGCTTTTGTCATTTCTATCAACAAAGATTAAAACGATCCAGTTAGTGGTTGGCTCTTTCCTCATCATTGACGAGGTTGTTGTCTTGGTCCGTTGCTGAAATACCGCCAGTGCTGGAATCACCCTCGCCCCAGCCCTGCCGTTTGTCCTGGACGCTGAATCCAGGTGCATTCTGCGGAGGCTGGAAGGTATAGATGTTATCATTTTCAACACCTACATCTGAACGACGCTCAAAGGATGTGTGGTTGTCCATATAGACAACGTTCTGACCTTCACGCAGGTGGTTGCCGGAGTTACCGGTTTCGATCTCTTCCTTGGGAACGCTGTCCCAACTGTTGGTATTCGAAGAGTTGCTCAGGTTAATAAGAGTAACATACAGCTTATAGTCTTCGTCATCAGGGGGAACGCTTGCAGATTCTGTTAAGTCAGCATCATACCAGGGATTTTTGTCAGCAAATACAGCCATACCTGAAGCTGAACTTCCGTTCAAAGGATTTACCGGGAAATTTGTCTGAAAGAAAGGATTTTGGTAAGCATAGCTGTAATGCAGAACTGGCTTATCCCCAAAATCCCACATTTCAACGATTTCGGTTTCGTCTTCCTCTGGCCCATCACCATTGGAATCCAGACCTTCAAACTCGGTTTCATCTGAACTGGGGCAGATGAACAGGCCCGGAGACAGGTCCGCGTAACGAATCAGAAGGTAAAGGCAGGAGCCAATGGTCATATCTTGTTGACCCGTCCAGTCGAAATCGGGCTTGTCCCAATAATCACTCTGTTGCGGGTTGTAAGTCGGCGCCTGTAACGTTGTCCATTGATCAGTACCTCTTCCGCCGGAAATCGGGAACTCATCGTCGTTTTCCTGTGCGTAGATCAATGTACCTTGTCCCATACCGCGAACGTGAGATGCGTCCACGATCCGTTGTGCGAGCCTTTTGACGCGGCCCAGTGCCGGCATCAGGATCGCCATGAGCATTGCGATGATCGCGATTACGACCAGCAGCTCAATCAGGGTAAAACCTCTCTTTTTCATTGTAATACTCCTTTCTAATTTTTCAGGCATTCGCTCAGGTTCGTCTCCGACCCGCTTGAATTACCAAATCAATAAGTGCTGTAACTTCAGCTATCTGAGCAAATCCCTCTGGTTACACGTTCAAAAAAACCATATATGTAATGGCCAGAGAGCGAACTTCTCATGCAAAAAACACGTTTTTTTACGCTGTAAATGCGCATCATTAGACGCCAAAACGAACAAAAATACACATTTTACATCTTGAACAGCTAAAAAACTGTTCCCCGGCATGGCGCCGGAATCTATAAAGAAGTGAAGAAACTGAAGTGGTTCAAATATGACACATGAAGGTAATAAATATATAATTGCTTTTTAAAATATAAACGTCGAAAAGAACCACACTTTTCTTCATCTATTAACTATACGCCCATAATACCAGTTTCGTTTGGATTCGTCAAGCCATATTTTTTAAAAATTTAATGGCTGGACATCTTTTTAATTTATCGTAAATTTGAGTGTATCTCAATAAAAAATGGAAAACAAAGAAGACCCGTAAAGGAGGCAATTTATGTCAGGCCGGGATTTTGAAACGTTGAAAAGTCAGCTTGAAGCGATTGGCCAGCAGCAGGTACTGCGTTTTTACGATCAATTAAGTACGCAGGCTCAGGGGCATCTTCTTGAGCAGATCGCCGATCTGGATTTTGAACAAATACCAAACTGGGTGGAAAATTATGTGAAAAAAGATTCCCCGGCCTCCATTCCGGATAATTTTGAGCCTGCACCGGCTTATGATCCTTACAATCCGGACCCGGAACAGAAACAAAAGCTCGAAGATGCTCATGCCAAAGGCATTGAAATTCTTAAACAAGGGCAGGTGGCGGCGTTTATGGTTGCCGGCGGCCAGGGTACGCGCCTGGGCTACGACGGTCCCAAGGGCAGTTACAAGATCAGCCCGATCAAGGATAAGCCGCTTTTCCAGGTTTTTGCGGAGAAAATCCAGGCCGCGCAGAACAAATTTGGTGTTGTGATTCCGTGGTATATCATGACAAGTGAACTCAATTATGATGCTACGGTGTCTTTTTTTGAGAAAAACGGGTTTTTTAACCTCAAAAAGCAGGATGTGATCTTCTTCAAGCAGGGCACGCTGCCGAACTTTGACTTTGAGGGTAAAATCTTCCTTGCTGACCAAGACACAATTGCCAAAAGTCCCGATGGCCACGGCGGGTCGCTAAAGGCACTGTACAAAAGCGGGGCGATTGAAGATATGGCAAATCGGGGAATCGAGTACATCAGCTATTTCCAGGTCGATAATCCGCTGATTAATATTGTTGACCCGCTTTTCATCGGGATTCATGCTGTGGATGGTTCCGAAATGTCTTCCAAGGCATTGACCAAAGCCGAGCCGTTTGAGAAGGTGGGTAATTTCTGTATGGTGGGCGATCGTGTACATGTGATCGAATACAGCGACCTGCCGGATGAATATGCGGCCCAAAAAGACGATGACGGCAGTCTTTTATTTGAGCTCGGTTCGATCGCGATCCATATGATCAGCCGCAGCTTTGTCGAAAAGCTCAACGAAAAAGGTTTTGCCCTGCCGATTCACCGGGCGGTGAAAAAGATTCCGCATATTAACGAAAAAGGCGACCCGGTAAAACCGGGCAAACCCTGCGGCGTAAAGCTGGAAACTTTTGTTTTTGATGCGCTGCCAATGGCGCAAAAGTCGATAATTCTAAAAACGCTTCGTGAGCAGGAATTCGCACCGGTCAAAAACGCGACCGGGGTGGACAGCGCCGAGGTAACCCGCCGGATGATGAATGAACGGGATGCAATCTGGCTGGAATCCGCAGGGGTGAACGTTCCCCGCAAACCTGACGATACCCTCGATTGCGAGCTGGAGATTTCCCCCCTGTTCGCCTTGTACCCCGAGGATATTCAGGATAAACTTTCTCAGATACCGGAGATCAAGCCGGGCGATACGGTTTACCTGGAGTAACCGGAGATTACATCGCAGCTTTTAACCGTACCGCAGCCATGTCCCAGTTCGCGATTTTCATGAACTGGTCCACGAATGAGCCGCGGTTGTTTTGATACTGCAAATAATACGCATGCTCCCACACGTCACAAACCAGCAGCGGTACCACGCCCCATACGCCCAGGTTCTGGTGTTTCTCTGCCTGGAGAATCAGGATTTTTCCCGCAATCGGCTCGTAAGCCATGACGCCCCAGCCGCTGGCCTCGACGGCCTTGGTCGCCGCGGCAAAATGGTCCATCGCATTTTTCACCGAGCCGAAATCCTCATGCAGTTTTTGAGCCAGTAAGTCAGGTACTTCCGTGCCGCCGGGTGTCATGGAGTCCCAGAACATGCAGTGCAGCACGTGTCCGCTGCCGTGAAACGCGAGTGCCCTCGAGAGCGGCTTGATGCTGCCCATATCGCCGCTGACCCTTGCATGGTCAAGCTGGCCGAGGGTTTTATTCAGCCCCCGCACATACCCTGCGTGGTGCTTGGTGTGGTGGATCCGAAGGGTGCGCTGCTCGTACTGCGGTTCCAGTGCTTCGTAGGAATACGGCAAATCAGGCAATACATACTGCCCGTTTTTAAATGCACCGCTCATGGCAGTGCCCATCGGCATCATGGCATGGCCATGCCGTTCTTCCGCGGCAATACATGCCCCGCTTGCGCCTAAGATTGAAACGGCTGATGCGTATTTAAAGACATCTCGACGTGATAATGAATTACTCATAAAGACCCCCTTTCCGGTAGTATGTACTTCTATTTGCGTAACATAAACATATCCTGACCTGTAATGCCCCAAATAGCAAGTAAAATTTCTGTGATCCCTAAAACCGCCGGTTTTTAGAGGATGAGCATGGCGTCACCGTAGGAATAAAAGCGATAGCGTTTGTCCATTGCATGCTGGTAGGCCTTATGGATTGTTTTCAGGTCGGCAAATGCCGCTACCAGTGCGATCAGCGTTGATTTAGGGAGATGGAAGTTCGTAACCAGCCCGTCAATGATGCCGAATTGAAATCCGGGCATAATGAACAGCTTGGTTTCGCCGCGTGCGGCTTTAACTTGTCCATCGCGTCCTACTGTTTCGAGAACCCTGACGCTGGTCGTACCCACCGCGATAATCCGTCTGCCGTGTTGTTTAGCCTGGTTGATCGTATCCGCAGCCTGCTCAGTGACCTCAAAGCTCTCCCAGTGCATGGGGTGTTCTTCCAGCCGTTCAGCAGTGACGGGTTTAAAGGTGCCCATTCCCACATCCAGCCGCACAAATGCGGTTTTGACGCCCTTTTTGTCCAGTTTGACCAGTAGATCATCCGTAAAATGCAATCCCGCAGTGGGTGCGGCGACCGCGTTTCCATTATGGGCATAGACGGTCTGGTATCGGGTCAGGTCTTCGTCTTTGCGGTTATCGTGCCTTTCGCGTCGAATATACGGCGGCAGGGGGGCATAACCGACCTTTTCGAGAATCTCTTGTGCCGCAAGATCCTGGTCAAACTCCAGTTCCCACTGTCCTGGTTCTTTTAACGAGTTTGCTTTTGCCTGAAAGATTGCCTGCTCGTTTTGATTGGTCAGCATCAGCGGCTCGCCGTTTTTGAGCCTTTGGGCGTTTTTGAGCAAGACAATCCATCGGCCGGGCTGTTTTTCACGCAGAAAAAGCCCTTCGAGTTTGGCTCCGGATTGCCGCTGGGCGTAAAAACGGGCAGGGATGACCCGGGTGTCATTTAAGACCAGGCAGTCACCGCTTCGCAGATATTCGATAATTTGAGGAAAGTGATAATCGCCAATATTCCCTGATGCACGGTCCAATACCAGCAACCGCGACTGGCTGCGGTTTTGCTTTGGGACCTGTGCGATAAGCTCTGTGTCAAGATTGTAATTCAAATCCTCGGTCAGCATGGGCGAAACATTATCAGACGAACGAAAAAAAAACAGCAAAAAAAAACATATATTCTTCTAAAAAACTTACAATTTGACGAATAAAGTAACAATGCAGACTAACTTAAACGCATATTGTTACGAAGATACATGTGAGCAGATTTTTGACCTATGTGCGGAATCGAACGTAAGTGTGATGGACCGAGAGCAGAACTTCGAAGAAATCGCGTTGACCATAGCCAGCCTGAACCGTCAGGAAGTCACCCAGCGTATACTCAATTTCAAAGGGCGATTCTGTATGGATTTTACGGCTGACTATCTTGAAGCTCTTTCCATCGACCGGCTCCGCCATATCCTTCTTGCCGCCTTGACCACTCAACTTCGCCATTATAGACGGTAAATCTCTATTTTTCAGTATATTAGAGAGTTCTGAAGTCTCTTTTTGCGCATAAAAAAAGGCCGATCCGTGTAAATCGGCCTTGTCGAGACCATACAGAAATTTTATAAATATCAATAAATATAGATCGGTCTCAACTCGTGTAACACTTAAAGAAACATATAAAAGAGAAAAAGAGCTATTTACTTCTTTGATTATACATTAAACATCGGATATTGCAAGAACTTTTCTTGAATTTTTTACTAATTTTTATATCCGAGCCGTATTTAAGCACCAATATACAATGAATTGTCCAAATTATCAATAAAAAACTCCCATACTGTCGTGTTTTTATGTTTTTTTACTAAAATTATAATGAGAATGGCAGATTTTTCGAATTTCTCATTCCTGCAAAGTTAAAGCAATATTATAGGACATGTCCGATAACATCGTTAATAATTGACAAAAAACGGACATTGTTGGGATTCAAGCGATTTGCCCATGTATACCGATATACCCCCTTGAAGCGGTAAAAAACGAGCCAAAGGAATGACGGTTTCGGATAATCAAAGGATTGATTCTATGAAAAAATGGGATATTGACTGGAAGAAACTCGGTCACGCCGAGCCGAAGGTTTTCAAGACCACTTTCCCCCAGCAGGGAGGAGAATTCCCACAAGTTTCCGATGAGGACAGTGTGAGCATTTTGACTGCGGATTCGCATGAAACGAGGGCGGATTCCAATCGAGTTGAACCTTTGCGGCCTTCTCAGCAAGCCCCGGAAAGAACCGCGCCGCTGTGGCCAAGCAATATCGCTCCCCCGGAAAGGGAACTGGAAGACGAAGCAAATGATAATGATCATGTTAACGCCATAGATGAGGATAAGGACATGTTAGCAAGCAAGGAACGCTTATCAGACACCTCGGTAGGGGCGATTCACGCACCCAAACCCAAGTCGTCCGTACGAACCGAAAAGCTGCACAACGATAATTCCACCCGCCGCAGGGGACGTGATCTCAGCAGCGGACTGGAACTGCTCGAGCTGGATTTCCTGCTGAGCATCGTGGAAAATGTAAACGGGGAAGAACCCAAAGATGTGAGTATGCGTAAGATCAACTTTAACGAACTGATCCGCCGCTCACAGCTTCACGAGGTTGACTCCAATGCGCTGAAGGTGTACGCACTCAACGAAAAAGACCTCTACGGAAAAGATATTCAGCTCGAAGCGGTAAAAGAGCTGTGCGAACGAACAACTTCTAAACGCTGATACGAACCAATCATCCAATCGTAAAGGCATCCAGGCCGGGCTCCTTAAGGCGGGGGCCCGGCCATCCCCATTTCGCTCAATAACAGGCCGTGTCCGGTTCGAGGTCACAGTGTAACCATCCCTGCATTACCATTGCGGCATCGAACATATCTACCCGGCAGTCCTTATTGACATCTCCCATCGGCAGTACCGGGCAGTCCGCGATTTCATCTCCTTCTAAAATAGCGGCATAAATGAACTTCACGCCCTGGCGGTCATCTTCCCAGACGACATAATTACCGTCAATGGCAGGATTCGTCTGGTTTACGGGGGTCGGGTGACCCGTCGGATCGGCTGCGATCACAAACTGCTGACGGGTGTGGATATTATAGCCGTAAATGTCCCAGTTTCCCGCCCGGTCATCCTGCCATACAATAATATGACCGTCGATATCAGGATTTTTCTGGTTGGAGGATTCGAGGGCAATGGCATATTCAATCCAGGCACCTTCCTCGGAGGTGTCAGTCATGTAGATGTCCCAGTCTCCGTAAAAATTGTCAGTGTATACGATCCGGTTATCGGAGACGGCCGGACCCTCCTGGTCGCTTTCGGGGACCGTACTTACCCCCTCTTCCTCGGGCAGGTTCCTTTGCCATACGTCCGCAGTGAATACGTCGTTGGTTCCGAAGAAATTGTCCTGCCAGACGACGCGATGCTTCCATACCGCCGGTGCGCTCTGGTCATAATCATATAAAGCAACCGCAAACGCCAGTGGGTTGGTCGTATCGGTGATATCCACGCCGATGATGTCCGCGTCGCCTACGCTGTTTTCTTCATAACAAACGATATTACCGCTGATGGCCGGCGTCGTTTCACTGGCGGTCGTATTGGCGACCACGAAATAGGCAACATTATCCACGTCGTTTACGTCCGCGCCGTATACGTCATAGTCGGTGTCTACGAAATGGCTGTAGACGACTTTTTTGTTGAATACGGAGGGACGGATCTGGTCCTGCTCAAAGGCTGCTACCGGGAAATCATAAATCGCGAGCGGATCGGTGATATCCGCACCGTAAATATCCCAGTCCGAGGTTACCCATTCCTGCCAGACGACGATGCCGTCGTGAATATCGGGGTAAAGTTGTTCGCCTTCATAGGGGGAGACGGCAAATTCGGTCCATGTCCCGGCAAATACCTGGCTGACAAAGATCAGTCCAATGCATACCTGGTCAAGAATTCGGTTGAAAGCACTCATGGTTCATCTCCTGATTGAAGTATCATTGTCGTTAGTCAAGTTTCTTTGCCTCTTCGATAACCCGAAGCAGGATCCAGGCACTTTGTGCATTTTGCTGATTGGTCACGGCTTCGTTTAGAATCGTTTCTGCCTGCTCATAGAGCCCGAGGCCAAGGTACTGGTAACCAAGCAGCAGGATATGGTCGTCGTGCAGCGGTTCGTTGTCAATTGTTAATTCAAGGTGCCGGATCTGTGCGAGCAGCGTATCGTCTTCTTGATACAAACCACGGGGGAAGAAGACGGTCTCGAAATCTTCCGGGATATTGGCAAGAGCCGTTTTAAGAACTGAAGCGGCACGGGCGTAGTGAGCGTTGGCAAACAGGGCCTGGCAGTACGTGAAAGGCAGAACGATATCGTCGGGTTCTGCGAGCAGGGCTTCCTTGAAGTGGCCAAGGGCTCTTTCGTAGTCCTTTTCTTCGAAGGCGTCTACGCCCAGGTCAAAATGATAATCGGCCCTCTCGGTACTGCTGGACGGATTTGGATTGATTGCTTCTAGACGCTGACGAACTTTCGCCAGGGCGTCATAATCCGGGACGATGTCTCCGGAAGAAGAATAGGAATAACTCGGGGATGCGGAGTAGCCGCCGTAGGAGGCGGAGGAATCATTGTAATAGTAGTTATAAGTATTGTATTCCTTGACGACGGTTTCCCTCTCGGGGTAGCAGCCGTACCATCTGTGCGGATGGCAGCCGTAGCGGTAGTAGCGGTGATAGCTGTAGTGCCGCGGCCAGTAGCCTCCGACGCTCCAGAAGACGTACTTGCGGTGATAGCTCGGATAAATGTAGGATACGCCGTAGCAGGGGCCGGAGCGGTAATAGACCACGCGTCCGGAATAGTACGGCCGGCTGGAATACCCGAAGCTCAGGTTCCAGTCGTCAAAATGGTATCCGAGCTGGAAGTAGAAGCCGCTGGAGGAGTACCGGTTCAAGCGGTAATAATCGCTTCGCCACCTGTGATCGTAGTATGGGTGAAAAACACTGGTATGAGCCAGGTGACGTGCAAGGGAATAGCTGCGGCTGGGCAGGTAGGGGTAATACACGTCTTCGACGTTCAGGTCGCCGCCGATGTAGATGTTGTTGTCGCCGGTGATATTGACTGCGTCGATGATGTCGCCCTGGTCGAGTGTGCCGTCAATGGAGGATTGCGATTGTACGGGGTTTACAGCGGCCGGAGTTGTGATCGAATCCAGGCCAAACAGCGGGGTCTTTTGTGCTGCGGGGTTGTTCAGTGTCGCGCTGTTGCGGACATCGCGCTGGATGGTTTGCAGGGTTTCGAGGTTGATGCTCTTGGTCCGTTTGGATGGTTCCTTGATGAGGACCGGAAGAGCAGGCTGGGTGACTTTGGGAGCCACTTCGTCCGCGATGGTCTTGAGTGTGCGGGAGACCGGTTGCCGCGGTGTGCGGACCGGGCTGGCTTGCGGCGCCTGTTCAAGGCCGATCTTCACGGAGTTGGATTCGAGCGTTTTCGTGGTCCGCTGAGCGGGATCTTTGGTTGGTGTAATCTCTTTGAGGATTTTGATATTCGGCTGGTCCTCGGAGATTGGAACAAATACACGTTTGGCTTTTTCACTTCGGCTGATAATCTGGTCGCCGTGATAGGTGATGGTTTCCGTTGGGGTAATCACGATCCGCTTGCGGCTGCTTCGTGCATAGCTGCCGGAGGATTGGCTTTCTGTGCCGGTAATTTCTGTGGATCGCTGCTCGATCATTCCGCTTGCGGACCGCGAAGAGGAAACGCCGCCTGCCGTGTAGGAGCGGCCTGTCTTTGTTCCTGAGTTTACTGATGAGCTGTTCGTGCTCTCGCGGTCATAGACAATGACGGGGCTGACCGGGCTCGAGCTTCCGCCGCGCGGCGGGCGGGCTGTGCGTCCGCTGGAAGAATTGGGCCAGTTGCGTGTGGGGTCATACGTGTAGTTGTCCGCCTGGCTGGAGTTTGTGCTTCTTTCGCGGGGTTCATGTGAGCGGCTTGATGGGTTCAAAACCTTTTCATTTTCTCGCATGTTTTTTACGATGATATTCCATGCCTCCTTGGACAGGCGAACCCGGCCTGTGGAGTTTGAGCTGTTTGAGCGGCCGGAACTGGAAGATTGGCTGGAGGTGCTTCGTGAAGAAGAGCTCGGGGCCGGGCTTGTTTTGCGAACTACGACCCGCCTGGACTCGGAAGAGGCCCTTGTACTGGGTCTGGATGCAGAGCTGCTGGAGGTTCGCGGTTTCGGTGCACTGCGCGTGGGAGCAGGTGCCGGAGCCTTGGGTGCAGGAGCCGGTGCGGAAGCTTTACTCTGGCTTCGAGCAGAGCTCTTGGATTCCCGGCTGGCAGCAGGCTGTGACTTCTTGGCAGGGCGGCTGGACTGTTTTTTCTCACGGTCAGCGAAACCTGAACTGACGCCCAGCGAGACCAGGAACAGAATCAGCAGGGAGATAACATAAGGACGGAAACGATTTTTCAGATTGTACGCTCTTTTTGCCGTTAACATGATACGTCTCCTTTCCTGAATCAGAATTTTGTAACTCCTGATTCAATTTCTGATGACGCAAGTTGTTAACGGGATCCCGTAACACATTTGCAAACGGACTCATTCCGTCTGCGTATCTTCTGCCGGCTCAGCTTTCACTCTCATCCAAAGCCTTGCCAACTTCTTTTATTTTCAAGATGCCAAGATGCTGATCCATGAAATCCGATGCCCGGTTAAATATATTGGTGAGCATCTTTTTCTCATCCTCGGTTACATTGATGGCACGAAAGAACATTGCCATCCTGTCTTTCTGCTGTCCGAGGATGTTCTCGATGGTTTGCCTGCCCTTGTCTGTCAACTCCACCAGGGTAACACGCTGGTTGTTCGGGTCGATGGTCTTGGTCACCATTTTTTTGTCACGCCAGAGCTTGGTTACCTGTGTGGAGACCGTGCTTTCGCTCAGGTCCGGGTATGCGCTGCTAATCTCGCTGATGCTCATTTTTTCACGTCTCAGCAGAAGTTCGAGCAACAGTGCTTCCCGCTCGGTAATTGCTTCTTCTTCGCCGAGTCTTGCTTCCTGGGCAGCGCGAAACAGACGCATACGTAAGCCAAATCGCTCAGTGGCTTTTTCAAGTTCAGGTCCCATCGTTATTCACTTTCCAATATCTACATAATATAATACGCATAAACAATTCTCTTGTCAAACATATTTTTCAAAAAACACTTCGATTTTCAAAGTTTTCTTTATTTTTCATATTGTCATAAATGAAAAATAATACATTTCAAATATTTATAGATTGTATAGTTTTAATTCGGCTTTTGACAATGAAAAAAAATAATAATTTAACAAAATTTAGTTTTCAGGGCTGTAAATGTCGAAAATTGCCTCAATTTAGAAGGTTTTGGAGGCAAAAGAACTTTTTTAAAACCGACTTGAAAGCACTGAAAATCTCAGGTAAAATGGCTGGCCACAGCGAATTTAGGAGGCAATTTCATGCTGGCACGGTTATATGGAGTAACACTCGAAGGCATTGAGGGCGTGGTTTGTGAAGTGGAGGTCGATACCGCGAGCGGTTCCCTGGAACGTCCGGTAATCGTCGGTCTGCCCGATACCGCGGTCAAGGAGAGCATCGAGCGGGTACGCAGCGCGATTCTCAATTCCGGGTTTGAATTCCCCGATACCCAGCCGCTGATTAACCTGGCACCTGCGGATATCAAAAAGGAGGGCGCGGGATTTGACCTGGCGATTGGTTTGGGAATTTTGCGGGCTGAGAATGTATTTGAAGGTGCTGGAGGGGCCGTTCAGGTCAGCGGGGCAGGCTCAAAAGGGAAACAAAGCGGTTTTTTGCCCACCCAGCCGGCCGGCGGGCTGGATTTGGATGATGAGGGCGGTTTTGAGGGGCTTAATCTAAAGGATACTGTGATCGTGGGGGAACTGGCCCTTGATGGCCGGGTTCGGCGGGTAAACGGCGTATTAAGCATGGCGATGGCCGCGGCAGCGAAGGGATTTTCGCGTTTGATCGTCCCGATGGAAAACGCTAACGAGGCCGCTGTGGTGCAGGGAATTGAGGTCTATGGGGTCGGCAGCTTGTCCCAGGCGGTCGGGCTGATTGCGGGGCAATTGCCCGCGGAGCCGTGCCAGGTGGACCTCGGGCAGATATTCGATATGGAATCGAAGTATGAGATCGACTTTTCGGATGTGAAAGGGCAGGAATCCGTCAAGCGGGCCCTGATTATCGCCGCGGCCGGGGGGCACAATGTAATGATGATCGGCCCGCCGGGGGCGGGCAAAACGATGCTCAGCCAGCGGTTGGCGACAATTTTGCCCTCGCTTACACTGGAGGAGAGCCTCGAGACGACGCGGGTGTATTCCTCGGTTGGGTTGGTCAAAAGCGAACATCCGCTGGTGGTAAAACGCCCGGTTCGGTCGCCTCACCATACCGCAAGCGGGCCCTCGCTGGTCGGCGGTGGTACGATGCCAAGGCCCGGGGAACTGAGTTTGTCGCATCACGGCATCCTGTTTTTGGACGAATTTGCCGAGTTTCCGCGGAATATCCTCGAGATGATCCGCCAGCCGCTCGAAGACGGCACGGTGACGATCTCGCGGGCCAAGGGGACGCTGACGTTTCCGGCCCAGTTTATGCTCGTTGCGGCGATGAATCCGTGCCCGTGCGGGTATTTCGGCTCGGATATGAAGCGGTGCCGATGTACCCCCAACCAGATCGAGCGGTATATGTCCAAGATCAGCGGGCCGCTGATGGACCGGATCGATATCCACGTAGATGTGCCTTCGGTGACGTTTGAGAAGCTCCGCAGCCGGGAAAAGGGGCAGGAATCCCGGGAGATTCGCGGGCAGGTCGAAAAGGTGCGTGATATCCAGACCCGGCGGTTCGGCAGGGCAAAGGTGCAGACCAACGCGACGATGAGCCATCGGCAGGTACAGCAGTACTGCGGGCTGGATCTGGCCGGTCAGGGGTTGTTAAAGCAGGCAATGGCCGAATTTGCATTAAGCGCGAGGGCACATGACAAGATCTGCAAGGTCGCCCGGACGATTGCGGACCTGGAGGGACGGGAAAAGATCGCCCCCGAACATATCGCCGAGGCGATCAGTTACCGCAAGCTGGATCGGAAGTTTTAGAGGAAAAAAGGGGACAGTATGAAGATTGTCATTGCAGGCGGAACGGGATTTATCGGCAAGGCGCTTTGCGGGCATCTGGCCGGGGAGCACGAGGTAATCGCGCTGAGCCGCGATATTGAAAAGGGCAGGAGTATCCTGGGCGATGCTGTAGAGGTAATAGAGTGGGACGCAAAGAGCCCCGGCCCGTGGCAAAAGTGCCTCGAGGGTGCGGATGCGGTGGTGAACCTTGCCGGGGTGAATATCGGCTCGGCGCGGTGGACGGATGAACTCAAGCAGAAAATCCTTTCCAGCCGGATCGATTCCACGCAGGCCCTTTTTGATGCGGTCCAAAGCTGTACAAATAAGCCGGGTGTGTTTGTGCTGTCGTCCGCGGTGGGTTTTTACGGAACGCGAGGGGATGAACTGCTCGATGAGAACAGCAGCACCGGTGAGGGTTTTTTGCCTGGGGTCTGCCGGGATGTGGAAGGCTTTGCTCACAGGATCGAGGCGATGGGCGTGCGGCCGGTGGTGGTTCGTACAGGCTTTGTGATTGGTGCTAAGGGCGGGGGTTTTGAGAAGATGATCCTGCCGTTTCGTTTCTTTATGGGCGGCTGGCTTGACGGGGGCAGGCAGTGGATGTCCTGGATCAGCCTGATCGACGAGGTGCGGGCGATACAGTTTTTGATCGAGAGGCAGGATTGCAGGGGTGTTTATAACCTTACCGCGCCGTATCCCGCTATGAACAGGGAGTTCTTTCAAACCGTGGGCAGGGAAATGCGCCGGCCCTGCTGGGCGGGGATGCCGGGTTTTGTGCTGGCGATGTTGTTTGGTGAAATGGCAAACGAGGTCTTCCTTGCCAGCCAGCGGGTAACCCCGCACAGGCTCATGGATGCGGGATTTGAGTTTACCCACCCTCAGGCACAGGATGCCATTCGTGCTGCATTGATACAGTAAAATCCCTAATAAAAATTATCTGATGTGACTGCTGTAAAGATAATCAAGTAATTCATCTACTACTTTGGGATTTTGTGTGAAAGAGTCATCAAGGCGAATATGTTTATATGTCGGAATCCCGTCTATTTTTTTGAACTTCAATGAGTGATTCACTGCTTTTTGCAGTTGATTGTAAAGCTCCGGTTGCAGATAGCCTGTGTACTCATATTCTTCAAAAAGTTGTTCGCCCTTTGAATTGGATCTAATAAAAAAATGCCAGAGATAGGTCATGTCTGTTTTAATTGTGATCGTTTCAGAAATCATTTGCCAATCTGTTATAACTGTGCCAGTTTGGAGGGGGTCATATAAACTACGGTCCCCGGTGATTTTTGCAAGAACTTCTCGCTGTTTTGAAGCAGCGTTTTCATTGCACCCGAAAAAGAATGGAACCAGCAGCAGGGTATAAAGGAGTATTTGTTTCATTTCTGCAACGTTTCCTGAATGGTCTGATAGACCAGTTCGAGGGGGACGTTGTGGATTTCATGCTCGGGATTGTCGGATTCGATCTCGGGTCCGCGGTCAAATGGATCGATCGCCGCTACGGCGTGGTTTTGCCCGTACGGCCCTACGCGGGAGGGATTGGTCGGGCCGAAGATGAAAACGGTCGGCGTCTTGAGTGCCCAGGCGATATGCCCCGGCCCGGTATCGTTTGAGACGGTCAGCTTTGCCAGCGAGAGCAGGGCGATCAACTGCGGAATACTCGTCCGCCCGGCGAGGTTGGTCACCGGCGAGTCGGCCTTGTATTTCAGGGCCTCGAGCTTGTCCTTTTCCGAGGGGGAACCTACCGCGACGACGTGCAGGCCGTGGTTGAGCTTCAGGGCATCGACAAGGCGGGCATAATTCTCGATCGGCCAGAGCTTGTAATCCTGCGCCGCTGAGGGCACCAATACCGCGAAGTTATCTACGGGAATCTGCTCCGATTCGAGCAGTTTGGTCACGTGCTCTACCGCGCGGGGGTCGGGGCGAAGGTCCGTTTCGGTCGTGATCTTTTCGGCCCCGGTCGAGGCGACGATCTCGTTGTAATAGTCGATCAGGTGCAGCGGCTGGTCCGAGGGCGGCACGGCTTTGGTATAAAAGAAAGGGGCACCCTCGCGGGCAATGGACATGCCGAGGCGGTTTTTTGCCCCGGTAAACCAGGTAAACAGCCCCGTGCGGAACAGCCCCTGGAGGTCGATCACCAGGTCGTATTCGTCATAACGGAGTTTGCGGAAAAAACCAAGCAAATCGCCGAAGGCTTTCGGGCTCTTGTACCAGCGGCCCAGCGCCTTGCGGTCGAACAATATGAGCCGATCCGGTGTCGGGCTTGCGTCGAAAACGGATGCGAATTCCGGCCGGACCATCCAGGAGATGCGGGCCGAGGGATAGCTTTGCCGCAGTGAATTATAGGCGGGCATGGCCAGGATGATGTCGCCAAGGGCCGAGGGCTTGATGATCAGGATGTCTTTGTACTTGTCGATGCTGAAAGCTCCGGGGTGGTTATCGTTTTGGGTTTTATGGATCGTATCATGGTTGTCAGTCGAAACGCGAGGGCCTTTTGGGCGATTTGCCGGGCCAGTGGTTTTCGGTATTGTTCAGGTATGCCCAGCAGTGTACAAAGTTTCCGCAAGGATCGCAAGCTGTCAGTTTTTGTTACAGACGGCGAGTGCATGACTGTGGCGGCGAGTTTGGCCATGGCGTTGGTAAGATGGGTGAATCGTGTAAGTGGATTGGTACGGATGCCGTCGAGATCGAGCAGCAGCACAGTGGAGGCCTCCGGCTGGGGGATCACCAGGAAGTTCTGGGCCTTGGCATCCCGGTGGCGGAGGCGATGTTTGTGCAGGCTTGCAAAAATGGCCCCGATCTGTTGGGCAAGGGCTGCTTTCATTGCGTGCATATCAGCGGGGGGCAGATTTGCGAGTTTCGGCAGGTAGTGGTACAGGTCGCAGGCGTTGTCAAAAGCGGGGGTTATCAGTACGGAGAGGGGGCCACTGGGCGACTCGATTTTTGCCCCGGCAAGCGGCGGCACATGCGGGATATCGCGGCCCGAAAGGGTAAGGGATTTTTTCAGGGCCGTCAGGGCTTTGGTTGTGCCCGGCAGGATCGCCAGCGGTTTTTTTACGGATTCGGTCTTGATGACGATGCCGCTTAGTGCAGTTTCCTTATCAATGAGCGGAATGTTGTCGAATTCAAGCGACTCAGGCAGGGTGCAGAGAGTGACGGTTGATGTATTTGCGTTGCGGAATACTTCCCGGCGATGGTTCTCAATAAACGCCTGGAGACTATGGGAGTCACTCAGGATGGAATAGAGCAGTGAGACCATGCTCGGGCAGTCCCGCAATGCGGGGTGAAAGCGGATTTGGGCACAGGAATTGCTGTGGTTCTCAGTGCCAAAATCAGTATTCTTTTCGGGATTACGATCCATCGCATTATTGTACATTTTTTATGTCGGTTTTGGAAATTGATTTGGGAATTAATTCGACAAACGGTGGTGTTTCTGGTTAGCTTTTTTTATGGAATATGAAGGTCGATATGTCTACCGCTGGCCTCGAATGATGGTCACAGCGGACGCAGCGGTTTTCCGTTTGGCTTCCGGGCGGCTAGAGGTGCTGTTGGTCCGGCGGGGGCAGGACCCCTTTAAGGGAATGTGGTGTTTTCCGGGTGGTTTTGTCGAGATTGATGAGGAATTGGAGGATGCCGCAGCCAGAGAATTGCTGGAGGAGACCGGACTATCGGAAGTTAAGCTGGAGCAAGTACAGACTTTTGGTAAGGTTGGACGTGATCCAAGGGGGAGACAAATCACGACATGTTTTGGCGGGATTATACCCGAAGGGTGTGGAAATGAGGTCCGAGGCGGAGACGACGCAGCGGATGCAAAGTGGTTTGATCTTGAAAATTTGCCCAAATTGGCCTTTGATCATACGGAAATCGCACCGATTCTGGTTAAATGGGCTCGGAAAAAACTGGGCTGATTCCTTCTCAGTAAAAAGGTCGGTATGCCTTATGCTGCCGGTTTGAGGAGGAACAAGAAATGAGTTTGACAGCCCAAGGGCAAACGCCCGGAACGTACCGACCAGTAATTATCCTAACATAAGTGCCAAAATCCGGCAAGTGAAAACCCGGGGAAAAAACTAAAAATTTTAATTATTTTTTTTCGGGGGATTGTGGGGCTTTAAAAAAGGAATATTTTATAAAAATTGCCAATTTTGTTGCTTTTCATTCCGGCATGCATTATTTTCACTGTACGTTTAATGCATACATTCAAATGCGAAATCGGGAGAGATATGGATGTCGAAACCGACGCTTTCATCTTATGTTCGTGAGCACGGCACAGGGCGGGGGAAAAAGAAGGAGCCCGGCCCTTACGTGACAATTTCCCGCCAATATGGCTGTGATGGTGTTGCTATCGGTAAACTCCTGGTCGAAAAACTTAACGGCCGGGAAGGGGACAACGGCTGGAAGCTTCATCATCGGGACCTGCTCGAGCGCCTTTCGGAGGATACCGGGCTCAGCGTCGAGCAGATCGAAAAGGAACGCCTGGCAAGACCGAGCTTAATGAAGGATATCCTGCGGGGGGTCAAACGCAGCCAGAGCCTGGACAGCTTCGAGATCCGTAATCATATTTCCGTCATGGTGCGGGAACTGGCATTTGAGGGCCATGCGGTGATTGTCGGCCACGGAGGCGCCGCGGCGACGGCTGGGCTGGACCACGGACTGGCGGTTCGGGTGGAAGCTTCACTCGAATGGCGGATTCCGCGAATTTGCAGAAGTGAGAATCTCAGCCGCGAGCAGGCTCTTGAAAAGATTCATGACGCGGATAAAGAGCGTGAGGTTTTAATGGAGTATTATAAGGATAAAAATCCCCGTGAACCGGCATTTAATATCATAATGGATAATTCCATCTTTAATATTGAGCAGATTGCTGACCAGATTCTTTTCGGGATGGAACTGAAAAATCTTGTGAAGAAGGCGGAATGATTTCTATCTTGCCTATCTTCTCAGAATTGCTCCGTATTTCACAATATAGTCAGGTGAGTTGAACAACAATAGTTCTTCCGGGTGGAACAAAACAATACAAAGATGTATAACTCGCTCTTTTAATGTTGTTTTTCGTATTTTTTTCAATTATGGTTTTGATATTCCCGTCAAAGGGGATTATTTTTACGGGTAGTAAAGGGCAACTGGTTTTAACGAAATAGACGGAAAAGCTATGGAATTGATTAAGAAGATCAAGGAAGCGGAGTCTGAAGGCAAGGAACTTGTCGAGCAGGCGCGCCGTGATGCGGCGGGAATTGCCGAGCAGGCCGAGAAGAGCTGCAAGCAGATGCGACAGGAAGCTTTAGAAGAGCGGCGTCAGATGATTGATGGTGCAGTTTCCCAGGCCCAGCAGCAGGGGGAAAGCGAGAAAGAAGCGATTCTTGCGGAGGGCAGATCTTCGCGGGAGTCTCTTGATTCTTCGGCCCGGTCTCGGTTTGGCGAATGTGTGGACCGCGTGATGGAACGACTTTGGAAGATGTAATTTCCGTTTATTTTATGATGAAGGTATTGAACAGGACTCAATTGTTATTCCCGGGGGGCGTTTTCCGGTTGGAGTCTGTTTAGGGAAAGATAGACACTGATATACAGGGCAGGGTCACTATGGCAATATCGAAAATGACCAAAGTTTTGATCGTGACGCACCGTAACGAGTCCGCTGAGCTTCTTGAGGCTTTGCAGGGCGCGGGGATTGTCCATCTGCTGGACGCGGAGCGCGCGATGGTAAGCAAGGAGTGGCCTGAGCTCATTACGGAGGGGGGGCGTCCTCGCGACCTCGAGGATATGACAATTCGTCTGGGTAAGGCGATTGCGTTTCTTGAAGCCAATGCGACGGAAAAGGGCGGCGGCAGTTTGTTTGCCCCGCTGATCGAAGTCGGCCAGAGCGAATACACGAGTGTGACTACCGGTGAGGATGCGACGAATCTGCTTGACCGTACGGAAGAGATTTCCGGGAAGTTGGAGAAGCTGGGCAACGAGCTGGATGAATGCCGGGGCAAACTTGCGACCCTGATGCCGTGGCGCGGGCTTACCACGCCGGTGGAAGAGCTTTTTGCACTTTCCAGTTCGGTATGTATGACGGGATTGATGCCGGTTCAGCATGCCCACGAGGTGCGTCTGGAGCTGGAAGAGCTTGGCGCGGTTGTTGAAAAGGTCGGCGAAAGCGGGACGTATGAGTCGTGGGTGGTGGTTTGCCTGAAGGATTTATCCGCGGATGCGGGCAAGACTTTGCGGGCCGGAG
This sequence comes from uncultured Pirellulales bacterium, assembly GCA_964454745.1. Lineage (GTDB taxonomy): Bacteria > Planctomycetota > Phycisphaerae > Sedimentisphaerales > Anaerohalosphaeraceae > CAYVUI01. The sequence goes on along the minus strand of CAYVUI010000002.1, from coordinate 25,026 downwards.
AGTTTGAGCCGGTAAATTTTGAGGGGATGACCGGAACGGTATCGTCTTTGATTGATGATGTGCAGGGGCGGATCGATTCGATTGAGCAGGAAATCGCACAATCGCAGCAAGAGGCCCAGGAACTCGCGAAGAGACGCCTTGAGCTGCAAATCCTGGAGGATCATTTCGGGAATCTGCTGGCACGGGAGCAAATGCGAAATACTGCGCCGGAAACCGAGCGGGTTATTTTCCTTGAGGGGTGGGTCAAGGATAAAGAGTATGGCCAGCTTGAAGAGGTTGTCGGACGGTTTGGCTCTTCTACGGTTGGTAAGATGGATGTTGCTGAAAATGAAGAGGTTCCCGTTGAGATCGAGAACAAGCAGCCGGCCCGGCCGTTTGAATTGATTACACGGCTTTACGGGATGCCGGAATATACGAATGTAGACCCGACGGCGGTTTTGGCCCCGTTTTTTGCTCTTTTCTTTGGGATTTGCCTGACGGATGCCGGGTATGGCCTGGTTCTGATCGCACTGGTCTGGTGGATCATGAAGAAGTTCCAGGGCGATAAGAAGGCGTTTCAGATGATGCTGGGCTGCTCGATTTTTGCGGTTGTGGCTGGTGCCCTGACCGGCGGCTGGTTTGGCGATGCGCTGACAGCCCTGATTCCGGCGGATACATGGATTCATGAGACCATCAACGGGATTCGTGAAAAGATGATGTGGTTCGACCCGATGAAGGATCCGATGATCTTTTTCGGGATATCGCTTGGTTTGGGCTATTTCCAGGTCCTGGTGGGGCTTTTTGTGGCATTTTTCCATAAACTGAGCCAAAAGGACATTGTGGGAGCCCTTTGCGACCACCTGACATGGATTATCTTCCTGAACTCGCTGATATTGTTTGGGATTTCCAAGGCCGGGGTGATTCCCGCCGGATTCTCAGGCATTTTCGGGATTATTTCCATTGCGATGTCGGTGGTGATTTTGCTGTTCAGTGAGCGGAGCGGCGGCTGGGGCGGCCGGATCGGCATGGGTGCTTTCCAATTGTTCAGCACTGTCTTTTATGTGGGGGATGTACTCAGTTATGTCCGCCTGATGGCGCTGGGTATGGTCACCGGCGGTTTCGGCATGGCGATCAATGTGCTGGTCAAGCTGGTGATGGATATTCCAGTACCGTTTTTGGGATATATCCTTGGTGCGGTACTGTTTGTCGGTGGGCATTTGTTTAACCTTGGAATGGGCGTATTGAGTGCGTTTGTCCATTCTTTGCGTCTTCAGTTTGTCGAATTTTTCCCGAAGTTCCTGGTCGGCGGCGGGCGGGCGTTTTCTCCGCTGTCACGGAATTATCGGCATGTAACCATTAAACAGGACTCTTAACAAAACTTTTATTTACTCCAAAGAAAAGATTTAGAAGCAGGTTCGATTGAAAGAGAGGTAACACAATGGAAAACATGGAAAATCTTGGAATGACATTTGCGGTTTTGGGAGCGGCGGTTGCGGCTTTCATGACAGGTATTGGTTCAGCGGTAGGTTTGGGTATCGCGGGCCGAAGTGCAACAGGTGTATTGAGTGAAAAGCCTGAACGCTATGGTGCAATGATGCTGCTGGTTGTTCTGCCCAGTACCCAGGGTATTTACGGCTTTGTTATCGCGCTGTTCGTGATGCTCAAGCTCAACATGTTCGGCGGCGGGATTGACGGCCTGACACTGGCCAACGGCCTGGAGCTGTTCGCGGCCAGTCTGCCGGTGGCGATTGCAGGTATGTTCAGTGCGATCCACCAGGGCAAGACCTGTGCCGGCGGTATCCTGATGACAGCCAAGCGTCCGGAAATGGCGTTCAAGGCCGGTGTTGTCTATGCGGCAATGGTTGAGTTCTACGCGATTCTGGGCTTTTTGGTCTCACTGCTTGTGATTCAGATCGGAATCCAGATCGGCTAATTGATTTTGTTTCGTTTCTAACGAAACGTTTAAACAGGACATTACGATGGAAGCACAACAGGTCATAGATAAGATCCTAAACGAGGCGCGGTCCGAGGCGGACGCGATCCGAAGTGAGGCGGAGTCGAAGGCGAATTCCATGCGTTCTTCGACGGAGTCCGAGCTTTCGGAATACCGCCAGGAAAGTGAGCGTCTTGCGCAGGAAAGCGGTGCGGATAAGATCGAGCGGATGAAGGCACAGGGCCGCATGCAGGCACGCAAAGAGATGCTTTCGCAAAAGGCGCAGCTTCTCAATGATGTGTTTACCGAAGTGCGCAACCGGATTCATTCCCTCGATGAGCACGCATACAAGGAATTGATGTCGAACCTGATGGTCAAGGCGGTGGAGACCGGCGACGAGGAGGTTCTGGTTGGACGGGAAGAGACCCGTATCGACCAGGGCCTGGTCAAGCAGGTCAACCGCAAGCTGGTAAACGGATTTAAAGGGAACCTGATGCTGTCGGAGGAGCGGGCGGATATTGAAGCCGGTTTTCTTCTTCGCCGCGGCAAGGTTCAGGTAAATGTAAGTACGGATGTACTTGTCTCGATGCTTCGCGACGCGATGGAAAGTGAAATCGCGGGGATTCTCTTCGGCAAAGCGAGTGAATAGAGGACTACATGATAGAATCGCAGATCAGTACCGGGATTGATTTTCACACGCTGCCTCCGGTCGGGCCGGAAGACTGGCGGTATGCCTATGCGACGGCGGTCGTACGTTGTCTCGAAGCGAATTTGCTGACACGGGCCCAGTACCAGGACATGGCTAACGCGGGCCGGTTTGAAGATGCGCTCGAGACGCTCAACAATACGGAATATGCCCCGGGCGAGACGGTGAGCAGTTTTGCAAAGATCGAGGAACTGCTTTTGTCGCGCCGAGAGGCGGTTCGGAATCTGTATATCGATCTTGCGGTCGATGAGAAGCAGGTCGAATTGCTGCGGGCACGAGAAGACTTCAAGAACATGCGCCTGGCGATTCGCCGTGTGGTTACCGAACGCGAGATTGGCCACGACTACAGCCAGTGGGGTGCGGTCGATGCGGACGAATTCGGCGAGATTTTTGAAACGGAAAATTATGAACGGCTGCCGGAATATCTCCAGGACGCCGTTGAAAATGCGGTTCTGGGGTATTATGAGAACCGGGATATTCGCCGGATTGATTACGAGATCGACCGGGTGCAGGCACAGTATCGCCTTGAGGCCGCGATGAAACAGGGCAGTGTCTTTTTAAGTTCGCTGTTTCGGCTGCGTACGGATCTTTATAATATCCGCACGATGCTTCGGCTCAAGATGGGCGATGAGGTTCGCCGTGATCTTTTCTTCGACAACGGGTTCGTGGAAACGGGCAAGTTTATCGAAGGGCTGGATATGGGCATGGAATCGGTGGCAAGTTTGTTCTTTGCGACGCCGTATCATGCCGTGGTGGAAAAGGGCGCGGATTATCTTCGCCGCGAGGAGTCGTTTATCGGCCTCGAACGCGAATGCGAGGATTACGAGCTTGCTTTTCTAAAGAGTGCGATGTCGATCAGTGCCGGTCCTCAGCCGGTGCTGGCGTATTGTTTGATGAAAGAGCATGAGATTCGGACGGTCCGGCTCGTGCTTGGCGGAAAATACAATCAACTGGAGACGAAGCTGATTCTGGATCGTCTCCCGGAGAGTTTTTAAAGCGGGAAAACCGTGATATTGTTAGGGTAAGGGCGATATGGAAGGCAAAGCCGCAGCATTTGGAAGCAATGATTTTGTGATGCCGTTCTCGACGCTGGGTCTGGACACGTTTTCCGTGGATCCATCAGACCGCGAGGGTGTTCTGGAAAGGGCTGAGCAGATTGTGAAGGATAAATATGCCCTTGTCGTTGTGGCGGAGAATATCGCACCGGATGCGGAAGAGTTTTTTGCCCCGACGCAGACCCAGGCGACGCCTTGCGTGCTGGTGGTTCCGTTTACACAGGAATCGACCGGCTATGCGACCGAGGCCCTGGGCAAGCTGATTAAGCTGGCGACGGGAATTAATATCCTGGCGGACAACTGATCCCGCCGGGCAGATAAAGATGTATAACGATTGTGAGAGATAACTTGAAAAAGGTCCTGGACGATGAGTGAATCGAAACTTGGTATCGGCAAGATCATTAAAGTAGCGGGTCCCGTGGTAGTGGCTCAGGGTATGATCGGCGCGAAAATGTACGACGTGGTTCGCGTAGGCGGCGACAAACTCGTGGGCGAGATTGTCGAACTGCACGGCGAACTTGCGAGTATTCAGGTGTATGAGGATACAACGGGTATCGGCCCCGGCGAAGAGGTGCACAATACCGGTGCGCCGCTTAGCGTGGAGCTTGGCCCGGGCCTGATCGAGAGTATTTACGACGGAATTCAGCGTCCGCTCGACGAGCTGGTGGCCCTTCAGGGCGACAGCATTAAGCGCGGCAGTGATGTTCCGGGCCTTTCCCGCGAGAAGAAATGGCATTTCGTGCCTGTCGCGGCCAACGGTACGGATGTCGTCAGTGGGGATATCATTGGTGAGGTCCAGGAAAGCTCGCTTGTCTTACATAAAATTATGGTTCCCCCGGGTGTTTCGGGCAAGGTGGACGGCCTCAATGAGGGCGATTTTACCGTGGAAGAGCCCGTGGGTGTGGTCCGAGGTGAAAAAGGCGAACATACGCTCAAGCTGATGCAGCGGTGGCCGGTTCGTCAGCCGCGTCCGACGGCAAACCGTATGAACCCTAACCGCGTGCTGGTTACCGGTCAGCGGGTTGTGGACGGCTTTTTCCCGATTGCCAAGGGCGGTACGGCGTGCGTGCCGGGGCCTTTTGGTACGGGCAAGACCGTGGTGCAGCACCAGTTGGCCAAGTGGGTAGACGCGGATATCGTGGTGTATATCGGCTGCGGCGAGCGCGGCAACGAGATGACCGACGTTTTGAGGGAATTCCCGGAACTTGAGGACCCGCACAGCGGCGAGCCTTTGATGCGGCGTGTCGTGCTGATCGCCAATACGTCGGATATGCCGGTGGCGGCCCGTGAGGCGTCGGTGTATACCGGAATTACGATTGCGGAGTATTTCCGCGATATGGGGCTTTCGGTCGCCCTGATGGCGGACAGTACCAGCCGCTGGGCCGAGGCGATGCGTGAAATTTCAACCCGCCTGGAAGAAATGCCCGCGGAAGAGGGATACCCGGCGTATCTCGGTGCGAGGATCGCATCGTTCTATGAGCGTGCGGGGCGTGTCCAGTGTGCCGGCAGCCCGGACCGTGAGGGGACGCTTTCGGTGATCGGGGCGGTGAGCCCTCCCGGTGGTGACCTTTCGGACTCGGTTGTGCAGGCGACGCTTAGCGTGGTCAAGGTGTTCTGGTCGCTTCAGTCGCGGCTGGCCCAGCAGCGTCACTTTCCCGCGATTGACTGGCTGACGAGTTATTCGTTCTACAAGCAGTACCAGTCGGGTGCGTTTGAAGATGCGGATATGGGTGAAAAGTTCTCTGAGATGGTGCAAAAGGCAATGAACCTGCTCGAACAGGAAGCCCAGCTTAGCGAAATCGTTCGCCTGGTTGGTGCCGAGGCATTGTCCGCACAGGACCGGATGGCCCTGGAAACGGCCAAGTCAATTCGTGAAGATTTCCTGCACCAGAACGCGTTCCACCCGATTGATACATTTACGCCGCTGGAAAAGCAGTATGAAATGATGGGCCTGGTTCTGCACTTCCATGAACAGGGCCTGCGGGCGATTGAAAACGACGTCGATCCGGCGGAAATCTTTAAGCTGGAGATTCGCGACGAGATCGGCCGTTCGAAATATATCTCGCACGAAGAGATGGATAAAATTAAGGAAATTTACAACAAGATTGATGACCAGATGAAGTCGCTGTATAGCGTGGCGACGTAAATAAGCATAAAGAGGCGGGTTTCCCGCTGTTCGATTGATTTTGGCCTTTGACCGGAATCGGGAGTTTGAAATGCTGAAAGAATACAAGACGGTACGTGAAGTATACGGGCCCCTGATGCTCGTGGAGAATGTTGACGACGCGAAGTACAACCACATCGTGGAGATCGAGATCGCGGATGGTTCGGTTCGTAACGGCCAGATTTTGCAGGTCGAGAACGACAAGGTGCTGATCCAGGTCTTTGAGGGTACTTCGGGAATTAACACGAACGAGAGTACGGTGCGGTTTATGGGCCGTCCGATGGAACTGGCGGTGTCGCCGGATATTCTCGGCCGCGTGTTTAATGGTTTTGGTACCCCGATTGATGACGGCCCTGCGATTGTCGCGGAGAACCGTCTTAACATTAACGGCAACGCGATCAACCCTTATGCCCGTGACTTCCCCAATGAGTTTATCCAGACGGGAATTTCCACGATTGACGGGCTCAACCCGCTGGTTCGCGGCCAGAAGCTTCCGATCTTTTCCGGTTCGGGCCTGCCGCATGACGAAATTACCGCTCAGCTTGCCCGCCAGGCGTCGGTTCGCGGTGAGGGTGAGTCTTTTGCGGTGGTCTTTGCTGCAATGGGTATTACCTTTGAAGCGGCACAGTTCTTTATCAATGACCTGACACAGACCGGTGCGATTGAGCGTGCGGTCATGTTTATCAACCTGGCCAATGACCCGGCGATTGAGCGTATCGCGACGCCGCGTGTGGCACTGACCGCTGCGGAATATCTTGCATTCCACCAGGATATGCAGGTTCTGGTGATTCTCAATGACATGACCAACTACTGCGAGGCCCTGCGTGAGATCAGTGCGGCCCGTAAAGAGGTGCCCGGCCGCCGCGGGTATCCCGGTTATATGTATACCGACCTTGCGACGCTGTATGAACGTGCGGGCCGGATCAAGGGCAAGAAGGGATCGATCACGATGGTTCCGGTTCTGACGATGCCCGAGGATGACAAGACGCACCCCGTGCCGGACCTTACCGGATATATTACGGAGGGGCAGATTATTATGAGCCGTTCGCTGCACCGCCAGGCGGTCGCTCCGCCGGTGGATTGCCTGCCGAGTCTTTCACGTCTAAAGGATAAGGGGATCGGTGAGGGCAAGACCCGCGAGGATCATTCGGCCCTGTACAACCAGTTGTATGCGGCGTATGCAAAGGGTAAGGAATCGCAGGAGTTGGCAACGATTCTCGGTGAAGCGGCGTTGTCGCCCGAGGACCAGAAGTACATGCGGTTTGCCAATGAGTTCGAGGCAAGATATATTTCGCAGGGTTATTATGAAAACCGCGATGTGATCGAGACGCTGGACCTGGGCTGGGAACTGCTCAGTATGTTCGAGAATGCGGAACTCAAGCGTATCGACCAGGAATTGATCGATAAGTATATGCCGCAGTTTCGTAACAAGGCAGGCCAGGCGTCGTAAAGATAGGTAAATCCTGACAGGGATCTGTTATGCTTGAGAATGTAAACGCAACACGAATGGAAATGCTTCAGCTTCGCCGGAGGGTGGAGCTGGCCAGCCGCGGTCATCGGCTTTTGAGCCAGAAACGTGATGAGCTTTCACGGCATTTGGTCAAGACGGCCCGTGCGCTCAAAGGGCTGCGCAAAGAAGTGGAAGAGCAGCTTTTAAAGACGACGCGGCGGTTTATGATGGCCCGCTCGACCATGGAACCGGAGGATATCCAGGCGGCACTGGAAGTTCCGACCAAGCAGTTCAAGCTGGTCATGAAGTATGCGAGCATTATGAGTGTGCAGGTTCCGGAACTGAGCAAGCAGATTGAAGGTGAGATTCTCTGTTATGGATACGCATCTACCAGCGGGGAGCTGGATGTGGCCCTGCGGTCACTGGAAAAGGCGTTTGACAACCTGATCGAACTGGCGGAAAAGGAAAAGCAGAGCCAGCTTCTGGCCAAGGAGCTGCAAAATACCCGCCGGCGGGTGAATGTGCTTGAGCATGTGGTGATCCCGGAGATCAAGGAAACCATCAAATACATCAATACCAAGCTCGGTGAGGCGGAACGCGACAATATCAGCCGCCTGATGAAGATTGCGGATATGATTCGTTCCTGAGGGCAGTTTTTTTCTTGTACGCAGGCCCCGGGGGAGGTATGCTGGCAGGTTATGGCGACCAACGGAACTGACAAATCGAACGGGCCGAGCAAGTCTTTTATGACCATTGGTCCTACCCTGCATTACAGCCACAGCAATGTACGCCAATACTGGGGATTGTCCATCCTGGTGTACCTTGGGGCTTGTTTTTTCTGGCGGTTTCTGACCAGCGGTTCGCTTTCGGTTGATCTTTCAGGGATTGCCGAGCAGACGCAGTACGGGTTGGGGCGGTTTGTGGTCAGCCCGCTGAGTATTTATGAGTATCCCTGGCAGATACTGGTGCTGGCGATTGCGATGGGGATCCTGGCGGTGGCACCGACCGTGGTGTCGCAGTTGATGAGTTTCCGCTACAGTATTCCGCTGATATTGATCTGTGCACTGGCGGCAAAGCTGCCGCTTTTTGCGTTGTTTTTAACGGTCAGTTGTTTTGCGGTGGCCTGTCGGCCGCTTCGATTTCGTTCCCGGTTTATCTCGATTGTGCTTTGCCTGGTGCCGCAGCTTGTTTACTGGGCGATTTACGGCGGGTATGAAAGCGTGGACCCAATCCGCTGGGGCTTTTCGTTTTCTCCCTGGATCGGTGCCTGGATTGCCGCGGTCGGGATGGCGGGGATTGTGATCGCAATCGGGCATTTCACTCGGTATCGTCCGGGGCTGGTCTGGAGTGTTTCGCTGGTAAGCCTGATCGCTGCCGCGGGTATTTTTCAATGGAAGATCAGCTTTGCCGAATTGGATTATCAGCGGTATGTTGCGGGCAATCATCCCGAGGAAGTCGAGGAATTTCATAATCATAATCTCAGCAAGGTGCTCGACGACTCCATGCGTGATCCGAGTACCCGCCAGTTCCTGGCAAGGTTTTTTTATCCGAGCGATCTACAGGAACTTCGTGAAGAGCTTAAAGATGATATTATGATCCAGCTCGGCTATGATAAGTGGCCCAACTGGTTTGATGTGCCGGATTATTTGAATTATCAGTCCAAACGGCTTTGGCTTTTAGGTCAGTATGACATTTTCATCAACCAGCGTCCTACCAGCAGCCGCATGCCTGTGGCTCTTTATTATAAGGCGATTTTAAAGGAATATTCGCCTGATATTCGTTACTTCGGCCAGACCGAGATTTTACGGTTTTACAAGGATTACCCGCATCGTGAGAATCTGGCGATCTGGTATACCCTGTTTCGTGATTTTCCACTGAGCCCGGAATCCATCGAGGCCCGGTGGCGGATTGCGGTTCATTATGCCGGGCAGGAGAAGTTCAAGGAAGCCATCGAGCAATGCCAGGTGGCCATGGTGATGCTCGATAAGCTTGAAGATGAGAATGCCGCGCAGCGTATTTCGGTAGAGGATTCCCTGCTGACGGCATTTTCTCCGCCGGCCCGGAGCGCGATTACCCCGTTTAAGATCGGCGAGCTTCGCGTGCGGATTCGCACATTGCTTTCATTGATCGGCGATGAGAATATCGGCGACAGTGAAAGCGGCCGTCAGCGCCTGGCGCGGTTTGTAATTCTTAATCCCTACAGTCTCAACTACCAGTCGCAGTTGGAATCTCTCCTGGCGGAAACACAGGAGGGTGATCCGCTGCGGGATAATATCCAGTTGTCCCTTGCCATGCTCGTGGAAGATCCCCTCCAGCGAATGGACTGTTTTACGGCCTTGACCGAACAGTTTCTCGGCACGGACGGCGGAATTCATGCCCTGTATGAACTGGGGGTTCTGCATGTCCAGATGTGGAAGGAGACCCAGGAGCAGGAGGTTCGCGACCAGTACTTGTCGCGGGCCCGCGTGATTCTCAACCAGATCATCAACACTTATCCAAACAGTATATACCTGGATCGTGCCCGCGTACTGCTAAACGGTCTTCCGCAGATGGAAACCGTGGAAAAAGCCGAAAGCTAAGAGGCTTGCGAGGGATTACTCGAGGAGTTTGAGGATCATTTTCTGCGATTCATTGGCCTGGGCGGTCATGGCGATTGAAGCCTGTGTAAGCATCTGGTTTTTCGCCAGTTCGGAGACTTCCTCTGCCACATCGACATCTTCAATACGTGCCTTAGCCGCCAGGAGGTTTTCCGCCTCGATGGAAAGTACATTCTTTGTCGATTCGATTCGGTTCATGTTCGCCCCGACACTGGTCCGAAGCTGGTTATGGGTTTCGGACGCAGATTGAACCTGTTCGAGAGCAAGTTTGGCGTTTTCCGGATCGGTCAGGTCGATTCCGCTCAAACCCAGCGCGTCAGCCCGGGCGTCGATCGGGTTGATATTGAGCTGGTCCCCGGGGCCGAAGTGTACATCCAGCGGCGTGGAACCGTCGAGGATGCCGAGTCCGTTAAACTCCGCCGCCTCGCCCATTCGTGTCATTTCATCCACAAGGTGGGCAAACTCGGCGTTGATAATGCTTCGTTGATGAGGGGAATATGAGCCGGTTGCCGCCTGTTCGGCGAGCTGTTTCATTCGCACGAGGATATCCGATCCGCTTTGCATGGTCCCCTCGATGGTCTGGAGCATGCTCAGCGACTGGTCGGCATTGCGGACACCCTGTCGCAGAGTTGTGATACGCCCATTGAGCTGGGATGCCACCGCCATGCCTGCCGGGTCATCCTGGGCGGTGACGATGCGCTTGCCGGAGGAGAGCCGGGCGATGGAATGGGCATAGCGATCGTAGTTCATGTTCATGTACCGGATCGCGGTATTGCTCATCAAATTTGTCCGCATGGACAGCATCGTATCGTCCCATAAATAATTATCGTTATTTTGGGCATAAAAGCCCCTGCGCAGTTATATCGAACCAAAAGGCAGGCGGGTTTAACACGGATTGATAAAGCATTTGTTGCGTTTTCGCTGCGTCCGCCCTATGATATGCCCATGGCAAAAGAGACCCTTTATATCATTGACGGACACGCTCATATTTACGCCGCTTATTATGCGCCGATGCGGGGAGCCCTGCGTTCGCCCGGTGGAAGACCGACCAAGGCCAGCTACATCTTCACCCAGGCGATTGCGGGCTTAGTCGAGCGGAAAAAGCCTGAATATATCGTGGTCGTAATGGATGCAAAAGAGCCCAGTTTCCGCAGTGAAATGTACGCGGAATACAAAGCCCATCGCCCCCCGATGCCGGAGGATTTGCCCGGCCAGATCGAAGACATCGAGAAGATTCTCGATGCGATGCGGATCCCGGTTTTGCGTGTGCCCGGTTACGAAGCGGACGATCTTATCGGAACCCTGTGTCGCAAGGCCCGTGAAGAAGGACTGGAAGCCTGCATCTGCAGCAAGGACAAGGACATGCTCCAATTGCTCGAGGATGGCGTCTATTGCTACGATATCAAGAAGGACAAGCGTTTCGATGAGGCCAGGCTCAAAGAGGATATGGGCGTCCGGCCGGAACAATTTATTGATGTCCTCGCTTTGCAGGGTGATACATCCGATAACGTGCCCGGTGTGCCGGATGTCGGGCCCAAGACCGCACTGGCGTGGATCCAGGAATATGGTTCCCTCGATGCCCTGTATGAACATGCCGATGATATCGGCGGCAAACGGGGCAAAAACCTGCGGGAGTTTAAGGAGCAGGCCTACCTGTCGCAAAAGCTGGTGACAATCTGCCGGGAGGCCCCGGTTGATATCGACCGGGAAAACATGAAACTGGACAACGTCGACAAGGAAAAGCTCGCCTCGATTTTTACCGAGCTTGGTTTCACCCGCCTGATGGATTCGTTTGGTTTGCATGCTGCGTCAGAAAAGGGTGACTCACCAAAGGCAAGCCCTGACGGTTATCAGACAATCCGGACGGTGAAAAAGGACTATCGGCTGGTGGACTCGAAGGAAACGTTTGAAACGTTTGTTGGCGAGCTGAAAAAGCAGAAGCGATTCGCGGTCGATACCGAAACGACCGGCTATGACGCGATGCGATGTGAACTGGTGGGGCTTAGCTTCTCGTGGGAAAAGGATACGGGATATTACCTGTCGGTGCGCGGGCCGCTGGGCGGCAAGTGCCTGGATATCGCCATGGTGCGCGAGCAGCTTGGGCCGATTCTTGCGGATGAGAAAATTGAAAAGATCGGGCAGAATATCAAGTATGATATGCTGGTTCTGGCCAATGCGAAGATGCCCCTTGCGGGCGTGTGGTTCGATACGATGGTCGCGTCGTACGTGCTCGAGTCCGACCGCAGCCACGGGATGGACAATATGGCCCGTGACCTGCTCGGTTATGAACCGGTGTCGCTAAAGTCATTGCTCGGGACCGGGAAACATCAGCTCACCTTTGACATGGTTGATCTCGAAGCCGGCAAGGATTATGCCGCGGAAGATGCGGATATCACCTGGCAGCTTTATGAATACTTTACCAAACGCCTGGAAGAAGAGCCGGGCCTCAAAAAGTTGTTTTTCGAGGTGGAAATGCCGCTGGTTTCAGTCCTGGCCCGAATGGAAATGGAGGGCGTCTGGCTGAATGTGGGGCTGCTCAAGAAAATGTCACTGGAGCTTAGCAAAGAGCTTGAACGGCTCGAAGAGGAGATTTATCAAGAGGCCGGATGCCGGTTTAATATCGATTCTCCCAAGCAGCTCGGGGAGATCTTGTATGACCGGATCGGGTTAAAATCTGTTCGCCGGGGCAAGACTATGCGTTCGACGGATGCCTCGGTGCTCGAATCGCTCAAGAATGAACATGCCGTTCCGCGGCTGGTGCTCGAATACCGTCAGCTCATCAAGCTCAAGAATACCTATGTCGATAAACTCGGACACTTGATCCATCCGCGAACCGGGCGGGTGCATGCGTCGTTTAACCAGACGGTTACCGCGACCGGCCGGCTTAGTTCGAGTGATCCGAATTTGCAGAACATCCCGATCCGCACTGAACTGGGCAAAAAAATTCGCGGCGCGTTTGCAGCGGAAAATGATGGTGATGTGATCCTCGCGGCGGACTATTCGCAGATTGAGCTGCGCCTGCTGGCCCATTTTTCTAAAGATGAGGCCCTGATCCGTGCCTTTGAAGAGGACCAGGATATTCATCGTTTTGTGGCGTCGCAAATTTACGATGTTGCGCCGGAAGAGGTGACGTCCGAGATGCGGTCCAAATGCAAGGCGGTCAACTTCGGGATTATTTACGGGCAGGGGCCTTACGGTCTTTCGCAGACTATCGGGATCAGCCAGGCGGAAGCGAAGGAGTTTATCGCGGACTATTTCCAGCGGTATGCCTCGATACGCAGCTTCATGGATGAGAACCTTGAGAGGGCCAAAGGAAAAGGGTATGCCGAAACGATTCTCAACCGCCGCCGGACGATCCGGGGCCTGGACAGCCGCAATCACAATACCCGGCGTCAGGCCGAGCGTATGGCGATCAATACGACTATCCAGGGTTCTGCAGCGGACCTGATTAAAGTCGCAATGATCAATATCCAGCGGAAGATTGATAAAGAATATCCGGATGTCCGGATGCTGCTGCAGATTCACGATGAACTGGTCTTTGAATTGCCCGGCGATAAGGCGGATCAATATCGCAAATGGATCAGCGAAGAAATGACCCGGGCGATTGCACTGGATGTGCCGCTGAAAGTCGATGTCGAGATTGGGCGAAGCTGGCTGGGGGAAGAAGATGTGTAACAGAAAAGGGAATATAGAATGAGTACAGAAAACAAATCTGACGGCATTTACGAAATGCTGCCGCGTGAACAAATGGCGGAATCCGCCCGCAAGCTGCGGGATAATTATGCAAGGGTGCCGGATGCACCGTTTTATCAAAAGACATTCGGGTTATGGATGTGCGAGGATACCTGGTATGATCAGGGTCTGGATAAAGAGGCTGACCTGGATAAACTGTTCATGTTTGATCCGCCCGGTTTCCATGCACTGGGGCAGTTGGGCTGGTGCGAAGCCGCGTTTGAGCCGCAGTTTGAGGAAAAATGGATTGCGGATCGGGGCGATCATGAGGTCGTACAGGATGCGGCCGGTCGCTTTGTTTTATTTTTCAAGGGCCGTCGGCAGGGTTTCATGCCTGAATATCTCGAACATCCGGTCCGGGATATGAAAACCTGGCAGGAAGATGTACGCTGGCGTTTGGACCCGAAAAGTCCGGAAAGGTATTCCGATCTGGATGAGCGTATGAATGAAGCTCGCGAAGCTGCCGGGCAGGGTTTGATGATCCAGCAGAATTTAATTGGCGGGTATATGTACCTGCGCAGCCTGGTCGGTCCCGAGCAGATCATGTACGCGTTTTATGATATGCCCGAGTTGATGCATGACTGCATGCGGGTCTGGCTGGAACTGTCTGATGCAGTAATCGCCAAGCACCAGGAGTATGTTACGATTGATGAAATCTATCTTGCCGAGGATATTTGCTATAACCACGGCATCCTGGTTTCCCCGGATATGATGAAAGAGTTCCTTCTGCCTTATTATCAGCAGTTGATCACTAATCTGAAAAACCGTCAGCTTGACAAAAAGCGAAAGCTGTATGTGCAAATTGATACTGACGGCTGGGCGGTGCCTTCCATTGATGTGTATCGTGAAGCCATCGGGATGGACGTGATGAGCCCGTTTGAGGTCGCGTCCGGATGTGATGTGGTTGAAATCGGAAAACAGTATCCCTGGCTGACCATACTCGGCGGGATCGATAAGCGTGTGCTTTCACAAGGTCCCGATGCGATTGATCGTTACCTTGAGGGGATTTTGCCAGTGATGCGAAAACGCGGCGGGTATATCCCGACCTGCGATCACGGTGTGCCCCCGGAGGTAAGCTGGGAGAATTATCTGCATTACCGCAAACGTGTCGTCGAAATGGGCAGTTAGACCCTTTAGGGTCGTAAATTTCCGCGAGAAAAATTGTAATTCATTATTTCAAAGTTATTTACCGCGGATTAAACAGGAATTCTCAATCGAAAGCACTGTCATTAAAGGAAAACATATGGATCCTATCAAGCTGGGTGTCATTGGATGCGGGATTGCCGCCAAAAAGCTGCACTGGCCGGCCATAAAGGAATTGTCCGATCAGTATGAAATCACATGTGTCTGCAATCATACCGAGCCAAAGGCAAAGGAGTTTGCCGAGATGGTCGGCGGAGTGGATTACGTGCTGGACTATCATGACCTGCTGGCAAGGGAGGACGTAGAGGCAGTGGATATTATCCTTCCGATTTGCCTTAATTACCAGGCGGTAAAGGATTCTCTCGCTGCGGGCAAGCATGTAATGGTTGAAAAACCCCTGGCCGGCTCTCTTGAACAAGCTGAGCAAATGGTAGAATTTGAAACGGACTATCCCGGGCAGGTGATGATGGTGGCAGAAAATTTTCGATATCATCCGGTCTTTTTACATGTCCGCCGGCGTCTTGAATCCGGGCAGATCGGGAAGGTGCATTCGGTTTTCTGGAATAATTTCATGTTCTTCCACCAAAGCCCTTATATGCATACGCAGTGGCGGCTGGACCATGAACACATCGGCGGATTTGTCGTGGATGGGGGTGTGCATAATATGGCCGCGATTCGAGACCTGTTTGGAGATATTACCTGCGGCAGGGCTTTTACGCGGCAGGTCAATCCCGGTATTGGAAAAATGGACGGGATCAGCCTGCAGTTTGAAACCGAGCAGGGGATCGGCGGGGTGTTCAATAATTACTTTACAGCGAACGGGTTCCAGGAAAGCCGGTTGATTGTCATCGGTATGGAAGGAACCCTGACCGTTGAGCAGGATGCGGTTACTGTAAATCGCCAGGGAAAAGACAGCGAATCAGAAAAGATTCAATCCATGTTTGGCTACCGCGGAGAGTTTGAGAATTTTTACGGCGCCATTCGCAAGGGTGAAAAAGTTGTCAGCAGTTTTTATGAGGCTTACAAAGATTTCGAGGTGTTGGCAAAGGCGATCCTTGCGGCCCAAAAGGGTGAGAGCTTCGTGATCGAGGACTAATCCTGGATTACAATCGCGTTTTTCATCACGGTGAAGATATCAATATTGTCTACGTATTGGGCCGGGATATTCCAGGTTTTGGCTGCAATCGGATCGCGACCATCTGTAAGTGTATGAAAATCCTCGGCATTGGGGCCAATCGAGTACAGCGGGACCAGTGCATTGGAATGAGTGATTGAGAGATATTTGGCCAGGGGCAGTTTGCCCTTGCCCTGGTTTTTGGGTAAATCAAATGGTGTGTCCGAAGCGGCGGATGCGTCCGGTCCCCAGATTCGTCCACATTCGTGGTCAGAAGTTACGATCAGAAGGGTCTGATCGAAAGAAGAATATTTTTCAATCCATTCCATCACCCCTGCGACTGCGTGGTTGAAATCAGCCATTTCCTCAATCATGCGGGGTAAATTATTGTCATGATTGGCCCAGTCTACCGCACCGCCTTCGATCATCAGGACAAAGCCGTTTGCATTTTTATTGAGCACGTTCAGGGCTGCGAGTGACATTTGCGCAAGGTCAGGGACCTGCTCCATCAAGTCCCCCATTGCTCTGCCGTGTCTTCTGTACTGGTTGGTGGCATGAACAGGCGGCATGGCGAACAGCTTCTTAATAAATGTGTTCGGATTTTGGGCAATATGGATCAGGTCAAATTTAGAATCCGTGAACACCCATCCCCGGCCGGTATCAAAACTGACCAGGCTTTGAAAATCCTGGAAATTCGGTCCGTATTCATAGTTCCATTTTTCCGCCGGGAGTAACAGGCCGTTATTGTCATAGCCGGGATGTCCGCAGCCAATGATGCAGTCCAGTTCGGAATCAAAGATCATTTCGCGGGCGATTTGCAGGTAGTTGTTTCTTGACAGGTTGTGTGCCGCCATACAGGCTGGAGTTGCGTGAGTAAAGGGTACCGTCGAAACGCACCCGGCCGATTTCCCCTGCTGGTGAGCAATTTGGGCGATTGTCGTTAAAGGGTTACCGTGCATGTCAATATTTACTCTTCCCTGGGCCGTTTTTTGCCCGGTGCATAATGCGGTGCCTGCTGCTGCGGAATCTGTCGAATAATTACCATATCCTTCGCTGCCGTTTCGAGCCTGGGTGGCAGGTCGCCAGAAAGATTCACTGGAATAGCCGATGGCGGTGCCGTCACCACGCAGCGACCAGGTGGTACATGGATACTGAACGGGAAACTTATCGTACGGTTGGCGGCCGAGAGTTCCATATTGGTAGTAACTGGTGCAGTGAAAGGCATTGTAACCCGCCCCGTCAGCAATCATAAGAATGACATTTCTGGCACTTTTGGCAAAGCAAGGTACCGACAGTGTTAGCAGAAGAAAGAGGATGTATACAGTTGTTTTAATTTTAATCATTTTATGTCCTGTTTTGTTGCTTAAATTTTTCATAAATGATAAGTGTAGCATATTCCTGTTAGAGAACGGTTATAAAAATGTGTACTGTAAAAGTGAATTTTCAGCTTTTACGCTGATGGAATCGGTAAATTGAGTGTTTGGAGAGGAAAAAGGGCGGTTTTTTTCTTTCCAATTGGAGCAAGTTTTAGTATTACATTAGATGAATCTTATTTTGAAAAACAGGACCGTTTGTAATGCTAAGCTGGATGGCGAATCATTTATATGCCTGCGGTAAGGAGGGATTACCAAAGGAGATTAATTGCCTGGGCAGCCGATATGGACTTGAAAAAGTGCTCAAACACGACTTTTTCGCGGCTACCGGGCTCTACCGAGCAATAGAGGGCCCCAATCCGGAATGCGGTGAGAAGGTCATTTTAAAATTTGGCCGGCGGCACCATTTTCTTTATATTCCCATGTCCTGGATGGGATGGCTGGTCTCGCATCATGAATACTGCACTCTCGTTCGCTTGAAAGATGTTGAGCGTATCCCGAAAATTCTGGGGCGATACAAGAGAACCGGTTTTTTCTATCGGTATATTGAGGGCTGCAGCCTGGATGAAAAACCGAAGCTTCCGAAAGATTTTTTTGAGAAACTTCGCGGGACCCTCGAGCAGATTCATTCGCGGGGAGTGGTATATTTTGATCTGAACAAGCGGGGCAATATCCTTCTCGGGGATGACGGCTTGCCTTACCTGATCGATTTCCAGATCAGTGTCATGGTTCCTTCGCGGTTGTTCCTTTTTAAAGGCTTGACTCGCCGTTTTTTACAAAGTCTCCAGAAAGCGGATATATATCATCTGTATAAGCACAAACGGAAGCTCCAGCCGGAGGAATTGACTCCGGAGGAAGAAAAGCTTTCGCGGCATGTCAGTCTTCTGATTCGCGTACATCGTGCAATTGCCCATCCGTTCCGCCTGACCCGGCGGGCCTTCCTGAAATACATGTACCGTAAGGGCCACTTAAAGAGGATGGAAAATACCCACTATAGTCGCGAAACAGACCCAGCGCGGTTTGTGGACCAATAATTCTTCTTATCGAAGCTGTTTGACCAGGGTTTCGCGGGCAAGGTTGAGAAAATCGTCATAAAGGCCTGATTTATAATCCGGAAAAGTGAAGGGGTAGGATTCCCATTTTCCCTTGTTGTATGTCAGGGTCACTTCCGCGTAAATGTTCATCCCGATATAAATCCTGTGGGCGAAGTTCTTTGTGGAGGCCAGTACCAGTTTTGAGGGTTCGAGGATGCCCGGATCGAGATTGACCGGACGCGGGACCGAAGAATGCAGGGACATAGCGAGCTGTTTTTCCATAAGTACTGTTTGGTACTTGGTTTCGGCGAGCTTTCCCGGGTCGAAAAGTTCTTTGAAAGTGACAAATTTTCGGACAATCTCCGCCCCGGTCTGCTCGCGGTAGTACTCGGTATGGTCAAATGTATAGACCGGACTTTGAAGGTCAATTTCTCCGAATTTATCCTGGAGAAGGCCGGTAGCCACATTCAGGACTTCGCAGTCGGATGCAAGCATGCCGATGAGTAATTTTGCCGGTTTTGGAGGTTTAATCTCCCACATATAGATTCCCTGTAAATTGGCCATAAGTTTAAAGATAAAAGCATACCTGAATTTAATTGAAAAAGGAATGAATTTTGAAAAAAAAGACGTCTTTGGTATAATCTCAAAATAAATGACCGTTTTGGGTGATTACTGGATATGAATTTAGTGGAAATATGGAGGTTTTCATGAACGATCGGATTGGCGTGATCGGCGGGACAGGGCTTGGAGATGTCCTCGGCGAACATATCGAGGGTTTGGAGTTTCGGGATGTGGATACGCCGTTCGGCAAGCCAAGTTCGCCGATTGGTTTGGGTACATTCGGCAGCCGACCGGTTGCGTTTTTGAATCGACACGGCGAGGGGCATCGCTTTGGGCCCAGCGAGGTGCCGTATCGGGCGAATTTATTTGCCCTAAAGTCTCTTGGCGTTCGTTCGATAATTGCCAGTGGAGCGGTCGGGTCACTGCGTGAAGAAATGGCGCCCAAGGATCTGGTAATTGTGGATCAGTTTATCGATAAGACATTCCGGCGAGAGAGCAGTTTTTTCTCCAATCATGGAGCGGTTCACGTGGAATTTTCGCACCCCTGTACAGAGCCGCTGCGACGGGCGATACTCTCCAAGGCGGATTCTGTTGAGGCAAAGGTCCATGAAAAAGGGACTTATGTCTGTATGGAGGGGCCGGCCTTCTCTACGCGGGCTGAATCGCTGATGCACCGGACCTGGGGCGGTGATCTAATCGGTATGACGGCGATGCCGGAAGCAAAACTGGCCCGGGAGGCCCAGATGGCCTATTCACTGGTAGCGCTGGTCAGTGATTATGACTGCTGGCGTGAACATGATATTTCACAGGGTAAACATGAACTGCTGCGAGAGATTATCTCGAATCTTGAAACTGCCACCGCCAATGCGATTGGTTTAATCGAGGCGGTTCTTGCCGGGGACGCCGAATTGTGCGGCGATCAGTGGGATGACCGCAGGAGTCTTGAAATGGCGGTGTGGTCAAAAGAGGATGTTATCGATGCAAAAGAGCGTGAGAAATTAAAGGTACTGTTTGAGTGAGATGCAATCGAGCATATAACGGATTTGGGCGTTTTTGTGTTTTCCTGTTTACAGCAGGTTTGCTGGCGGGGGGGTGCAGCTACGATATCTACGAATCTGCTGTGGTGTATGATATCTCCGATACGGAGTTTATTGATCCCAATCAATCCACCTGTATGGATGTCGAATACAACGGTGATCCCGATGAGACCCAGATGAAGATTATGCTTCGATATCCAACGGTTCTGGCTGATGCCGTGGAACGTTTTGATTTTTCACAGGACTGGGGTACCGTCAAAGTCCCGGTGGTGATGCCAGGAGGTCGTAAATATCGCGGCTGGCTGGATACCGGTTTTTCGGATACGATACTGGTAGACCAGGGATTTGTGGATGATAATGATCTTTTGCGTTTGTATATCGATGAGCGTCCGGGGCCGTTTCTGGCGGGAATTGCCTGTGTTCCCTCCATGCAAATCGGGACTTTTGAGGTAGAAAATCTGCCGGCGTTTTTCCATCGCCAGCAGTGGCAGTTCCGTATCCTGGGAGTACCCCTCTACCAGGAATCCGTTTGCCTGATTGGTCTTCGCATGATCGAAGGATTTCATTATGTGCACCTGGACTGTAAGAATAAGACTGTAGAATTCTCCTATGATTGTTTTGAGCCTGAAAATGATGAACATTGGGGGCAGTATCCGTTTGAGATAACCGAAATCAACGGGAATCGTCGGTTGATGGTTAACATACCGATCAATGGCGCACAGCGGTGCCTGATGTTTGATACATGCGGAGGGAGCAGTTCGCTGGTATTGTCGGAAGGGGAGGTTACAGATTCAATTTTGGCGGATATGGAAGTGCTCAGGCAGCGAGAGCGAAAAAGCTCCTGTGTTCAATTCGGGTATCGTATGGTTCGCGAACTGCGGGTCGATTCGCTCGAGATCGGGCCGATTGTGGAGGAAAATGCCCGAATCCAGGTTTTGGACCCTTCGAAGGAATTTTATGACTGGGAAGTGGACATGCTGACGCTTGAACACTTCAAAGATACGTGTGTCGTGATGGATTTTGAACGTGACCTGTTGTGGATTCGGGAGAAGGGGGTTTGAGCGGGGAGGGAAAACAGGGCTTTTTGTTTGAGGAGCACAAGACTCTTGAAGGGGTGCCTGTGGGGGTGGCACTGGAAACCGGTGCCGATGAGATTTTTACATATCTTTTTGAGGAATCTCTCGGAACGGTACAAGAGGGAGTTCGTGTAGAGGTTCCGTTTGGCAGGGGCGATAAGCGAAAAATCGGGTTTGTCGTCTCGATTGGAATGCCGGCTAAGCCGAAGCGGGATGGTAAGGATATCCGATACAAGGCCGTGAAAAAAGTGCTCGATGATGAGCCTTTGCTGGGTAAGGAGCTGCTGGAACTTGCCAGGTGGATCAGTGATTATTACGTATGCCCATTGGGACAGGTGCTCGGAGCGATGCTACCCGGGGCGGTAAAGAAGGGGATCGGCAAAAAGAAGGTGTCCTGTGCCTGTCTTGCATCGGGTGACTACGAACCGAAAAGCAAGGCCCAGGAGAAGGTGCTGAACTTTTTACAGCAATCACACGCCGACCGGGAGGAAAAGGCGGTACCCAAAAGCGAGATTTTGGAAAAAGCCCAGGTCAGCGCGGGGGTATTGAAAACGCTGACTCGGGGTGGGGCTATTTTGTGGACCAGCCGATATGAATTCGAGGCCCCGAAGGTGATCGAGGAGGATTTACGGATTGAGGAACACCCGATTACCCTGACTGATGAACAAAAGGCGGCACTGGATGCGATTGGCAGGAAAATCGAGACAGGGAGTTTTTCAGTGACTTTGCTCCATGGAGTGACAAGCAGCGGAAAGACGGAAGTGTATCTCAGGGCGATTGAGCGGGTGCTTTCGCAGGGCAAGGGGGCGATTGTGCTGGTTCCGGAGATTGCGCTGTCGGCCCAGATGACGGAGCGTTTTTTGCGGCGATTTAGCGAAGTGGCGGTTTTGCATTCCGGATTGACCGATTCGCAGCGGAATCGTCAGTGGCACCGGATACGCGAGGGGCAGGCCCGGGTCGTGATCGGGCCGCGAAGTGCGGTGTTTGCCCCGGTAGAGAACCTGGGGCTGATTGTTGTGGATGAAGAGCATGAGGGCACGTACAAGCAGGATACGGTGCCGCGATACCATGGACGGGATACCGCGGTCAAACGCGGGCAGATTGAAGGGGCGGCGGTGATACTCGGATCGGCGACACCGAGCCTGGAAAGCCTTTGGAACTGCCAGCGGCTGGGGCATTTTGAGCGGATCCGGCTGACTCGGCGGGTTATGCAGGTGCCCATGCCGGAAATGCAGCTTGTCGATATG
The DNA here is from genome assembly GCA_964454745.1 of uncultured Pirellulales bacterium. Taxonomy (GTDB): domain Bacteria; phylum Planctomycetota; class Phycisphaerae; order Sedimentisphaerales; family Anaerohalosphaeraceae; genus CAYVUI01. Next base: position 2,825 of record CAYVUI010000002.1, on the reverse strand, counting down.
AATGATTATGTGTATGACGGTGGCGTGCGGCTGTTCAGCGATGCAATGACGGAGGCGATCGGGCAGACCCTTTCGAGAGGTGAGCAGGCGATTTTGCTGCTCAATCGTCGCGGATACAGTTACGTGGTGCGTTGCGGGGGGTGTGGTTACCTGGTCGAGTGCAGCCATTGTTCGGCGTCGATGACTTTTCATCGTCGTGAGGGCAGCCATGTTCGCAGTGATCATTTTCCCGGCAGGGCGATCTGCCATCATTGCCTGTCTCAGACGGTTGTGCCCCGGAAATGTCCGCTTTGCGGCAAGCCGATGGGGCTTGTTGGTATGGGCAGTCAGAAGCTGGAAGAGGTCCTGGTGGAGGATTTTCCCGGGGCGAAAGTGGAGCGGTTTGATACAGATTCCATGGCGGGTCGGGATTATTTTGAGCTGCTGGGGGCGTTTGGCCGCGGGGAGATCGATATTCTGTGCGGAACGCAGATGCTGGCCAAGGGGCTTCATTTTCCAAATGTGACGCTGGTGGGGATTGTCAATGCGGATACGGCACTGGGTGTGGCTGATTTTCGGGCGAATGAACGGACTTTCCAGTTGATTCACCAGGTTTCAGGGCGAGCGGGCCGGGCCCAAAAGCCCGGGCGTGTGATTGTTCAGACATTGTTTCCGGACCATGAGGCGGTGCAATTTGCGATTCGGGGGGATTTTGACGGATTTGCAGGGCGGGAAATAGAGCTTCGCAAGTCTTTGGGATTGCCGCCTTTTACTCGCTTGGCGATTGTTCTGATGCGGGATGAGAATTATGAACGGCTGTCACAGGCTGCCCAGGCCATGCGGGGGCGGCTGGAAACTGTGGCCAAAAATGAGGGATTAAGTGTGAGTTTTCGGGGGCCTGTGGATGCTGCGATTTCCCGGATGGCACGTCAGCATCGGGTTCAGATTATCGCCACGGCCAGCAAAGCTGAGGTGCTCAATCGCCTGTTTCGCGGCTTAAGGCGGCTGCCGGCGATCCGCCCGGCTGTGACTACCGTAGTGGACATGGATCCTGTGCATGTGATGTAAAGCATTTGTTTGTAATTGTTTACGTGTTATTTGGGTCGTGATGAAGTGGCGTTTTTTGTCCTGTTTTTGATTTGAGGGATTTATATCGTTGCATTTGTGAGATGAAATTGTTAGAATCTGCGTTTTGGCCCGGGGAGTAGCTCAGCTTGGCCAGAGCGCTGCGTTCGGGACGCAGAGGTCGCAAGTTCAAATCTTGTCTCCCCGACTGCCTTTAGGCAGGTAAATGAGTGATTTGTTTCCCTGCTTTTGGCTGCTCCCGCTGGTCGCTTGGTTTTTGTAGTTGTTAGTGCTTCAAACGAGGGACAATTAACCCGGTTCGCTTTTAGCGAATCAGAGCAGGTGGAAAATATCCTCCTGCGGTCAACTTTCTACTCTCAATTTTCAAAAGGAAGCGCATGGTTTAAGGGATGCATGTCCTTCGTCTGCTTTTAAGCCGGCAAAAGAGTTTTTTGCCGGCTTGAGTTGCTATACCTTGTCTATGCCTGTGAAGTCTGCGGCAGTTGGGCCGGCTGATACTCGTGGTAGGATTTAAAGATTTCCTGGAAGTATCCGCCGCGCAGGGTCTTGACGCCGAGCAGCACGGAACCGATGACATTTGCCTGGGTTTCGTTGAGCTCACGCAGGATTCGCATCGCCTCGCCGCGTTTGGTGGTCCCGGCATTGATTACGAGCAGGACGGAATCCGCGATGGAGGCAAGCGTTTTTGTGTCGCTGACGAGCATAGGGGGGCCGTCAATGATGACAAAATCGTATTCCTCTTTCAGGTTGTGAAGTAGGGTGCTCATCCGCTCGTTTCCGATCAGGCCGGCCGGGTTTTGCGGAATCGGGCCGGAGTCGATGATGTCCAGTTGCGGAAGGCCGGATGGGCGAATGACCTGCTGCATGTCGCACTGGCCCAGGAGGTAGTTGCTAAGGCCTTTGTCCGCGTGGGTCTGCGTTTGACCGTTTTCGAGCGTGGGCGGATAGAGTTCCGTGAGTGCGGGCTTGCGAAAGTTGGTATCAATGAGCAGGACTCTTTTGCCCTCTGAGACGTAGGTGGCGGCAAGGTTGGATGCGATGGAGGTTTTTCCGTCTCCGCCCTGGCAGCTTGTCAGGAAGAGGGTCTGCCGAGAATGGGCAGAGCCCGAGAGCTTGAGGTTGGTTTTGAGCTGTCGGTAGGATTCGCTCATGATGGAATAGGGGGCCTGCTGAACGACGAGCCTTGGGTCAATGGATGGATCGAGGTATTCGTCTTCGTCTTCGTGGAAGATCATGCCCAGCAGCGGAGCCTTGAGATAATTGGTGGCGTCACGCGGGGTGCGGATGGTGTCGTTGAGCAATTCGATCAGGAAGGCAAGACCTACACCGGCCATGAAACCGAGCATAAAGCCGGCAGGGACAAAAATGATGATATTCGGGAAACTGGGAGTAAGAGGTTCCGGTGCATCACCAATTTTTTGGACTTTAGAGATATCACTGGATTCATAAAGAATTTCCAGTTTATTGATGTTGAGATTGACTCTCTCAAGGCGATCCTGAATGTCTTCCAGTTGTGTTTCGTATTGAGCATATTCTGCACGAATATTTTCCAGTCTTTTATATTCATTCCTGGCAACGCCCCGTTGCTCAGCGAGTTTTTCAAGTTCGGCATTTAAAATTGTAAGCTGATCCTGCGCGTTGACCAGGTTTGCCTGTCTTTCAACATCGGCAATCTGTGTTCGCCGTTCGGCATAATCAAGTTTTGCTTTATCCAGTGCCCGGCGAGCTTCAATAACCCGGCGATGATTTTCACCAAAGCG
>CAYVUI010000001.1:54333-109020 GCA_964454745.1 uncultured Pirellulales bacterium | reverse complement strand
TCCTACATTATTGGGGCCATAATCCACATTCACGCCCTGTGAACGGTTACAATTAATCAAACAGGGGCCGGAAATGGGGAAAGTATTTAAAAAAGAAGAATTTTATGATGTCGTCCGATAATGATCCGCTGGAAGGTGCGGCTGGAAAGAGGGAAACTGGAATTTTGGAAGGGCAGCAAAAAATTGATTAAACCCTCCAGTCCCGGGGCCGATACAGTACTGTAATAGTGTCGTTTTTAGAAGCGGTAATGCGCTTTGCAGTCAACAGGAGATATTCGTTATGAGTATTGAAAACTGGTCTGAAAATATCATTTTGATTCAACTGGCCCGCGAGCCGCAGATGGGCGAAGAGCTCGAAACTTGTCTTGCGATGATCCAGAATCAGCCGGCGTATTCGGTGGTTGTGGATTTTTCAAACGTGGAAATCGTCACGTCTTCGAGCCTGGCGAAAATGCTCAAGATTCGCAAGCAGATTAGGGATAACGGCGGGTCGCTGGTCCTTTCTTCGGTGCGTGCCCAGACACGTAAAGTCTTTGAAATCGCAGGTTTAGACCAGGTTTTCGAGTTTGTGGATGACCATTTTATCGCCCTGGCGGGTTTGCAGATGGTTGAATCCTGAGAGGCGATTGCCGGCACAGGTGTCTTTCGGCAGGAGGGGCTGAAAAAAGGAAGCTTGACTTTTCGGGGGTGATGTGGTATTATAATGTTTTGTCAAGCCGATTTCGAATCTCGTAGGTATGACGATCTTCGCAATCTGCTTGCGGTGTTAGTACTTTATTGGACGAGATTATGGACGAAAAAACACTGCTTCAAATCGAGCAGATTCTCGATTATTCATTTAACAACCCGGAACTGATCGAACTTGCCTTTACACATTCTTCATACGCGGACAACCGCGTTTCTAGCAACGAGCGGCTGGAATTCCTGGGCGATTCGATACTCTCACTGGTGATCTGTGAGACGCTTTTTGCGCGTTTTCCGGAGTATCTCGAGGGCGACCTGACAAAAATCAAGAGTATGATCGTGTCGCGCAAGACCTGTTCGAAGGTGGCCGGCGAACTGGGTCTGACGGAGTTTATTTTCGCGGGCAAGGGAATGGCGAATACGCGCGCGATGGCAGGATCGATCTCGGCGGGAGCCCTGGAGGCAGTGATCGCGGCGGTTTATCTTGACGGGGGGTACGAAGCGGTGACCAAGTTTATCCTGATGGCATTCAGTGAGATGATCGATCAGGCGGACGCGGCACAGCATCAGCAGAATTTCAAATCACTTCTCCAGCAGCACTGTCAGCGGGAATTTAATTCCACGCCGATTTATGAACTGCTGGACGAGAAAGGCCCGGATCATAACAAGTGCTTTGAATCTTCGGTTGTCATTTCTGATCGTCGTTTTGAGAGTGCCTGGGGAATGACGAAAAAGGATGCCGAGCAGAAGGCGGCCTGCAATGCCCTGGTTGAGCTTGGAGTGATCCAGGCGGTGGAAGAACCGGTATAGTAGTCGGCTGGCGGCTCAGGCGGTCAGGAACCAGACGAGGATATTGAGGCCGATGACGGCCAGGATCATAAAGCCGCTGAGTGTGAGGAACAGGGTGATCACTTGCTTCGCGAATTTTCCCATGAACATGACTCGCAGCTTGGTCGCTTTGTAAATCAGCGCGACGGTCAGCAGCAGGGGGAACATCCACAGCAGGCTCATCGGCGTGGTTCCGATGTGCATGGGCGAAGTAAAGGATGCAAGGAACTCTGTCATGCGTTTTCTCCCTGGGGTTGTTGGGATTCTTCCTCTTCGGTTCCGATCATTTCGCCGCGTCCGGTGTAGGCCATGTAGACCGCGGAGATGATCGCCAGCAGGTTCATCAGTCCGGCGGTAAGGGTGTAGATCTGCGCGATCTCGAAGGGTTTGCCATATACGGTGTAATCCCCGGAGGCGGTGACCGCGCCGATGATCATTACGGCCGGGGAAACGAATACCTGGCCGACATACCAGAAATTGAGCGGTGTAGACTGTATGACCCCGATTGACCCGATGTACAGGCCCATTAAAAAGGTCAGGGTGATGGTCAGGAAGATGACGATGCCTCTTTTTCGCTGTTTAATGAAAAAGTGTCCGCCGCCGGGGATGGCCCAGCTCAGGATGGCGACAATAATAAGCAAGAGTGTATGATCCGTCGCGGTCTTTTTCATCATTCTTCCGTGGATTCCTCTGCGGGGTCCTGTTCATCCTCGGGTTGGCTTCTCTCGACAAACTCAAAGTTGTTCCTGGCTTGGATATTGCCCGGGTTCAGGAAGCTCAGTACGGCTGAGTCGGAGCTCATCTTTTCAAACTGTTTTGCCATGAGGGGTTTGTATCGCTCGTAGCGGTCCCTGGAGACGGGGCTTTTCTCAATGTTTTGCAGCAGGTAGACACTTCGAAGGGGTTTGAACTCGATGACCTGGTTGAGATTTTTGGCCTCATTTGTCCCCGCGGGAATTTTGGAATCAAAAGTCTCGATCAGCCTGGAGGCCTGCATATAGTTTTGTGCCGCGGTTTCCCCGATGCGTTTGGCCTGCATGAACAGGTTCATCTGGCTGGCGCGGGTCTGGCCCATGAGATCTTCAATTTCGAGCTGCTGGTCTTTGGATCGGAATTTTTTGTTGAATTCCTCCAGTCCCTTTTCCCAGCCGTCGGCCTGGATCATGTCGGAGAGCTGGTTGGCTCTCTGGTTTGCGATTTCCATACCATGAACGAGCTTGAGATCTTCGATGACCTGATCTTCGATGGTCGTGGTTTCGGTCTGTTTGTCGGGGTTCAGGCGGATGCCGGGGCCGGAGATGGTTTCGTCGAGGTTTTGCGCAACGGTTTGGGGGCGGGTGTCAATGACGCGGATCAGGCCAACGACGTTAATGGTTTCATCATTTTGCTCCCTGGCTGCCATGACCGGGCCGAGTATCTGCCAGGGTTTGGGTGTATTGATCTCGAGGCGATTAAGGGTGGTCTCGTTGAGCGGGTCCATCGCGTAGAGTGCCCGGTTAATCATGACCGCGGTTCCGGCCTGACCCTCGGTGATCATCGATCCGAGAAACGCGTCCTGCCTTGCGTCTTTATACGTCATCATGCCGGTTTTGGAGGCACTCATGTCGATTTTATATTTCTGCGCGATGGTTTCCGCGGCCTCGGAGAAGGAACGATTGTATTTCTTAAGCTCCCTGGAATCGGCCTCGTCGGGCTGTATATTATTTTCCATGTAGCCCTTGTTGAGGAAACTTCTCAGGTCGGAAATAATCAAATCGGACTTCTTGCGGATTCGTTCAAAGATGAGCTGCTGCTCGATCTGGGTTTCCACTTCCACATAGGTCTGGAGCCGCGTGGTTTTTTCTCCCTGGGGATTGTTGGGATCGACCGGTTCCGAAATTTTGAAAATGGAAGTGTTTCGCCGGTAGTAGTCCTCTTTCTGGTCGCTGGTAACCGGATCAATGATATCCTTGATCTGTTCGAGGTCATAGAGGATGTACTCCAGCTCCAGGGCCGCAGGGAGTTTGTAGCCAAATCCGTAGGGATTTGCAGCCGTGATTTCACCGGGCAGTACGTCTTTGTACTGCTCGAACTGGTCCTGTACCTGTTGATCGGTGGGGGAGTAGATATCATCGATAAAGTCCGAGGCACCGAGGCGAATGAACGTTCCGGTGAACCGCTGGGCGTTGGTATACGAGGCATTTTTCATCTGCCGAGTGGTCACATTGACCGAAGACGTAATCGTATCCACATAGGTCATAACGCTGAGCATTTTGCGGGCGACTTCCAGGATCTGCTCCTCGGTGAGATTGGAGGCTTCCTGAACCTGCTGGATGAGCATCTGTCCGTTGGCCTGGTTGTTGGTCATCCGTGCGATTTCGTTATCGAGGAAGGCCCTTGCGTCTTCTATCGAGAGCTGGATTCCCATTTCGACGGCTTCATGGTTGAGCAGGATCCAGTAGTAGAAATTCGGTGCCATGGGATCCTTGAAGAAAGCATCGACTTCATTTTCCGACAGCATCAGTTCGCCCTTCTGGACGGCCTGTTTGAGATAGCCGTTAATGGAAGCGGCACTGATGGAATCGGGGAACAGGAGCATCGCCAGCAGCCTGGAAGCCAGGTCCGGCTGGTTCTGGCTCTGGCCTCTCATGGCGAGGATATAGTCCATCCGCAGGCCTCTTAGGATTTCAAGTTCTGCGGTGGCTCGCTGGACGTGTGTTTGACGGATGGCATTTCCGTCCCCGTAGGTGGCCTGCTTGGGGGCACGGACAATGCTTACCTGTCTCATGATCTGTTGGAATGCGGTGCCGCCGATGAATGCGACCATCAGAATGATGACAGCCCAGGTCATAATAACCGTCTTTTTTTTGCGGAAGAATTTTACTAAGTTCATATCCTTGCCTTTTTCTGAAAGTTCAGGCTTTTAATCGCCGATTTCTCTACTATCCATCTATAAATCAATAAGAATTCCACAATATAGAAAGAGACGGGAAAAAAGCAAGAAAAAGTTTTGAATAGAGGTTATTTCTTGTCCATATTAAGGATTTTCGTCCTGAATATCTTTGGACATGTTGAAATGAAGGGATTATGATGGTTTTGCAGAGTTTTGGCGGGATTTTAGCCCGCTGAGACCGGAAAAGCTGTTTATTTCGGGTACGCGATCATGGATCAGCAAGATGATAAAATTAAACTGGACTGGAATGTGAAAGAGGAGTCCGAAATGGCTGAGAATTCCAACAGCAGTTCACCGGAGAAAATGGTAGGCACGACAGACTGTTTTGAGGCGGTCTCGACATTTAAAGGGCTAAAGAATCTTCTTTTCTGGATTACATTGCTGTCTCTGCTGCTCTTGCAGGGGCTTTTCTGGGTCGAGCACCTTGGTTATGTGGACAAGAAAGGTATGGATTGTCCGCTGACCTGGGGAACGTACCCCGTTCTTTTCGGCGAAGAAAAGGCTGATGAGCCTGTTGCGGCAACGGATCCGATACCGGATCTTGAGGCAGCGGTGCCCCAAAAGTCCGATAAAATGCAGGAGGGGATTGCGAAATCTGCGGACGCAGCGGTGGAAAGTGTGGAGCCGTCCATGGAGGCAGACAGCGAGTCGCCGGCCCCTGTAAAGGCGGCTGGGGAAGTCACGGAGGGAATTGTCAGTTGGAAAGTGGTTTTCTATGCGGTCAAGATCTGTAATTTTGCCGCGATGCTCAGTGTGACGCTGTATGCCATCGCGTTACTGGTTTGCCTTCAGATTTCCATTGCCGGACGGCTTGGCGGCATCGCTCATGTTTCGGTTGCTTTTTTCCGGGCGTCGCTGGTATGGGTGCTGCTGTTGCCGTGGCAGAATTTTCTGCGGGGTGTTTGCGGAGGGGTTTTGTTTGGCCCCGGAGAGCTGCTTTGCGGGGACTGGAGCGGTACGATGATGGGTGAAATCGTGACGCTGATTCGCTTTTGCGGCTTCTGGCTGGTGGCATTTGTGCTTCTGGTGATGGCCCAGACGCGGTCAGGTAAGTGGTCGAAGGCGACACTTCGCCGGCTGGGGATGAATTGATTTTTTTGTAAGGGAGTTGGTGTATGGCTGTCGTTGATATGCCTCTTGAGAAGCTTTGGGAGTATAAGGGTACAAATCCGAGACCGAAGGATTTTGACCAATTCTGGGCAGATGCGCTCGATGAGCTTTCGAGTGTGGATCCGAAGCCGGAGATGAAAAAGGCCGGATTTGAGACGAAAGCGGCGGTTTGTTACGATTTGTATTACAATTCTGTGCGGGGCGGGCGGATTTATGCGAAGCTGCTGATCCCGAAGGGCGCGAAAAAAGATTGCCCGGGGGTGTGCCATTTCCATGGATACACAGGCCGAAGCGGCAGTTGGCCGGGGTATCTTGGCTGGGCAAGTGAGGGATTTGTTACCGCGGCGATGGACTGCCGGGGGCAGGGGGGTGCGAGCAACGATCCGTGTATTGTGGAGGGTACGACTTATAAGGGGCACATCATTCGGGGTTTGGATGACAAGCCAGAGAACCTTGCGTTCCGTCAGATATACCTGGATACGGTGCAGCTTGCGCGGGTGGTGATGGGTCTCGATGAGGTGGATGAGACAAAAGTGTGTGCCGCGGGGGGCTCGCAGGGCGGCGGACTTACCCTGGCATGTGCGGGATTGGAAAAGCGAATCTGGAAAATTGCGCCGCAAGTGCCGTTTTTGTGCGATTATCAGCGGGTGTGGGAAATGGACCTGGAGACGGACCCGTACAGTGAACTGAAGTACTTCTTCCGGCAGTTTGATCCACTGCACGAACGGGAGGCGATGATTTTTGAGCGGCTCGGATACATTGACGGCCATCACCTGGCCAAACGGATCGAGGCGCAGACGCTGATCGCGCTGACGCTTCGTGACAATATCTGTCCTCCTTCGAGCCAGTTTGCAGCATTTAACGCGATCCCGGCAAAAAAAGAAGCGATGGTTTTCCCCGATTTTGCGCATGAAGTGCCGCCGCTGGCGGATGACCGGATTTTCCAGTTTTTCCGTGAAGGTGTGTAAACAGGGACAGGGTCTTTAAAAGGTTTCTTTTTCCTCGGCGTGGAAAGAGGAGCGTGTAAACGGCGAGGACATCACCCAGGTAAAGCCCAATTCCTTTGCGCGGTGCTTCCACTGGTCGAAGATTTCCGGCTCGATAAACTCCACAACTTCGAGAGACTGTTTGGAGGGGCGTAGGTACTGACCGAGGGCAAGGCGGTCTACTTTGGCTTCGCGAAGGTCGCGGAGGACCTGATCGACCTGTTCTTTTGTTTCGCCCAGTCCGAGCATAATGCTGGATTTTGTGGGGGTATCGGGGAATTTTTCCTTTACCATTTTCAGCAGATCGAGCGAACGCCGGTAACTTCCGCCGGGACGGGCAACGGGGTACAGCTCGGGGACGGTTTCGATATTGTGGCCGAACACGAAGGGGGCGGCTTGGTGGAGTATATCGACGGCTTTTTCAGGACAATCGCGGAAATCCGGGGTGAGAATCTCGAATTCGATATTCTCGATCTGGTCGCGGCAGGTGGCCATTACATCACGGAAATGCGAGGCCCCGCCGTCGGGCAGGTCATCGCGGTCTACGGAGGTGATGACGAGGTATTTGATGCCGATTTTTTTGCACAGGTCTGCGACTCGCTGGGGTTCCTCGGGATCGGGCGGCAGGGGTTTGCCGTGCGGTACCGAGCAGAATTTGCAGTTGCGTGTGCAGATATTGCCGAGGATCAGCACCGTGGCAGTTCCGCGGGACCAGCACTGGCCCTGGTTGGGGCAGTTGGCATTGGTGCAGATGGTTTCGATGGCCAGGTCATTGAGCGCTGCGGTGGTCTGCTGGAACTGGGTTCCGCTGCCCAGAGGTCTTTTGAGCCAGGGAGCGAGCCTGCCGGTGTTTTTCATACGGATTCCTTTTCTTCCTGCGTTTCGGAATCCAGGGACCAGTGCTCAATGATGATGTCGATGAGAGTTTTTTTGATGACGTCCATGGAGACGTGCTCAGTGGTTTCGGCGAGCAGGCTGGTCATCTGGACGTTGTCGATGCCGCAGGGCACCATGTTGGAGAAAATGGACAGGTCGTTGGAGATATTGACCGCCAGGCCGTGCATGGTGCACCATTTTTTAAGCTGGACACCAATAGATGCGATTTTCCTGCCTTCCGGGGTCCAGATTCCGGGGAATCCTTTTTTAATCTCGGTTTTGAGGCCCTGGCGGAGCAGCAGCTCAATGCCGATATCCTCGAGCTCCCGGATGTACTCATTGACACTTAGCCCGAGGGATTTGAGCTTGAGAATCGGGTAGAGGACGACTTGTCCGGGATTGTGCGCGGTTGAGCCGCCACCGCGGCGAATCTGGTTGACCTCGATCCCCTCTTCGCGGAGCTTGTCGGGGTCTGTGAGGAGCTTGTTTTCGCTCTGACGGGCGCCCAGAGTGATCACAGGAGGGTGTTCAACGAGCAGGACGGTATTGGGGATTTTGTCCTGCCAGCGGTGCCGGCACATGTCGTGCTGGAGCTTGAGCATGTCGCGATAGGCGCTGGTGCCGCAGTCGTAAATTCTCAGATCAGCTTTTTTACGGTTTTGATACAAACTCGACCTCAGTTTGTTTTTTTACTACTGTACCCATTTTATACGTAAAATACGGGATTTTAGTAACTATAACGGGAAATCATGCTGAAGTCATCTGAGAATTCAGGTTTTTTTGGGCGGAACATGGATACTGATCCCAAATGCATCTTCCCACGCCTCTTTGAGTACCTCGGAGACGGTTGGATGGGCGAAACAGATTTTTTCAATTGGTTCTTTGGTGCCTAGCAGTGCCCTGGCCGCGGCGAGCATTTCGGTGACGGTCGCCCCGACCATAGAGACGCCGAGGACTTCCTGGGAGTCTTTCCGGCGGATGACGCGGATCTCGCCGGTGGTCTCGTTGTGGGCGACGCTTCTGCCGTTGGACCGGAAGGGGGCCTTGCCGACCTCGATGTCGATGCCCATTTCCATGCATTTTTTCTCGGATCGGCCCACGGAGGCGACTTCCGGGAAGCTGTAAACCGCGCGGGGGATCATGTGATAGTCTTCCATGGTCTCGTCGTGGCCGGCGATATTGGCAACGGCGATTTCCGCTTCCTGAAATGCGCCGTGTGCGAGATAGGTCGTACCGACGACATCGCCGATGGCGTAGACGCCGTCCACGTTGGTTTTCATCTTGTTGTCGATTGTGATCTTGCCGTGATCGAGTTCCAGACCGAGGTTTTCGACGGTCTCGGGATCCGGGGCGGCTTTTCGGCCTACCGCGACGAGCACGATGTCGGCCGGGAGCTTATCGCCGGATTCGAGGTTGACGGTGGCCCCGTTTGCGTTGGTATCCACGGAGGTGACCTTCTGGGAGACTTTGGAGTCGATGCCGATTTTCTTGAATTCCTTGATGAGGGTTTTGCCGACCCAGTCGTCTTCGTTGGGCAGCAGGTTATCCAGTGCTTCGACGATGGTGACTTTGGCACCCAGCGATGCGTAAATGCAGGCCATCTCACAGCCGATCACGCCGCCGCCGATGATGACCATGCTCGACGGAATCTCGGGCAGGGACAGTGCCTCGGTGCTGGAGATGATGGTTTTGTAATCGAAGGGAAAGGCGGGGATATTGACCGGGACCGAACCGGAGGCAATGATGATGTTTTTAGCCTGGTATTCAGTGCCGGAATCGGTTTTGATTTTGCCCGGAGCGGTGACGATGGCCTTTTCTTCGACGAGATCGATGTTATTGGCCTGGACGAGCCCGGTGACGCCCTTGGTAAAGCCGGTGACGATGGCATCCTTTCGGGCCTGCATTTTTTTCCAGTTGGGCGAAAGTCCCTGGATATCAAGGCCCATAAGGTTCGCATGGCGGGCCAGCGTGAGAAAATGCGCCGAACCGAGCAGAGCCTTGGAGGGTATGCAACCGACGTTGAGGCAGGTTCCGCCCATGTATTGTTTTTCGAAGATGATCGTTTTGAGATTGTTTTGAGCGGCTCGAATTGCGGCTGAATATCCGCCGGGTCCTGCGCCGATGACGGCGACGTCATACTGCTGTGCCATAGTTTTTCTCCGATCTTGGTCAGGCGGCTGGGCTGCCTGCGAGTTTCGATTTTTACTTAGATTGCCTGCTTAAGAATCATAAACTGAATTCTGGTTACTTACAAATTGATATTAGGGAGAATGCGGTAGAATTACAAGTCCAAAATGCTACAATACGATCTAAAAGGAACCCAAACGAACAGGAAGTGGCTGTGAAAACGACTTATGGTGATACAGCCGTTATTGTAGATATTTTCTATTCTCTTTCGGTACCGGTTTTGGGGTTCTACTTGTACGGGAAGATTCTAATGTCCTTTTTACGACTGGCAGGTGTTACGCTGTGGATGGTAAGCTGGCCATCCTGATAAGTACCTTCGATGACGGTGTCATGAGGGGCATGGAGCTTGAAATCGACGTTCCAATCTTGGGGCCATGCGGGCAGAAGCAGGATTTTATCGTCGCGGGTCTGCATGAGCATTTTCTGCAGGGCTATCATGGAAACGCCGCCGTGGTCCTGATCGGGGATCCAGTCGTAATTGGGGCCCCAGAATGCCGGAAAGCGGACCTGCGGCAAGGTGGTAGTGAAGTTCTTTACGAGGTCTTTTTTCGCGTCATCTGGAAGGGCGACAGAGGCGGCGTTGATTGCATCCTGGAACCAGCCGCCGGTAGCGACCATCATTCGGTTTTTAAAGGTTCGCTGCGCAAGGGCGAGATCGCCGTTTACCGCGCAGTGAAGCTGATAGGGGAACACCGGGTAGAGTTCCGGGTTTTCCATGTTCTTGCGTTCGCTGTATTCGCCGGCAGGTGCGATGATGGTTTTGCCGTCTACCTGCCGGGTAGGCAGATCGGGGAGTATGGATTTAAGCTTGCGGACGAATTGCTGCTGCTCGGTGGTCATCAGGTCAGCGTATTGCAGCAGGCCCTCGGTTACCGCGGTTAGCCCGGCGATGTCAGTTGCGGGATTGGTTGCGGTAAAGTAGGTTTCCAGTGCGCGGCTCGGATCGAGCAGGAGTTTGCCGTCGGGGCCGGTGGCGTATCGCTGGCGGTAGAAGGTCAGCACGTCCATGGCCCATGGGATCATGCGGTCTTTGGCGAATTGCATATCTTTTGTGTGCTCGACGTACTGGATCATCATCCAGGACAGTTCGAGCCCGCCTTGCCAGTAATAGTTAATATACGCGTTGGCGACCTGCCAGGGTTCCATGTTCGTGCGATTCCAGCCATAGTCGCCGTAAGAGTGCAGGCCCCAGAAGGTGATGGTTTCGGGTAAAAACAGGCCCTCTTTTCCGTACCAGAGGCGTGCGCGTTCCCTGGCGAGCGGCCGCATGTCAAAGTACATCTCGAACATGGGGCGCATGAGTTCAAAATCGCCGGTTTTGAGCATGGACCAGTAGGGCAGGCGGGTGTTCTGCCACCAGTAGTCGCCGCCCCAGTTGCGGTAGTCCGGGTCGAGGTATTCATCCGTATGGTTGAATACGCCGATGTATTTGCCGTCTTCGCCCTTGATCGGGTCAAAGGTGAAGATCGAGCCGTTGAATTTGATCGCGAGCGGTCCTTTGCCGGAACAGGCGTTCATGAACCGCTGGAGCTGGTAACCGCGGCCTACGGCAAGGGCATCTTCTGTGCCGGTGGGGATGATAAAGCTTTGGTTCCAGAAATTGTGCCAGGAATCCCGGTGCTGTTTGCGGTGCTTATTGAGCGGGATTTTCTGATACGAGGTGTACAGGGTTTCGAGCGATTGTTTCCACTGGTCGATGGTCTGTGTCTGCTCAGTGAGTACGGGGATTTGGATATGCAGGTGTTTTTGCGGCTGTTGTGTTTGCAGGGTCGTGGGAGAGGTTTTGGTTAGCTGTTTGGAATGGATTGTCCCGCCGAAGGTGCGATGGATCAGGGGATCGTCAAATTTGTGCATAACGGATTCGAGGCCCTGGAGCTTCATGCCGATGTCCCAGACGGTATCCTGGTTTCGGTGGTACCAGAGCAGGGAATTGTCCGGGGTGTTTTCGATCGTATCGGGCCAGAGCCAGTAATCTTTGCCGGCGATTTGGGGATTAAAGCCCGTCAGGGTCCAGCAGCTAAAGACTTCGCAGCCGCGGAATTTGCGTTTTTGGGTCCGCCAGACTTCGAGATCGAGTTTGGCGTTTGCAGGCCTGGCGAGGTCGGATTCAACGTGGATGATGTCGTGGTTGGCATCGACCCAGATGACGGTCTTGCTTTGCGCGTTTTGCGGGCCGGAGGTGATGATGATTTGGTTGTTCTTCAGGTCGAGTTTCTGCTCAAAGGGCGGGGTGAATGTCAGGTCTTGTATGGAAAGGCGAACGCGGCCGAGCTTGAGGATGCGGTTGTTTTCGCTGAAGGCGTCCGTTTTGGAGATGTAGAAGACGATGTCGCCGTTGGGTTCGGTCCAGACGTTGAGGCCGACGCGGCCGTTGCCGGTGGGCATGGAATCGGCGGAGGTTTTGCCGGGGCTGTTCCATGTCACGTCGTATTGGGAGACCCATTGGGGGGCGTGCTTCTTGTCGGTGTGAGCGGATTCAAAACAGCCGGTCAGGGTGATCGCCAGGAGTGTTATGACTGCGGTGGTGAGGATTGTGCTGCGTTTCATGGTTTTCTCCTTATAGGTTCCATTGGATATTGTGTGTTTTATATGCCTCGAAAGCTTTGAGCGGTCCGCGGTCGAGGACCAGGACCAGGCCGTGGAGGGGGTCGATGTCGATGCACTGGCCGGTGTAGGCTTGGTTTTCGTATTCAAGGGTAATCCGCTGGTTGAGCAGGGCGGATTGTGTTTTGCACAGGTTGATGATCTTCTGGGGATTGTTTTTGGCGTCGATGAGGGTTTGTTCAAGCGTATTGAGCAGGCCGGCGGCGATGTGGCTGCGGCAGATGGGATGCTTGGTAAGCATTTGCAGGCTGACGGCGGAGCCCTCGGGCAGGGGGTGGAAGTCTTCGGGCTGCTGGAGGCAGTTGATGCCGATGCCGACGATCCAGGTACCCGGCAGGGGGGATTCAATCAGGACGCCTGCGAGCTTGCGGGTTTGAGCGACGATATCGTTGGGCCATTTGATTTGAAGCGGGGGATCGCTGATTTCGGACAGGGTATTATGCAAAGCCGCGGGGATTGTAAGAGACAAAAGCTCGGGATTAAGATCAATATTTTTCAGGATAATGGAAGCGAGGATGGATTGCCCGGGTTTGGCGAGCCAGGTGTTTCCGCGTCGGCCCCTGCCGGCGGACTGGTGTTCGGCCAAGAGGGTCAGGCCGTGGGCCTTCGGATCGTTCAGGTACCGGCGTGCGAGGTCGGAGGTGCTGGCAGTGGATTTGTAAATGACCAGCTTGTGCCCCAACCAGCGGGTATTGAGCCGGCTGGCAATCTCATCGTGGACGAGCGGGCAGGGCTCTGTGCAGGACGGATTGCTTTGCGGGGTCATTTTAGATGTCCAGCCCGATATCCACGGCCGCGGCGGAATGGGTGATCGCGCCGATAGCGATACGGTCGATCCCGCACTGGGCGACAGTCAGTACATTAAAGAGGGTGACATTCCCGCTCGCTTCGAGCAGGGGTTTTTTTCCGCACATCTCGTTTCGCATGTCGACGGCATGACGAAGCTGCCATTGACCCATGTTGTCGAGCAGTACGACATCGACGCCGGGAACTTTGAGTACATGGTTGAGCTGGTGGTCTACGTGGTCGACTTCGACGCTGACGAACTTGACGCTTTTGTTCGCCTTTGCTTTTTCGACCATTTTCCTCAGCTTGGGGTAAATGTTCTTGCCCATCGCAGCGATGTGGTTGTCCTTAATCAGGACCGCGTCGCCGAGGTGCATGCGGTGATTGAATCCGCCGCCGCAGCGGACGGCATATTTTTCAAGGATTCGCCAGCCGGGGGTGGTCTTGCGGGTGTCGTAGATTTTTGCCTTGGTGCCGCGAACGGCGGAGACGAATTTCCAGGTCATGGTGCTGATGCCGCAGAGCCGCTGGAGGAAGTTGAGCACGACACGTTCGGCACTGAGGGTAGTTCGGTACGAGCCGGTAATGGTCGCCAGGCGGTCGGCGACATGGGCACGCTGACCGTCGGGGATATGCACGCGGAGCTTTAGGTCCGGGTCGTAGCATTTGAGTGCTTCGCGGATGACTTCCATGCCGGCCACGACGATTTCTTCGCGGGTGACGATGTGGGCCCGGATTTTGGAGTCGGATTTGATGGTGATCTCCGAGGTCGGGTCGCCTTTGCCGAAGTCTTCTTCCACGGCCATCTGGATCAGGGGCCGGATTTTGCTGATGTTGAGTTTAGGAGGTTTTCCTACGATTTTTTTGTCTGTCACCAGTACGCTCAAGTTCAGGTATCTCCTTTAGCTCTTTGAGCTGGTCGCGGAGGAATGCGGCCCGTTCAAAGTCGAGTTTTTCCGCAGCTTCGAGCATTTCCTGCTCGATTTTCGCCGCGAGTTCATTTTTGTCGTATTCGGATTCCGAGAGATTGACGGCCTGCTGAGCGGTTTTTCGTGCCTTGAACTGCTCGGCGAGGCTCTTTCGCACCTCTTTTTTGATGGTTTCGGGCGTAATGCCGTTTTCATCGTTGTACTTCTGTTGAATTGTACGCCTTCTGGCGGTTTCGTCAATAGCTTTTTGCATAGAGGGGGTGATCCGGTCGGCGTAGAGGATGACCTTGGCATTTACGTTACGGGCGGTTCGACCGATGGTCTGGATCAGGGAAGTCTCGCTGCGAAGGAAGCCTTCCTTGTCGGCGTCGAGGATGGCGACCAGGGATACTTCGGGCAGGTCGAGGCCCTCACGCAGGAGGTTGATGCCGACCAGGACATCGAATTCGCCCAGGCGCAGGTCGCGGAGGATTTCGACGCGCTCGAGGGTTTCGATATCGCTGTGGAGGTATTTACAGCGGAAACCCTTGGCGGCCAGGTAGCTCGAGAGGTCTTCGGCGAGCCGCTTGGTCAGTGTGGTTACCAGTACGCGTTCGTTTATCTTGACGCGTTTTTCGACCTCGCCCATCAGGTGAGGTACCTGCTCGGTGGCCGGTTCGACGAAGATCTCGGGATCGAGCAGGCCGGTAGGGCGGATGATCTGCTCGATAATCTCGCCCTCGGATTGTTCGAGCTCCCACGGGGAGGGCGTAGCAGAAACGAAGATGACGTTTTTCCAGCGGTTAAAGAATTCGTCGAACTGCAGGGGCCGGTTATCCAGGGCGCTTGGCAGACGGAAACCGTGGTCGACGAGCACCTGTTTGCGGCTGCGGTCGCCGGCGTACATCGCGCGGATCTGCGGGATGGTGACGTGAGATTCGTCAATAATCAGCAGGAAATCTTCGGGGAAATAATCGATCAGGGTGTAGGGCGTCTGCCCGGGTTTGAGGCCGGCCAGGTGGCGGGCGTAGTTTTCGATCCCGGAGCAGAAGCCGACTTCCTGAAGCATTTCAACGTCGTACATGGTGCGGGCCTCGAGCCGCTGGGCCTCGAGCAGTTTGCCCTGGCTGCGGAGCTGGTTGAGGCGGGTGGCCAGTTCAGCTTTGATGGAATGAACCGCCGCCTCGATGCGGTCCTGCGGCATGACGTAATGGACCGCGGGGTAGATGAAGATCTGGCTGTCGGTAGAGAGGGTTTCGCCCGAGACGGGGTTGATATAAGAGATGGATTCAACCTCGTCGCCGAAGAATTCAAAGCGGACGGCGAAGGATTCGTAGCTGGGCCATAACTCGACGACATCACCGCGGACGCGGAAGGTGCCGCGGGCGAAATCCATATCGTTGCGGTCATACTGGAGGTCGGCAAAGCGGCCCAGCAGGTCATTGCGTTCGATCTCCGCGCCGATACGGACGGGAATTACGCTTGCCTTGTAGTCCTCCGGGCTGCCCAGGCCGAAGATGCACGAGACGGAGGCGACGATCACGACGTCTTCACGGCTAAGCAGGCTGGTCGTGGTCGAGAGCCGCAGGCGGTCGAGGTCGTCATTGCGGGAGGCGTCTTTTTCAATGTAGATGTCCCGCTGGGGGATGTAGGCCTCGGGCTGATAGTAGTCGTAATAGCTGACGAAGTATTCCACGGCATTGTCGGGGAAAAGCTCCTTGAATTCCTCGTAAAGCTGGGCAGCGAGGGTTTTATTATGCGAGATAATCAGCGCGGGGCGTTTCCATCGCTGGATTACATTGGCCATGGTGAAGGTTTTACCCGAGCCGGTCACGCCGAGCAGTGTCTGGGCGGGCTTATTATGCCATAGGCCCTCGACGATTCGGTCAATCGCCTGGGGCTGGTCGCCTTTGGGCTGAAAGCTGCTTTTAATGTTAAATTCTGTCATGTATCTGCGTATGGTTGCCCCGGACCGGTTTTGCAGCCGGCCCGGGGATGGTTGATGTATTCATATTTGCGTTGCTTAGGGCCTGTAGTCACGATTGGCCGGGTGGGCCGCCAGGTATTCGACGAGCAGCTTGACGGTATTGTCGATATCCTTGATGCTGAGCATCTCGACCGGCGAGTGCATATACCGGTTAGGGACGCTGACCAGGGATGTGGCGACACCCCCGCGGGAAAGCTGCATTGCGTTTGCGTCGGTGCCGGTGCCGCGCGGGCTGCCGGTCATCTGGTAAGGGATCTTGAGCTTTTTGGCGAGTTTGACCATTTCGCGGTCCATTATGGGGTTGATATTACAGCCGCGGTGCAGAACCGGGCCGCCGCCGAGCTTGACCTCGCCGAGCTTTTTGGGATCCGTTTCCGGGTGGTCCGAGGCGAAGGTAACATCAATCGCGATACCTGCGTTGGGATGGACACTGTAGGAGGATGTGGTTGCGCCGCGCAAACCGACTTCTTCCTGTACGGTCGCTACGCCGATGACGGAGATATTGAGTTTTCGCTTCGAGAGGGCCCGGATGACCTCGGAGACCACGAAGGCGCCGGATTTATCGTCGGTCGCGCGGGAAATGATGCGGTCATTCTGGACGGGCAGGCACTGGACATCCACGACCATAGGATCGCCGATGTCGACTTTTTTCAGGGCATCTTTTTTGTCTTTGGCCCCGATATCGACCCAGATGTTTTCCATCTCGACGCCTTTTTTCCGCTCTTCGGGTTTCATGGTATGGATGGCTTTCCGTCCGACGACACCGAGCAGCGGGCCTTTGGCGGTGAGGATTTTCACCCGCTGGCCGATGAGCAGGGCAGTATCCATGCCGCCGATCTGGCCGACGTAAATGAAGCCCTTGTCGTCGATATGGGTAATCATCAGGCCGATTTCATCAATGTGCCCGGCGAGCATGAACTTGAATTTGGCCTTCGGGTTCAATACGGCGATGCTGTTGCCGTGGACGTCCGGGATCAGTTCATCCGCGGCGGATTTAACCCGTTCACGCCAGATTTTGGCGGCGGCCTGCTCAAAACCGGACGGACTGGGCGTTTCGAGGAGTTCTTTCAGGAAATTACGTGAATTCTGATTCATTTTTTTTACCTCCATGTTGTTTGTGCGCATAAAAATACCGGACAGGTTTCCATGGTATACCTGCCCGGTGGGCTATTTTACACGAAAAGGATTATCTTGAAAAGCGCAAGGTTGAAATTAACGGCCCATTCTGCGATTGGCGATCTGGCTCATTCGCTGTGCTTTTCTGCGTTTGCGGCGGTTCTTTTCAGAGGGTTTCTCGTAGTAGCTGTTGCGTTTGATGTCACGGATCAGACCTTCTTTTTCGCAAAGTTTTTTAAAACGCTTGACCATCTGCTGAACCGATTCGCCGGTACGGGCTTTCACCTTAATCATAAATCCTTTTCTCTCCTTTCTAAAAAGAGTCTTTTGTGTTTACCTGTGCTTTTCTGAATCTAAAATTTCAGGAATCTTTAATAATAGTACAAAATCGTAGTTTTGCAAGAAAAATTGAGAAAAATTCTTTTTTTTGAATTTTTCGTCCAGAATTGCGGTATTTTGGATAACAATGTGGATGGCGTGAGTCTTTTTATGGTGAGGTCATAAGGAAAGGCCCCGCTCATCCTCAAAAAAGCAGGGCCTCTCACTTCATTTTCTCAATGATTCAGGTCGGATCACTATTTCTTATTCTTATTCTTGCCTTTTTTATCGTGTGTGCAGTAGATGACATCATCCTTGGTGTCCAGTTTGTACGTCCCGCCGAGGGGGCATTCGGGTGCACCATGGGGGAAGTAATCCTTGTCTTTGGTCAGATCGGTGATCTTTTTGGGATATTCACTTTCATCAAGTGCGTATCTCTCCAGTGCTTCGTTCATGATCGTGAGGTTCTGATCACAGGTATTTTCCTTGGCATTTTCCGCGCTGGTTCCGATCCTGGGCACTGCGATTGCAGCAATGACGCCAAGAATCAGTACGACAACCAGCAGTTCGATCAGTGTTACACCTTTTTTGTAATTCATCATTAGCTCCTGTTATTGAGGCCAGTAAGTATCTATATCTATGTAATCACTGTGACGTATCGGAATGAAAACGGGAGGCCTTGTGTAAAATTATAAAATGAGATCGATCGACAGGGCGGATTTGGAGGCGGTTAGCAAAAGGTCAGATAATTTTGGGCTTTTTGGAGTGTTTTGGTGTATTTGCCGAGTTGGCGGATATCTGTCAGGCGGGCCTGTTTTCTGCGGTAAAGGATTCGGTTTACGGTTATCGGGCCAAAGCCAGGGACTTTGAGCAGGTCGAGTTTTGAGGCGTAGTTGGGATTGAGCGGGAAAAAGTGAGGATTTTTGTTTGCCCAAACCTGCTTGGGATCGACAGAGAGGTCCAGTTTGCCGTCGGGGGTATAGGAAATATCGGATTCACCGAATCCGTATTTGCGAAAGAGGAAATCGACCTGGTAGAGGCGGTGTTCCCGGGTTAGCGGATCGGTATTGTCAACAGGTGTGTTCTCGGCTGGGAGCGACGAATCGCCCAGGCCCCGCTGGTACGCGCTGAAATAAATGCGGTTCATGCGGAGGCGGTTGTACAGGGCCGCGGAATAGTGAACGATCTCGCGGTCGGATTCCCCGGCGGCGCCGACGATGAACTGAGTGGTCTGCTTTACCCGGCGGTAGCGGGAGTTGTTTTCCGTCAGCTCACTGATCAGCTTGATCGGGGCGATGATGTCATTGAGGTAATCCTTGCGGGAGGAAATCTTCTTCATGTACTCCGGGCCGGGCGTCTCGATATTGATTGAGACCGCGGAGGCGAGCGACAGGGCCTGTTCGATCGCTTCGGGGCTGGCACCGGGAAGGATTTTGAGGTGGATCATGCCGCGGAACTTATGCTTTTTTCGCAGGACACTCGCGGTGTCGATCAGCCGGGTCATGGCGGTATCCGCTGTGCCGAAAAGCCCCGAGCTTAGGAACAGGCCGAAAACTTCGCCCTGCTGGTAGTAATCGAGGAAAGTTTTGACGGTTTCTTCCGGGGTCAGGGCCACCCGGCGGATGTCCTGGTCGTGGCGAAGGGGGCAGTACGCGCAGTCGTTTTCGCAGACGTTGGAAACCAGGGTCTTAAAAATGGAGCTGCGTCCGCCGTTTTGCAGGGTAACCGGGTAGATCCATTTGGATTGGTTGCTTTTGCTGCGTTTGCGGTGTTCCTCTTTTTTCGAGCCGCAGGCACAGGCGATATCGTACTTGGCGTCGTCACTGAGGATCGAGAGCTTTTGATGGGTATCGGGTTTGGTTAAAATGGCGGTCATTTTCCGGTTCCGAACGCTTTTTTACATCATCCATGATTTTCAACAGTATAGCAAAGCGGGCAAATTTGGGCAATGAAAAAAGGAATGGAAAAATCGCAGAAAAACGATTATAATCGGGGTTGAAATGGTAAGTTCTTTTATGAAAACGAGATGAGAGTTCATTTTTTTCAGGAGGAATTATTATGACTACATTTGGAAGATCATTCGGTTCCGCGCAGGATATCAATATCAGCTCATATGTCGCTTCTACAGACGCTGCACGGGCGGAAGCCGTGGCTCGCAGTACGCAAAAGGAGCTTCGGGTTCTGCATGAAAACCTGGCCCGGACGATGCTGATCTGCGAGGCCTTATGGGAGCTTTTGCGTGAGCGGGGCAAGATGACCGATGAGGATCTGCACAAAAAGCTCTACGAAATTGATATGCGCGACGGTGAACTGGACGGCAAGAACCAGCGGAAAGCCCAGGAGTGTCCACAGTGCGGCCGGCGAGTTTCCAGACGGCACGCATCGTGTATCTACTGCGGGCAGGTGATCGATACGTCGGTTTTCTCGATTCACTGATTATTTCTTGCATTCGATACAGTTGTGATATACAATTTTAAATCATGAACAGGGACAATTTCCAAAAACTTGCTCAGGAGAGGCTTGAAGACGCAAAGACACTGCTGGATGCAGGCAGGTACGCGGGCAGTTATTATCTTTCCGGATATGTAATTGAGTGTGGATTAAAGGCCTGTATTGCCAAGAGGACAAAACAGTACGATTTTCCTCCAAAATCCAGTCAAAAGATATATACCCATAATCTCGACAACTTAATCGAACTATCCGAGTTAAAGATAAAGTTACAGGAAGATTTTAAAGATTCTGCTGCAGATGGAAATTTAGAAGATAACTGGAGTATTGTAAAGGACTGGAGTGAGGAGAAACGGTATTCGCAGGATATAGTAGACAAGGATGCTCAGGATTTATTTGATGCAGTTTCCAATTCAGAAAACGGGATTTTTCAATGGATAAAACGTCACTGGTAAAAGAAGATATTGAACTTGGGAAACAGTTGATAGCCAGTTTGGAAGAAGCTGGAATTGAGATCAAGGCAGCATTATGGTTTTACATGCCTGAATCTGAGCTGTGGCGGCTTGTTATCGCTACCCCTATGTATAACGAAAAAGGGCCAAGGGCCAGTTATAAGCGTATACAGCAGGAATTGGATAAATATCCGGAAGTTCGAGAGTTTATCGACCTTGTGGATATTACGGTCGTGGGCGTAAATGATCAAATTGTTCAGACTTTTTCCGGGGTGATTAAGACAAAACCGGGCAAACTTTCAGATATGCGTTTGAAACGCAATCGATTCAATAATGTTTATGTCGAAGATGCGTTGATTTACCGCATGAATTAATACCGGAATCAAGTCGGGGGGCTTAATTTACAGCAGCAGTTTGCCGTGGTAGACCTCTACCGCCGGGCCGGTCATGTACACACAGTTATCATCTTCGGACCAGTACAGTTCCAGCGAACCGCCGGGCAGATGCGCGATGACCTGCCGGGCGCACTTGCCGTTTAGTACCCCAGCTACCGCCGTGGCGCACGCCCCGGTGCCGCAGGCCATGGTCACACCGCTGCCGCGTTCCCAGGTTCGCATGGTCAGTTCGTTGGTATCGTCAATTTTGACAAAATGCACATTGGTCCGCTGGGGGAAGATATCGAGGTGTTCGATGATCGGGCCCAGCCGTTCGAGTTCCACCGCCCATACATGCTCGGTAAAGAACACAACATGGGGGTTGCCCATTGATACGCATGTCATTTCGAAATGCTGACCAAGGATGTCAATCGGTTCGTTGACCACACGCTCGCAGGGCAGATTGACCGGGATCTGAATCGGGGTCAGGATCGGCTGGCCCATATTCACGCAGACGCGCCGAACTGTCTGGTCGTCGTCTATTTCCAGGCCGACGGTCAGGATGCCTCTCTCGGTTTCGATTCGGTAGGAGGCTTCGAACATGAAATGCCCGGGAATGGAAAACTCATCGCCAGCCGGGACAAGCTGGTGGTCGTAGGTGTACTTGGCCACACAGCGGATGCCGTTGCCGCACATCTGGGCCTCGGAACCGTCGGCGTTGAACATCCGCATGCGGACATCCGCGGTCTCCGAGGGCATAATGAGGATCAGGCCGTCCGAGCCGATGCCGGTATGGCGGTCGCTGACGCGAATGGCGAGGTCCGAGGGATTGTCTACCTGCTCTTCGAAGCAATTGACGTAGACATAATCATTTCCAAGCCCGTGCATTTTCGTAAAATTCATGGCTGCTCCTGGCGAATCAGTGCATCTTTTAGGGGGAGATGATAACAGAATGGTTCGAGGAAATCAAGCCCGGATCAGGCAAGAGTGGAGTTCCGGGCGTAAATAGCGGGTTTTGGTGTCAAAACCGGGGTTACTGGACGGAAAATTCCTTTTTTCGGGAATTGAGCTGCGCTTTGAGCCGTGCGACGATGGACGAATGCATCTGTGAGACGCGGGATTCGGAGAGGTCGAGTGTCGCCCCGATTTCCTTCATCGTCATTTCTTCGTAATAATAGAGAACGATGATCAGTCGCTCGGCGCGGGTCAGGCCCTTGGTCAGCAGGTTCTTGAGGTCGCGTTTCTGGGCCTCAATCAGTGGATTCTGGCTTTTCTGGTCCTCGATGACGTCGATCTCACGGATGTCCTTTTCGCCGTCGGATTCGGAAAATTTGTTGTTGAGAGAAACCAGGCCGGTGGCGTTTGCATCCCGCTGGAGGCGGCGGAACTCGTCCATGTTCAGTTCCAGTTCGCTGGCGATCTCTGTTTCAGTCGGCATCCGGCCGAGGTGCGCTTCAAGTGTCTGGAGCGCATTTTCGAGCTGGTGGGCGCGGGCACGAACCAGGCGGGGCACCCAGTCCATGCTTCGAAGCTCGTCGAGGATAGCACCGCGAATACGCGGGGCACAGTAGGTTTCAAACTTTACGCCGCGTTCCGGGTCGAATGCATCGATGGCATCCATTAATCCGAAGATACCAGCCGAGACAAGGTCGTCCAACTCGACTTTATCGGGCAGTTTCGCGTAGATCCTATCGGCCGTGTACTTGACGATAGGCGTATAATGCTCCATGAGCATGTTTCTGCAGGTCTGGTCCTGTTTCTCGCTGTCAAAGAATCCATTCCATATTTCAGCGATATTTTCTAACTGAACCGTTCTCATTCTTACCTCCATGTAAAAATCTAAAAATTTTACCAAATCCCATTCACAGGTCCCATAACGAAGGGCAAGGGATCAGCCTTTTCGCCTTTAATCGGCGAAAACAGGCCGAAATAAGGCACACCCCTATCGGTAAAATTCACGGGTCGGTTTAGCAGGCTTTTCTGAACGGATCAGAAAAACCAGTTCACTACTTTTCTAAAGAACCCCTCGCCTGAGGTTTTCACCTCGGCCCCTTTGCTTAACCGGGCGGCCATCGCGATTAGTGCGGAGCTTACCTGGGCCTTGGGGTGGGCGAGGACAACGGGTTTTCTCATTCGTACGGACGATGCCAGTTTGTCATCCCGGCACAGTACCCCTGCGTCGTAGATCGTTCGATTCAGGAATTTTTGTGCAACATCGGCAAGCTGGCGATATATTTTCTTTCCTTCTGCAACAGACTGGGCCATGTTGACGACCAGGCTGATCTGCCCGGGGAAGTCCTGGGCGTTTAAGACTTTAATCATGGCATAGGCATCGGTCATGGCGGAAGGATCGGGCGTCGTCACGACCAGGACATGATCACTGGCCTGGCAAAAGCCCACAACCGACTGGTTGATGCCCGCGGATGTATCGATCAGGATCAGGTCGCTGCTGTTCTGGAACTTGTCGAGTTCATCGAGCAGGCGTTTTCGCTGGAAGGTGCTCAGGTTCGCCATATCTTCGAGCCCGGAACCGCCGCAGATGACCTCGACCCCGCCGGGGCCGATATGAACGATGTCTTCCAGGGAACGATGCCCCTGGGCCACATGCCACAGGTTGTACTTACTGTTGACGTTCATCACGATATCCAGGTTTCCCAATCCAAGGTCTGCATCGACGAGCACAACCTTTTTCTTTGACGCTGCCAGGCAAATCGCGAGATTCGCGGCGATATTGGTTTTACCGACACCGCCTTTTCCACTGGCGATGGCCAGTACCCTGGCACGCCCTGATTCGTTTGCCATTCTCTGTTCGAGAAGGCTTTGGTTGTCACTCCCCTCTATTTTTGTCATGTCTCCCTCTTAGCTATTTTTACAGAAGTTTGTTTCCGTCGGCTCTTCTGTATTCTGTTGTTAATCTCTCCCGGGCCTTTTGCCGGACATCCTGCACGGCAGGGGGCCTTTGTTTTCATTTTTTTTTAAACCGTTTCTTTGCATTGCCGGAGCAGTTCATTGGCAATGCGATGATTGATCATATTCTCAGAGAGTTTTTTGATCTGCAGTTCAAGGTATCTTTTTTTGTCTTCATCAAAGAGCTTTTTGGCCTGCACGTCCACTTTCGATTCGCAGTCAAAGGTTCCGTCAGTTCCGAAGTGTACAGATTCCGAGTCTTGAAAGACCAGCCTGTTATTGAGAATATGCTCGCCGACAGCCTGGCCCATCAGATCCGCGAATATGGTAACATCCAGATCCTCCGGGATATACTGACCATTATTAGCATTTCTCATATTCAAAGTCAAGAGTTTGTCTCTTTTCTCTGTGAACTCGATGATCATATTGAGTACTTGTGCAATATGATCCGTTTTGGCTGGTGAACATTTCATATTTTCTTCCTTATCTGCGGGTTCTCCATAAGGTCCTATCCGGCAACAGCTTTCTGCATGTCAAACTGGTCTTCATTTTTCAGCAGTTCCCTGATTTCAGAGAGGGTTTTGGTTTTCCGCAACTCCAGGATTTTGGCCAGTCTGGGAAAAACCGTTTCGTCATAAAGGCGATGCCCCCCATCGGTCCAGTTGGATTCCTGGATCAGTCCCATGGTCGTGTAATTGTGCAGGGTTTGCCTTGAGAAGGGGGTGTACTGGACGATTTCTCCGATTCGGTAGAGTTTTGCGGGAATTTCAAGTTGAGGCATCGTATTGGACTCCATTCGATTCAGTTCCTGTTTTCTGCGTCCTTTTTCGTTTTCATCATCTTTGCCTTTGGCGATGGCTTTCGGGTTATTTTGTATTTTACGTTTTATAAAACGTAAAATATATTATCGCAGGTTTCAATGTGAAATTAAGAAAATAGCCCTTCGTTTTTGGTAGTTCGAGGGTTTTGGTTGGAGATGTGAAATTCCTAAACATTTGATATTCCGGTTGTTATGGTCTTTGGGGCAAGTGAAAAAATTTTTTCAAATCTTCAAAAAAAAATTCATGCTCGTTTTGTAAAGTTAAAAAAGCTCGACGGCGGATTTGTCGCGTTTTTCGAGCTAAATGCAGGGTGTTTTTCTACCGATATAAAAAGGTCCCGGGCGGCTTTGTGTTCGGGGAAGCACACAAGATGAGTATATAAAACGATTTAGGGATTATTCGGCTATGGAATCCAATCAGCCAAAGGTTATGCAGTGTAAGCTGTCGAATGAGGCGGGAGCATGTCGGTTATCGCTGATTACGCCTCTTGCGCGGAAATTGAACTGCCTGGATATGTCTCGCATTGCAGATATCTGTATCGAGGAGATTTCAGAACTGATCGGGGCCAGGAGGGCTTCGCTGTATATTCTCGACGATGCAAGCGATATTCTGCATCTGGAAAAGAATAATCATCCGTTTTTGATTAATAATATTGTTTCCCTCAATCAGAATCCGCCTTCACCGATGGTGGCCGCGGTCCGCAGCAAGGAACTGATGGTTGTCAAGGATATGGAAACCTACAACCGTCCGAATATGAAGCAGGCCAACAGGCCCTTTGCGAAAAACTACCAGACGAAAAGCTGCATCATCGCGCCGCTGATCTGCCAGGGCCGCGTAGTAGGGGTCTTAAACCTTACGGATAAAGAAGATAACGGTGTTTTCAATGAGGATGATATTTCGGTGATCGAGCTGTTCCGGCAGTTGATCGGGGCATCGATCGGAAATGTCAAGCTGTTTGAAAAAACCCAGCGGCAGGCCAAAACTGACGGCGTAACCGGGATGCTCAATCACCGGACATTTTATGAAAAGCTTGAGACCGAGCTTCGCCGGTCGCAGCGGTACGGCGGCCAGATCTCGATTATCATGGCGGATATCGACAATTTAAAGCCGGTCAACGATAACCTCGGTCACCGTGCAGGGGATATGGTCATCCGTCAGATTGCCCGCAGGATCCAGGCATGTATTCGCCAGATTGACAGTGCCTCTCGATACGGCGGCGATGAGTTCGCGGTGATTTTGCCCAATACGAGCCTGTCAGACGCGATTGTGGTTGCCGAGCGGATGGTGAAGATGGTTTCGGATTCCCCGGCGGTCTGGGATGAGCAGGAGGTTTCGCTTTCGATCAGCGTTGGGGTCGGTCAGTTTGATTCCACCCAGTGCGGTGCGGGTGAGGTAACCAAAGCCGCGGACCAGGCACTGTACGCCGCCAAGCAGGCAGGCAAGAACCAGGTCAAGGTGGTTGAATCGCAGGAAGCGAAAGTATAAAAAAACGGATGTAATTTACTTTTCGGAAGTTAAGCTTTTCCGCGTCCGATAAATAATTGATTATCAGCCTGAGAATCGGCATCACTTCTTTTGCAATTTCAAATCTTACAGGTTTTATTGGGTTTTCGCCGAAGTTTTTCTTAGACTTTATAAGGTTGTGCCGTAAAGTTGTGGGCACAATTCAGAGTATGACGGTAGGAAACATGGCGATTAATGAGGACGTGTTCCTGTGATCGATGGTGTAGACAGTAACCTGGCCGCCTTGAACGCGGTCTATTCAAGCATGGCCAACCAGATCAATGCGATGACCGCGCAAATGCTCGTCAGCAATGCCGACGAGTGGACCGGAATTTCCGCAGCTTCCACAAGCCTCGATACGCTGATTACTGAAAATGAGCAGATGCGGGACGCCGCGCAGGAAGGGGCGGCCCTGATTTCCGAGAACCAGGAGACGATTGGGGATATTGAGACAAAGGTGGAACGAATCCTCGAACTTGCAAACAATGCCGCCAGCGGCAGTTATGCCCCCGCCGAGATTGCGGACATGCAGGCCGAGTACGAGCAGATTATCCTGGATATTGATAATCTTGCCAAAGGGGAACTTGGCGAAGTGCATTTGCTGACCAGTGATGACGGATCGTATGAAATCACGATCAGCGATAGCCTTACGGTAAAACTGGATACCGCGGATTTGACCGCGGAAGGGCTTGGGATCGCGAACCTCGATTTGACCAGTGACGCGGCGGGGGCCCAGGCCGCGGCGCAGGGGGCCCTGGAAAGCATTGATGATTACGCGGATCACCTGTCTTACAAGGCCGATACGGTTGAAGCGGTCGATCTTTCGCTGGGGATTCAGTCCACGAGTTACAATGTCGCGAAATCCACGATTGATTCGATGGATGCCGCGTGGGCGATGGTGGGAATGCTCCAGAATTCGTTCATGGCCGATGCCCATATGGCCTATATTGCCCAGGCAAACGTGATGTCCATGACTGCACTTTCGCTTTTAAGCTGATATTTTCGGTCGGCTTTCACACGGGAGGAATCATTTTTTCATACCTTTAGGGGTCTTTGCGCATATAATGGATGTATGGCTCAGAGTCCGGCAGGTAATTTGTTTGGCGAAATGGAACGGCAGAAGATTGCGCAAAATGCGCCGCTGGCCGTGCGGATGCGTCCGCGGAACCTCGATGAATTTGTCGGGCAGGAGCATTTTGTCGGTCAGGGTAAGCTTTTACGGAGGATGCTGGACGCGGATATGCTGACCAGTGTGATTTTCTACGGACCTCCGGGGTCGGGAAAGACCAGCCTTGCCAGGGTAATTGCGAACCATACAAAGTGTCGTTTTGAGTATTTAACGGCCCCTGCGGCGGGGGTGAAAGATGTACGGGAGGCGATTGACAAGGCCAAGGATCGGCTGTTCAGCCG
Source organism: uncultured Pirellulales bacterium (assembly GCA_964454745.1). GTDB lineage: Bacteria > Planctomycetota > Phycisphaerae > Sedimentisphaerales > Anaerohalosphaeraceae > CAYVUI01. Next base: position 81,783 of record CAYVUI010000001.1, on the reverse strand, counting down.
GTCGGTTCGGACGCTTTTGTTTATCGATGAAATCCACCGTTTTAATCGGGCTCAGCAGGATGTGCTGCTTGATGATGTGGAAAACGGCGTTGTGATCCTGATCGGGGCGACGACGGAGAATCCGTATTTTTCGGTCAATTCTCCATTAATCAGTCGCTCGACAATTTTCAAATTCCAGCCGCTGGAACTGGAAGAAGTGGTCAGGGTGATGAAAAACGCCCTTGCGGATCCGGAAAGGGGATTGGGGAAATACGACGCAAAAGTGGATAATGAGGCACTGGAATTCCTTGCGATCCGCTGTGACGGGGATGCCCGCAGGGCACTCAATGGACTGGAAATTGCGACATTGTCGCAGTTAAAAGGTAAAAAGAGCGATAAAAAAGGTGCACAAATCCATGTAACCGAGGATATCGCTAAAGAATCTATCCAGCAAAAGTCGATTCAATATGATGGAGCGGGTGATACGCATTATGACCTTGCTTCTGCGCTGCAAAAATCGATGCGGGGTTCGGACCCGGACGCGACGATTTACTGGCTGGCGCGGATGATCGCCGGTGGGGAGGACTTGCGGTTTATCGCCCGGCGAATTGCTGTTTGTGCATGTGAAGATGTGGGTAATGCGGACCCGATGGCTTCGGTTCTGGCCGCTTCGGCGGTGCAGATCTGCGAATTTGTGGGGTTGCCCGAGGCGCAGCTAGCCCTGGCCCAGGCGGCGATTTATATCGCTACAGCCCCGAAATCCAATGCCTGCGCGAAGGCGATCTGGAGTGCGGTCTCGGATGTCAATGCCGGCCGGACGATCCCGGTGCCGGACCATTTGCGAGACAGCCACTATAGCGGGGCGAAAAAACTCGGTCATGGGACGGGATATAAGTATCCCCACGATGACCCCAAAGGGGTGGTCCCGCAGGATTATCTCGGGACCGAGCCAAAGATTTATTACGAGCCCAAGGAGACGGGCCGGGAAAAAATCGTAAAGGAATATTTGCAAAAATTGCGAAAATGGGTACAAGAGACGCAGTGAGACTGAAAAAAAACAGCATTTTGCTGCTTACACAAAAGGATTTTTTGTATGGATAAAGTCCAACTTCGACGTACGCTCCAGGAGCGTCTTGTCAAGCTGACTGAAGAAGTTCGAGCAGAAAAGAGCAAGCTTGCGTGCCAGCACTTGATCAATACCCAACCGTTTAAAAAGGCGCAGGTGGTCATGCTGTTTCTGTCTCTTCCACATGAGGTGGATACGACCCCGGCGATTCTGTATGCCTGGCAGCAGGAAAAGGCCGTAGCGGTGCCGAAGGTTTCGTGGCAGCAGCGGCACATGATCCCGGTCGAGATTTCCTCATTGGAAACAGGATTTGCGTATGAGTCTTCGCGGCTTCGCAACCCGGTGACGGGGGTGCCTACGTGTATCGATGATATCGACCTGGTGGTTACGCCCGGGCTTGCGTTTGATTCAAAGGGCAACCGCCTGGGACGCGGCGGGGCGTATTACGACCGGTTTTTCGGGTCGAAGAGTTTGCACGCGGTTCGCTGCGGGCTTGCATTCAGCGACCAGGTAATCGATGAAGTGCCGATGGAGCCGCACGATCAGCCGGTGGATATGCTCGTTACGGACCAGGGGGTTCTGGAATTCAACAAGTAAACAAGGATCAGGTCACATACTCACGGAGGTGTCATTGTGGCGCGTCAATATAAATCTTATCGTTCACGAAGTACAGGAAGTCGCAAACCGCTTTATATCCTGATTGCAGTTCTCGTCGTGGTTGGAGTCACGGCGGTGATCCTGATCGGCCGCAAGAGCGGCAAAGATGAGGGAGAGGGTCTGGCCGGGGGCAACAAGATATTGCCGATTACCGAGCCGCTGACCGAACCGCAGGAAACCGAAATTGACGAGGCGCTCTCCCAGCCCCGCGCGAGGCTGCCGCTGGCCCCGCAGACAGGGACACAGCCGCAGGAACCGGTAACCGCACAGGCAGAGCCCGAAGAGCAGCCGACCGCGGTACAGCAACAACCGGCGGAAACGGAGACACAGCCAGCCAAACCCATTGAAGCAGAGCCGAGAGAAGCAACGGCCTCGACCGGGATGGCGTCGGAAGATATGAAGTTGATTCTCGAAGCGGAAAAGGACATCGAACAGGGCCGTGTGATCGCGGCCAGGGATAAGCTCAATATCGTCCTGCACTCCGGGTCTTTGCCCCTGAGTGATAAACAGAAGGTGAAGAAGATTCTGTCGAACCTGTCGGATCAATGGCTTTTCAGTCCGAAGGTGTATCCCGAGGATTCTCTTACGGAGATGTATCTTGTGCAGTCAGGTGATCTGCTCTCGCGGATTGGTGATAAATTCCTGGTGCCGTACCAGGCGCTTCAGCAGATGAACAACATTGCGGACCCGCGGCTGCTCCAGGCCGGCAAGAAGATTAAGGTTGCCCACGGGCCGTTTCATGCGAAAGTGTATAAATCCCGATTTGAGATGGATCTGTATCTTGGCAAGAATACGTATGTCAAGACGTATGCCATCGGGATCGGTCAGGACGGCCGGGATACGCCGACGGGCCGCTGGACCGTCCGCGAGGGCGGTAAGCTAATCAAGCCGACCTGGACGGACCCCGATACGGGCGAGACGTATGTGGCCAGCGATCCGGAATACCCTCTGGGTTCACGATGGATCAGTATTGATGGTGTGGAGGGTCCGGCCAAGGGACGGACTGGTTTCGCGATTCACGGCACAAAAGATCCCGATTCAATTGGTGAGCGAAGCTCTCGCGGATGTATCCGCCTGTTCAACGGGGATGTGATCGAGGTGTTCAATTTGCTCAAGGAAGGCCAGTCGGAGGTCCGGATCTTTGAGTAGATCGTCACTTTCGATCCCGGCTCCGCAGCGCCCGGCTCGCATACGCCGCAGTGCGGCAGCGGCATGGGCCGTTTCGCTGGTGCTTCACGCGGCACTGTTTGGCGGGTTTGCGATTAAGCAGTTCGGCCGGGCACCGATGCAAAGCAGGAAAACCGTTCCGATTTTTACCGTGCAGCAAGTCAGCCGGATCATTGAATCCAACCCCGTAGTATCCAAACCGAAGATTGCCCAGTCGGACAATTTTTCAATTCGCCCGGAAGTGGATGCCCAGGTGCCCCTTGAATTGCTCCGGGAGAAAACGAACCAGTCCGAGGCCCTCAAGTCGCTGCAGGAAATTGAGACATCGGAGCATTTGTCGGTGGAGAATCTTTTCGCGTTTGAGCAGACGGAGTTTTTCGGCCAGTCTACGGCCAAGCGCAAGATTTGTTTTGTTGTCGATGCCAGCGGGTCCATGCAGGGATTGTTTACCCGGGTCAAGCGTGCCTTGGGTGAGTCACTGATGTCGCTCGAGCAGGATCAGTATTTTTACGTCCTGTTCTTTTCCGGTCAGACGCTGTTTGAATCCGGAAACGGCCGTATGCAGCGTGCCAGTTCCGGTGCGATCTCTGATGCCCTGGATTTTATTGATACCGTCCGTCCCGCGGGTACGACGGAGGCTTTAAAGGCCCTTGCACGGGCGATGCAGATTCGTGACGGCAGCGGCCGGCCGGCGGAGCAGATTTATTTTCTCACGGACGGCCTGGATGTTACCGGGTCCGGGCGGGCGACGCTTCCGGTCCTGGTCCGGCAGGCGGCCAACCGCTACGCGCCCCATACCGTGATCCACTGTATCGGCTTCTGGACAGACCAGGAGGACCAAAAGACACTGCGTTTGATCGCGGAGCAGTCCGGCGGAGTTTTTAAAAATGTTGAGGATTAAAGCGGCTTACCGCGGAACAGGCCTTGCTTTTTGAGGCGGTAAGGGTACAATCGGCAGACAGTATGATTTTGTTCATCCATTGTTTACGGCAGAAAAGACTATGAAGGAATCAGTCAGACGGATCATCGTGTTGGGGGCGATCGTGGGGTTTGGGACCTGTGCGTTTGGCCAGGAACCGGCCGGAGGAAGTAATTTTTTTACGCAGTTTGTCGTGGCCGGGGGGCCGATTGTCTGGGTGGTGCTGGTTCCGATGTCCGTGGCGACACTGTACCTCGGCGTGGACCTGCTGCTGACGGTACGCAAGCGGCGGCTGCTGCCGGGCAACATCTCGCGGGTGATCGAACGGGACTATTTCCGCCTTCCGCGCGGAACGTTTTTGAGCCAGCTTCGCAACCGGGATGATATGGTCAGCCGGTCGGTGGATTACACCCTGACGCATTCGCCCACGCTCAAGCAGCATATCCGGTATATCCATCAACTTGCGGCCGAGTCGATCTCGCGGCAGAGTCTGCCGATTTCCAGGCGGATTGAATGGGCCGGAATCATCGGGAATGTCGCCCCGATGGTGGGGCTGTTCGGGACGGTTTTCGGCATGATCGAGGCGTTTAATCTTCTGGGGATTGCCGGGGGGCAGCCGCGTCCGGATCAACTGGCGGCGGCGATTTCCATTGCGCTGGTTACGACATTCTGGGGGCTGCTGGTTGCGATTCCGGCACTGGCGATCCACGGGATTTTTTCGTCACGGCTTGAGAATATCACGCACCAGGCGGCGATCGAAACGGAAAATGTACTGCGGGCCCTGACCCGGGACAAGCAGCCCGGCGAAGACTCGGCGGTACAAACCCCGGACATGCAGGGAGCGGCACAGGCGAAATGAAAGGCATCGGAAAAACAAGCTCACCGAATGCACAGGTGAACATGACGCCGATCATTGACATCGTCTTTTTGCTGATAATATTCTTTATGCTCGTATGCCAGTTCATCGTGGCGGAAAATTTTGAAGTCAAGGTGCCCGATGCAATCAGTTCGGCGATGTCCGAGGAAGAACAGGCCCCGCGCGGTACGACGCTTACGGTGATGCGGGACGAAACGGGGGAGATTCGTTACGCGGTAGGGGCCGAGATCATTGCCGCTGCGGATACACAGCGGCTGGTAAACCTGCTGACGCGGGAAATTGATCACCAGTTGACTTTTTCCAAAACGGGCAGGGGGATTGTTACGATTCGTATCGACAAGGGGATCGAGTATTCACATACGCGCCATGCGATTGCGGCGGTGAGTCATTCAAAGGCCCGGCAGGTCAAGCTGTCGGTGATTCGGGACGAAGTGGCCGACACGGGAGTGTAAAGAACGCAAGAGCCGGCGACAGGAGGTGCCGCCGACTCTTCACCAATTTCATGTTCTCAATGTAAGTTCCCAATATCAGCGTAAAGACCCGAGCAGCGAGGCCGCGAGCCTTTCGTTGGATTCGTTGTTTGCTTTTTTCGGCACGAAGTCGTCGATCCCGGAGTCCGGGGCGAGGATCATATCTTCCTGTTCCGGGTTGCTCGACCAGGCGATGATGATGACCGGCCGGCTTTTGAGTGTTTTTCGTGCCTGTTTCGCGAATTCCCGCGCGTCCATGTCTTCAAGGGTTCCGCTGGTGAGGATGACACGGGGTTTGGGGTTTGAATTTTTCAACAGTTCGAGGGCCTCTTTCGCATTTTGTGCTTTTTGAGCGGTAAAACCGAGCCGAACTGCGAATTCACAGGCCGAGTCGTTTTGTGACTGGCTGGAGGTTACGACCAGGGCCGCGGGAGAGGTTTCATTGAGTCGTAGTTCACCGGTAGCCAGACGAGTACTTGCCGAGGCGAGGGCAAGCAGGCGTTCTTCATGGCGGGCGAGTTTTCGTTCGAGCAGTTCGTTTTGCTGCTGGAGGCTGTGGAGGGTTGTTTCCAGCTGGCCGGCGGCAACGCGGGATTCGGTTCGATGTCTGAGCAGTTTTTGAGCCCGCAGAAGTTGTGTTTTGATTGCGTCGGTTCCTGCGGAGACGGTGATAAAATCATCGGCTCCTTCGCGGAAGGTCAGGCAGAGATAATCATTGGCGGGCAATTGAGCGGACCATGGAAGGATCACATGACCTTGTTCAGCGGCGACGGCTTCCTGGATGCACTTGACGCCCATGCAGTCCTGCGGTTGTGCGGGGATCAGCAGGATCGTGGGCGTGTCCCCGAGCAGGGCGGGCAGTTTGTCATGCTCGGTCACTGGCTCGGTGCATTCAATGGTGAAGTTGTTTTCCCGGCACAGCTCGATAAGCGTATTCTGTTCCGCGGGCGGGTTGGCATCAAATTGTACGCAAATGACTTTTATTTCCATCAGTCTTTCCTATGCGAACGGATTGGCTTCAAAACGTTTTACGCCGTAGTAGGTTTTCAGATTGGTTTCAAGTTGCTTGAGCAGGTCCGGTTTGGGTTCACGAAGTGCGATCAGGGCGGCAATCTTTGTCGAGCAGGTGCCCGCTTCGATCTCACACATGGCCGGAAGCGTTCCGAGGACATCAGCGACGCCCTGGATGCGGCGAAGGATCAGGTAGGCGATCAGGAAGTCGGGCTGATCGGATTTTTCAAACTCGATCCTGACCTGGAAGAGCTGGGTGCCTTCTCTGCGGCGGGAAGAGAGATAAAATTCGCCGGTCGCATCGAGAGGGATTTGCATGCTGTCAATGTCGATCTCGTTGGTTTGGGCGGTCGTTTCCTTTTCCTGTTCAAAGCCGCGAAGGCCTTGTTCGAGTTTGTCCGGAACACCGCGGGGCTTTTGATTTTTCAGGCAGGCACTGACGACTTCTTCGAGGTAGCTGCAGGTATCAAAGAGGACATCGAATACCTCGTCCTGGAGTTCAAGCTCGCTTTCCCGCACACGGGTAAGCAGGGTCTCGGTGCGGTGGGCAATGGAGGCGGATTCTTCCGCGCCGCACATGGTGAGGTTTCCCTTGATCGAATGCATCATGCGAAAGACCGAGTCGGCGGTTTGCTTGTCACGGCTTTCGTCGAAAGTCAGCAGTTCTTTATTGAGCGTGCTGAGCATGGATTCAACTTCGTTGAGGAATGCAGAATCCTGTATCTCGATGCCCGATGCATCCTCCGGTTCATTATCGACCGATTGGGCAGTGCTTTGGGTGGGTGATGTTTTTTCTTCGGCAGGTGACATGGTAAAGAAGTCGTCCGGGTCGTCTGTCGGGGTGTCCAACTGGAGCTGGCCGAGGAGGTCACGCTTATCGACTTCGTTGTCTCTTCCGATGGTCTGCTCGACGAGACGGGGCAGGTCGATGACCATGGCGAGCTGGCGACCACTGAGGATGGCGGTACCGAGAAGGCCGGGGACCTTGATTTTTTCGTCAAATTCGGAAATCACGATCTTTTGCGGGTTAAGGAAATCGGAAACAACGTAAGCTACTTTTTTGCTCTTGTGCTCTACGATCAGTACGCGGATGTGCTCCTGGTCCTGCTCACGGTCGACGGGGATTTCACCGAAAACTCCCAGTAAGTCGAAGAGGGGCAAAATGCCGCCGAGGTAGAGAATCGTTTTGCCTCTGCCGGTAGTGGTATTCACCTGGGAGAGGGGGATCGAGCTGGAGGCGACCACCGAGGCGATGGGAAAAGCGAAATAGTTTTCATTGGCCCGAACCAGCAGTGCATCCGAAATGTTGACCGCGGTGACCTTGGGCAGGATAAAGGAAAATGTCGTGCCGTGCCCGCGCTGGGTCTCGATTTTAATTTCGGCGTTGACCTCGTTCATGACGCTTTTTACGACGTCGAGACCGACACCTCTGCCCGAGGTGGAGCTGGTGGTCTGCGATGTGCTGAAACCGGGCAGGAAGAGGTAGTCGAACAGTTCGCGTTCCTTGAGTTTTTCGGCCTGGGCGGGTTCACAGAGGCCCATTTCGACGACTTTTTTGCGGATTCTTTCAGTGTCGATGCCTGCGCCGTCGTCACTGATCGCGATGACGGTGCTGTTTTCCATGTTTTTGACGGAAAGTTTTACCGTACCGAGCGGGTCTTTGCCGGCGGCTTTGCGGGTCTGTTCGTCCTCAATCCCGTGGGACATGGCGTTGCGAATCTGGTGGGCGATGGGATCGTAAATTTTTTCGCTCATTTTTTTATCAATGCAAATCTCCTGGCCTTCGACTTCAAAGCGGATGGCCTTGCCCAGCCGGCGGGACGTATCCCGTGCCAGACGCTGAAAACGGGCGAAAAGATCGCTCATATCGACATTTCGGACATTTGAGACCAGGTTATGCAGATCGGACGAGATGCGCGAGGAGGTAATGGCCAGGTCCTTGATGTCATTGGTTACGGATCGGCTGATGGGAACGCCCTCGCGAATCTGACGGCTCATGGCATTGAGGTTCGAGCTGACAATGATGACTTCGCCGGCGAGCTGGAGCATGTTATCGAGGCTGGACATGCGGACGATCATGCTTTCTTCCGCGACGCCGGGGCGGGTCGTTTTCTTTTCGACTGCGGTCTCAGACATTGCTCATTGCCCTTTCAATCACTTTTTTGGCCAGCGGAGCCTTGAAAGGTTTGGTCAGGTAGTCATCCGCGCCGGTTCGCAGGGCCTTGATGACATACTGGGCATCCCGGTGTGTGGAGATGATAATTACCGGGAGCTTGCGGAGATTGGGACGTCTCCGGATTTCTTCACAAAGTTCAAAACCGTCCATTTCGGGCATAACCAGGTCGGTAAATACGGCGTCAAAGGGTTGATTTTCGAGGGCCTTCAGTGCTTCGAGTCCGTTGGAGGCCTCAACGACTTCGATTTGAATACTTTGCAGGACCTGCATAATCGCTTTTCGCATGGTCTGGAAATCTTCAACGACCAGGATTTTGAGCCCGGAACCTGCCTGGTTTGTTTCTTTCTGCGTTTCGCTCATCTTTGGCTTCCATTTCGCCTGAATTCCATTGCCCGGGGCGGCTGGGAGGGATTTACGTTTTGAAAAGACATCCCTTCTCAACCTCCATTCCGGTGTTGTATCGGATAAATCCGATTGGCAGTTAGGTATTTTCTTCAAGAAAGTTGGAAAAATCGGTCCGATAACTCCCGATCGATGTTTCCACCCCCGGGAAAGAAAATCTGTTTTTCCATGATTTTGACGGGCATTTTTTTAATGAACGGACCGCATTGCTGACGAATGGTACCCGTCAATGGGCCATAGAGGCAATCAGGTAGAAGAAGTGGCGGAGGAGCCCCTGATGCAGCAGATAAATTGGGAAAAGCCGGGCATAAAGGCATTTTTTAACAGGAGCTTTGCAAATGGACAGGTATATGGAAAACCATGCTGCTGAGGGGATTGACGACTCATTTTGTCAGAAATGGCGGGAGGGGATTCACTATTGCTATGACCTGGCTCGTGACGTATATGATTATGTAACAGGAGCTTGCGACAAAATCGCGGGCTGTTCGAGTTCACAGTTGATGAACGAAGGGATTGAGTGGCTGTTGAAACGAATGCACCCGGAAGATGTCGAGTGGATTTGTGATGAGGTTGAAAGTCACCTTGATGAAGACAGTTGTGCGGAGTACCTTGCATACCGGCTGTGCCGGGAGGACGGTCAATTTGTTCGGGTTTTTGAACTTCGCAAGGTGACGGCAAACACGGAAAATTGTCCCAGTAAGATGGTAGGGATTATTTGTATGTTCGATTAGGCCCTTGAAATGCGTCTTTCACAAGCTTAAGGGCCACCTCTAACAATTCATTTTGCAATTATTAGAACTGCACTTAATCCCATGTTCATTTCTTCAGGCACGTCTTGCAAGATGCAAGGCGCGCTTTATTCTATTTATTGTATACCGCTAAATAGGTGTATGTAGATTTTCTAATATTTGAGACTGGTTCTTCCAAATTTCTTGTAATTACTTCTTAAATGTGATGAAATTGTCTTGGAAACCTTGACATTAAGGGATTTCCTGTTAGAATAAAACAACGTTATGGATATGGATTGTTCATTAGCAAATCATTAAACGAACCTGGGCAGAGGAGTTAAATTGCTTCATTTACAGGAATCTATTTTTTTCGCATTATTGATTGGGGGGCCGTTTTATGCGTAATGATGTGATTATTATCGCTGCGGAAGATGATTTCGGCCATTTCAAACTTGTCAAACGCAATCTTGAACGGGCGGGGATTGAAAATCCGATTGTTCATCTCAAAGACGGGCAGGAAGTTTTGGATTATTTAAACAATCTGTCTACTTCTCAAGAACAGCAGGGTAAGGCCTATCTTCTTTTGCTGGACATACGGATGCCGAAAGTAGACGGTCTGGAAGTATTGAAACGGATCAAATCAGACCAGCGTTTGAAGCAGATTCCCGTTGCCATGCTGACCACCACAGATGATCCCAAAGAAGTCCGAAAGTGTCATGAACTTGGGTGCAGCACGTATGTGGTCAAACCGATTGAGTATTCAGATTTTTGTGATACGGTTGAGAAAATAGGCGGGTTTTTGAAGCATATTGAAGTGCCTACTTTGTGTATGAATTAAGTTGTATCAGACCCTGATGGAGTCAGAGCTGTAATCAATTATGGATAGCCAAAAAGTTTTACTCGTAGCACAGGATGATATGGACCGTTTTGCAACGCTTGAGGAGCGTTTATCCGAAAGCTGTCCGAATTACCAGATTGTTCACTTCAGTGATGCGGTGAGCCTTGTGGATTTTCTGCTGGGAAAAGGGCGTGAGTTCTACCAGGCGGCCAGCAGCAATTTCCTGGTGCTGATCGACCTGGTGGACAGTTCGGCGAATGGTTTGGATATCGTCAGGCAAATCCGTTCAGAGCCATCGCTGAGGGGAACCCCGATTATCATGATGACGGAAAGCGGAGATGTAGAGACCGTAAATCATTTTTATGATTCGGGGGGCAGCTTTTTTGTTGTCAAACCCGAGGATTATGCTTCTTTTCGATTTTGTATAGATAAGGTTGGGAGTTTTCTTTCACTGCCGAATGTAAAAATTCCCTCCCTTTCGACATAAGTACCGGTGACAGGGATTTTCCGGAGACAGGCTGAGGTTTTGGTCTGAAGGGTGACGACTGTGTGGGTTGTAAAAAAGTCACTTTTTAAAATCCGTGGTCACGAAAGGAGGTACCGAAATGGGTAAGGAGACCTCCTCAAAACGGATCCTTCTCGTAGAGGATGATCCGGGGCTGTCGCGTCTTGTACGGAAGCATTTGGAACGCGACGGTCAGAAAGTTGATGCGGCAGCATCCGGTCAGGCCGCCATGGAGTTTCTCCAGCGGGATGCGGACGTGCTGATGCTGGTGGACTATCAACTGGGCGACATGAATGCGATTGAACTTCTCAATCGCCTGGAGGATCAGGGTCTAACCGTTCCCTTCATTATGGTTACCGGTCAGGGCAGTGAGTTTGTCGCGGTTGAATCCATGAAGCGGGGGGCCCGGGATTATGTCATTAAGGACACGACATTTCCGGGGATTCTCACACCGGTCGTTTCCCGCGTCCAGGAGGAGATTGAAATCGAGGAAAAACTCCAGCGCATCGAGCAGGCGCTTCGTATGGAGAAGACCCACCTTCTCAACCATATTCCGGACCTGGTTTTCCAGATCGACGAAAATGGAAAGATCCTTTCGCTGAATCCGGCAGTTCAGTCCATTCTCGGCTATCCGGAAAAGTCGCTGATCGGCAAAAGCATCTATTCGCTGGTGTATTCCGAGGATGTCAAGACGGTTCGTCAGGATTTTCGTTCCGTGATGAAGGGGCAGGCCATTTTGCGCCACCCGATTCGCTTTGTAAGCGAGGAAGGCCAGTTGCGGTGGCTGGAGGGTAACATCGTCGCGATCTACGATGAGCAAGGGGCCAAAGCGTGCGGAATCAGCGGGATTTACCAGGATATTACTGAAACCCGCCAGGCCAATGAACGACTCAGGCAGGCCAAAGAACGGATCGGTTTGCTGGTCGATGTGTCGCCGAACCTGATTCTTGAAGTGGACCTGCAGGGCAAAGTGCTCTCCATGAACCGCTCTGCCCGGGAGTATTTTTCTTTGGTGACTCTCGAACAGGACCCCTCCAAATGTTTTCTCTGGGATTACTTTGCCGGCGAAACGGCCGGCCGTGTACAAGAGGCATTTGAGCAATGGTCCCGGCTGGAAAATCAGAAGATAACCTTGCCAGTGAACCGAGAAGACGGGAGTTCCCAGTGGCTGGAAATGACCATTTCTCCCATTCGCGATGACCCGGGGGAGGTAACCAGTGTACTGGTCACGGCGTGGGATATTACCGAGCGCGTTCGACGAGAAGTTGAGATCCGTCAATCACTCGAGCGAGAAGAAAAGGTGGCACGTGAGGCGAAGATTCTTCAGCGAATCAGCCTTTCGGCCGGTTCCGGCGTCGAGATTGAACCGGACAATGTGATTCGTTCGAGTTTACGTCTTTTGTCGCATTATCTGAAACTCAAGTGGATCAGCGGTTATATGTTTCTCTCGGAGCAGGAAGTACGGTATGTCGGTGAGGATGGGGAGGATCCCGATGGGCTCTACAGGCAGCAGGTTGCCGCGTGCCTGGCCTGCATGCAATGCCGGAAAATGCTGACGCCTGCCCGCGAGTGCAAGGACTGCAGGGGCATTTCAGCAACGTCGGTGAACCCTCCCGGCTCGAAGGGATTTTATATTGTGCCCCTGGTTCACGGCGGGACTGTCTACGGGATGCTCTTTATGGTCGAATCTTCGCCAAAGCTCCTGGAGCAATCGCTGGCTTTTCTGCGTTCCGTCAGTCGTTGTGCGGGCCTTGCCGTTGCAAATTCAAGAATGCTTCAGCGCGCTGACGGCAGGCTCAAGAGCCGTATTCAGCAGTTGGAAGGCTTTGGGGAAACCGCCGGCTATGCCTGTGAGGTTTGGGAAGATGAAGGGCTCGATGCCGTTTTGGAATCTGCGGTGCATGTGGTTCGGGCCAAAGGAGGGTTGGTTCTGACTCGCTGCAATGAAAATCAATTTGCCGCCGCGGGGGAGTATGGACTGGACCTGGGACAGGGCCGTACGGTTTTGATTGATCTTCAGGATATACAGCGATGGGAAAGTTATCAGAAAAACGTCAGTGTGTATATCGAGGACATACATGGCGAAGAGAATTTTTCCTGCGGGATGATCGAGGGCTTTGTCGAAGAGTCTTTGATGTGTTTCCCCCTCCGCGAGGCGGACCGAATTTTCGGGTTCATGCTGATCCTCGATCCCAGTGATGTCTTTGACCTTCGGTATATGGAAGTGCTTGAGTCGTATGCGCGGCTTGCTGAGCAGTCGATCCGTGTTCATTCGCTCATCGGCCGTGCCCGCGAAATGGATGTGCAGTTCGGACGCATCCGCAAGCTGGCGGGGCAATTGTCCAGTTCCGAGGATTTGCCGGGATTTTTAAATACGATGTGTGAAAGTGTTTGCCGCATCTGTTCGTGCCGGATGGCCTGGATTGGCCTGGTGAGCCGAAACGGTCAGCAGCTCCGGGGGCGAGGCAGATATGGGCAGGCTGATTTTGATCTCGAAAAAACAAATTTTCATATCGATACTCTCCTTCAAAATGAACCGAAATTAGCAGATGTCCTGGTTGAAGGCGAGTCATTGGTTCGCGAGCCCGGCATGGGAGATGAATATGATTCCCTGGATTTTGATATGGAGTACCCTTCACGCTGCTGTGTTCCCATTCAGGACCATGGCAGGATTTGCGGGATGTTGTGTGTGTATGACCACCGTTTAGATGCATTTACGCTCGATCATATTCATGTACTCGAAGAATTCTGCAACGCTGCCGGGTATGCCCTTTCGAACCTTGAATTAAAGCAAACACTCAGTGAATCGGAGAGTCTGCGGCAGATTATTCTCCAGAGCGTCAATGAGGCCCTGTTGGTAATCGATTCAAGCGGGACGATTATTTCGAGTAATCTTGCCGCCGGGAGTCTCTTTGGCGGAAATGACAAGCCTCTAAGCGGTATGAGCTGCAGGGAGCTTTGCCTGGACGACAACCCGCTTTGCCGCCTGGTACAGACGTGGATGGAAGACCATCAGGCGAGTCAAAGCCAGGAAGGCTGGACCCAACTGCCCGGGACCGGGCGTGTATATCTTTCCGCGGAGTCCAGGCAGGTGATGATTGAGGAAGTTGCCTGCCTGCTGCTGACCATTCAGGATCTGACCTTCCAGAAAAAAATGAACGCCTCGCTGGAGCATGCGGCCAAACTTTCGACCGCGGGGCGGATTGCCGCCCAGATCTCTCACGAGATTAATAACCCGCTGACGCTTGTTTCCAGCCAGCTTCAGCGGATGACCCGGGAAAATAAGGCCGATCCGGAACAGTTAAAGCACTTGCTGATCCATGTGGATCGGATCAGTCAATTAACCAAACGTTTCAGTGATTTGCAGAGCCGAGCGCCTTTGAGCAAGCGGGTTTGTTCCTTCACTCCGGTTTTGGAGAATATCCTGGTCCTGGTCGAAAACAGCAAGCCGTTTCAAGGCATTACGATTCACAAAGAGATCGAGGGGAATCTGCCGCCGGTGGAGATCGATTCCAATAAGATCATGCAGGTGATTTTGAACCTGATGATCAATGCGGCGGATGCCTGCAGCGAGGATGGCCAGGTGAATATCCATGTCTACTCCCAGTCCATTCGCATGGAAGGCAGTGCCGGCTCCCAGGTAAAAGATTACCTTGTTTTTTCCATTGGGGACAACGGCTGCGGGATGAATTCAGAGCAGATGGCGCATATTTTTGAGCCGTTTTTTACCAGCAAGGAAAGCGGGCACGGAACAGGGCTGGGGCTTTCAGTGTCGCTTTCGATCATCGATCAGCACCACGGCTGGATTCATGTGGACAGCGAAGAGGAAAAAGGATCGACCTTCAGTGTATTTCTCCCTTCCCGGGAAAAACATTCCCGACGACAGATTCGTGACATTGAGATGGAAAAAGTGTATAATGCTAATAATGTAAACCCAGCAAAGGGGATATGAGTTATGGATCGAGTATTGATCGTAGACGACGAAGCGTACATTCGCGAAGAGCTCGCGACAATCATTGAACAGCCTGACCGTGAGATACTGTTTGCCCAGACGGGGACTGCAGCGCTTGAGATTCTTGCTCAGCAGCGTGTGGACCTGGTGCTGACGGATATCCGGATGCCCGAGATGGACGGCTTTGAGTTTATCCGCCGGGCGAGGGAAAAGTGGCCCTCTCTGATTATAATCACCATTACCGCTTATGCCAGTACGGAAACCGCCGTGCAGGCCTTGCGGGCCGGGGCCTATGATTACGTGACCAAGCCGTTTTCCATTGACGAGATACGCAATATCGTCGAGCACGCGATGCAGGCCCATCATTTGTTTAACGAGGTCAATTACCTGCGCGGACGTTTGCGGGAGGAGTATTCCCTGGATAACATCATCGGCCAGTGCCCGGCGATGCAGCGGGTTTTCTCGACGATCTCACAGGTTGCCCAGGCCCAGTGCAGTGTGCTCATTACCGGTGAGAGCGGGACCGGCAAGGACCTGGTTGCCCAGGCGATTCACGAACACAGCGGTCGGGCAGGAAAGTTTGTGCCGATCAATTGCGGGTCGATCCCGGAAGGGCTGCTCGAATCGGAGTTGTTTGGACATGTCAAAGGGTCATTTAGCGGGGCGATCCGTGAGAAGGAAGGCCTGGTTCAAAGTGCCCATGAGGGCACGTTGTTTCTCGATGAAATTGGGGATATGCCCCCGGCGCTGCAGGTCAAACTCCTGCGGATGATCCAGCACAAGCAGGTGCAGAAGGTCGGCAGCACAACGCTTGAGGACGTGGATGTTCGGATTATCGCGGCCACGAACCAGCAGCTTAAGGACCGCATCGCGCAAAAGGAATTCCGCGAAGACCTGTATTACCGGATCAATGTCGTAGAGATTATCCTGCCGTCGCTTCGCGAGAGGGGCAGCGATATTTCACTTTTGACCTCACATTTTATCCATAAGTACTCCCAGAGGCTCAATAAACACGTCGAGGGGCTTGATATCGCGGTAGAAACGCTGTTTTTGCGATATCCCTGGCCGGGCAATATCCGTGAGCTGGAAAACGCCGTGGAACGGGCGGTTACTCTCTGTCGCGGTCCGGTGATCGTGATGGAAGATATTCCGGGTACAATCAGAGAATTTTGCGAGTCGTCGCTGATGACCGGTGGAACCCTTGCCGACCGGGTCAGTGCGTTTGAGAGCGAAATTATTCGCCGTTGCCTTGAAACGCACAGCAATGACTATGCTGCTGCGGCCCGAGAACTGGATATTTCCCTGGCAACGCTTTATCGCAAGATTAAGAAGGGACCGGCAAAAACCCGGCAGGCCATTTCGGAGCTCAAGGACCATCGTACCCCCACTCGGGTGGCCGATGCAGCAAGGACATACTGATATCAATGTCAAAAAGCGGCAAATAATCATATAAATGCCGGATTTGCCGCTTTGCCGAATTGCTCATTTTGCCCTTCTTCTCATTTTTGTGACGGATTTCTCATTTCTGCGAAGCCCAGTTTCTCTTTGGGGTTGAATCACCATATTGTATAGGTATTTTCCCCATCTTCTTATTCTGTAGAAATAGTTAATTATCGGACCTTTTATATAAGAATCGTTTTTTTCTGTGCTGATAAGGGCATAGTTAGGTTTTTTGAACTTATCAGGCTTTTGTTAGAGTAAAAATACCTACTTCCAACTCGGTAGTTTCAAAAAATGCTGGCATGTAGATTGCGATAGATCAGACTCCTGTGTCGGCAAGGCGGCCGGCATGAAACGGCTTTCGGCGGTTTCCTCTTTTGAATGAGTATTTATGGAAAAGGAAGGAGTCACGCCCATGGAGAGGTTAGGGTATTTAGAAACGATCATGAGCGCAGGTTCGCAGTCCCGTGACCAGTATGAAACGTTTGATACCGAGAATGTCCTGATTGATCTGCACATGCCGATGGTCGAACGCCTGAGCAGCCAGGTATGGAAGAGGGCGGGCCGCAATATTTCCCGGGAAGATCTGCTCAGTGTGGGGGTGTACGGTTTGTGCCAGGCGCTGCAAAGCTATGATATGGACAGCGGGGTGGATTTTGAACAGCATTGCATGGGATGTATCGACCGTGCTTTGGCCGATGCGATTCGCTATGCGGATTTTGTACGGAGATACGAATCCCAGCCGAGACATTTTATTTCCGATTACAGTGAAATAGAGATGGAGAGAGATCATGGTACGAAAGAATACGCAGTCATGTCGGTTTGATGAAAAAGAGAAAGATGCGGAGGTGGGCATTTCGATTTTTGAGCGAAATCGAATGGTGGAGAAGTATTTGCCGCTGGTTCGTGCAATTGCTTCGGATGTTTCGGCCAGTACCAGTTCCAATGTGGATTACGATGACCTGGTCAGCGCCGGGGTATTCGGCCTGATGGATTCGGTCCGCAGTTTTGACCGCAGCCGGGGGATTCGCTTCAGCAGCTACTGCAAGCGGCGTATCCGCGGTTCGATGCTCGATGAACTTCGTCACCTGGACTGGGTTCCGCGGTGGACACGCCAGAAATACAACGCGATGAACCGTACCGAGCATGCTCTTGAGGCGAAACTCAGCCGCCGCCCGACTGACCGGGAACTTGCCGAGGAGATGGGTGTGGATGAAAAGCAGGTATTCGATCTTCAGTCAAGTGTAAATCGGTCCGTGACCTCGCTGGAAAGTGCGATTCCCGAACAGGAAGGCAGCCTCGGTGAGCAGATTCGCGACCAGAATGTGAACCTGCCGGATATCCAGATGGAAAAAACCGATACCAAAGAATATATTACGCGAAGCCTCAGTCACATCGAGAAAATGGTCATTACCCTGTATTATTACGAGGAAATGACCATGCAGGAGATCGGGCAGTGCCTGGATATCTCAGAATCGCGGGTTTCGCAGATTCATTCAGATGTTATCAAGCGGCTGCGTTCGCGGATCAACTGTGACCGGGACCGTTTTCTGGCCTGCGTGTGCTGAATAAGCGATTGCTAAGGGGGGGGCTTGATGCAGAAGTTTTATGAATGTATGGGTCGGCTAACAAAAGATTAACCAATTCCTAACGTGACATGTCGGAAATCTTCCCTACAATTCTCAGATATGCGGCGAAGAGTTTTTTACCTGGGATGAAAAGAATCAGACAGACAAATCGCTTGATGCGGTCTATCAGATAAACCTCCCGTCATAGCTGCAAACGGCCGGCTTGCCGGCATAAAACGACTCTGAGAGAGGAACGCGAGCCTCTCTCAGGGTCGCAGCTTATCAATCTGCCAATTTCCCTCCTGGTATTCCCGAATTTTTCATGGATTAAAGTCTAAAATTGCATATCCTTATGGTTTGGGTATAATGGCGTACAGTTTTGGTATGTCAAAAATAAGGAGCAGATCAGTGAATTCACGAGAAATCGTAACGAGCAGTTTAGATCATCAACAGCCCAGCCGGGTGGCCGTGGACCTCGGATCGACGCCCAGTTCGGGTATTTCCGCAATTGCATACAATCATCTCAAGCAGCATCTTGGTTTCGGGCACCTGAAAACGCGGATTTATGACGTCGTACAACAACTCGCCGAGCCGGATCCGGAGATTCTGGATGCGTTGGGTGTAGATGTCGTGGATGCCGGCCGGACGTTTAATGAGGATCCCGACAAATGGTACCCGGTAACCCTTGCCGACGGCAGTGAAGGGTTCTACCCGAAGTGGTTCAATCCCGTACAGCTCGAGGATGGTTCGTTTGACGCGAAAGGCCCGAGTGGGGAACTGCTGGCCCGGATGCCGTCAAAGGGTACGTTTTTTGACCAGGCGTGTTTTCCGTATGTGGATGGTTGGCCGGAGGATTTTGGCGGTCTCGATGAGGCAATGGGCAAGGTGCTCTGGGCGGCATTTGTACACAGTCCGTGGGACCATGCCGGCGAGGCCGGATTTTGGGACAAACTGGCTGCGAATACTCGCAAATTACGCCAGGAGTCGGACCGGGCGATTGTGGTGGTCTGCGGGTGTAATCTGTTTGAGTGGGGTACCTTCCTGCGGCGGATGGACCAGTTCTTGATGGACCTGATTACCGAACAGGACCAGGTGGAGGCCTTGCTGGACGCATTGCTCGAACGGCACCTGGCAACGCTGGAAAAGGTATGCCAGGCCGTGGGCGATACCGCGGATGTGATCCGTCTCGGCGATGACCTCGGGATGGATTCCGGGCCTTTCATGCCGCCGGATATCTATAAAAAGCTGTTTAAGCCCCGGCATACCAAGCTTTGCGAGTACATCAAGGCCAACAGCAATATGAAGATTCTGCTGCATTCGTGCGGTTCGATTTATGCACTGATCCCGGATCTGATCGAGGCGGGAATTGAGATATTAAACCCCGTGCAGACGATCTGCCGGGATATGGAACCTGCGCGTCTTAAACAGGAATTCGGAAAGGATGTCGTCTTCTGGGGCGGAGGGTGTGATACCCGTTCGGTCATGCGGCAGGGGACGGTCACGGAGGTTCGCGATCACGTGCGGGAGAACCTGGATATTTTTGCCCCGGACGGCGGGTTCGTATTTAACCCGGTTCATAATATTCTGCCAGAGGTTCCGCCGGAAAATGTTGTCGCGGCGTTTGAGGCAGTAAAAGAGTACTCAAAATAGGCAAATTAGCGAAGGAGAAGATTATGAGGCGTACCATTTTTGCGGTTTTATTGGTGATGGTGGTGGTTTTGTGCGGCTGCCAGGAAAAGCAGGTCCAGCGGTTTGGCTCGGTGATCGGGATTCAGGAGGAAGCGATTCCGGAATACAAGCGTTTGCATGCGGATGCTTGGCCGGGTGTGCTGGCCCAGATTGAGAAGTGCAATATCCGGAATTATTCGATTTACCTTGGCGAGATCAAGCCGGGGGAATTTTACCTTTTCAGCTATTTTGAGTATGTGGGTGAGGATTTTGAGGCGGATATGGCCAAAATGGGTGAGGACGAGACGACCCAGCGGTGGTGGAAGCATACAGACCCGCTGCAGACGCCGCTGGAGACCCGCGCAGAGGGCGAATGGTGGATGGGAATGGAAGAGGTCTTCCATTTTGACGGGAAATAGTGCGATTTTGGGTTCAGCAGGGCGATTTTGGGCCCAAATCCAAATTTTCCTCGTAAAGAGATGTTGAAAAAGCAGGATGTTTGGGGTAAATTAGCCCCTCTTAAAATCCGAAGAGAGAGAAATACTCCGGAAATAACGCCCGGAGGAGTGGCAGAGCGGCTGATTGCGACGGTCTTGAAAACCGTTGATCCGCAAGGATCCGGGGGTTCGAATCCCTCCTCCTCCGTTTATTTGAGCCTTTTCCCTGACAAGGGAAAGGGCTTTTTTATTGAAGGGTGCGAAACCCCGAAACTGCGCAGCACAGCATTTTTTATAAATCGTCCTTGATATTTCACCGAAAATGGTATATACTCGAATATATTACATTCTTGGAGATTGCTATGAAAACCGCTAAATTATTTGAAAACGGACGGTCTCAAGCCGTAAGATTGCCCAAAGAATATCGCTTTGATTCAGATGAAATACTCATCAACAAAATTGGGGATACGGTTATGCTTATTCCTAAAGATACAAAATGGCAAAGTCTCATCAGTGCCTGCGGTCAAATGTCTGACGACTTTATGGCCGAGAGAAATCAACCTGCAGCTTATGACCAAAGGAAATCCTTGTGAAGTACATGCTGGATACCAATATCTGCATCGAATTGCTGCGCAAGTCAAATCGCCGTATTCTGGAGCACATAAAACAATACGATATTGGCGATATTGGTATTTCAAGCATCACATTGGCTGAGCTTCAGTATGGCGTAGAAAAATCCACTAAGCAGCCCCAAAATCAGAATATTCTGACGGCCTTTCTGGCCGATTTGGAAGTCGTCGATTTCGACAGCAACGCTGCGATTTATTATGGTCAAATCCGTACTCATTTAGAAACAAAGGGAACGCTTGTTGGCCCAATGAATACCCTGCTTGCAGCTCATGCCCTGGCTTTGGATGTTACTTTTGTAACCAACAATAAACGCGAATTTAAACGCATCAAAAGTCTTAAGGTTGAAAACTGGACCCGCAGCTAAATGCTTTGCAAAAGATTTACTTTACGAGTAAATTGTGAAGGCGTCGTATTCTTAATATATTCTGATATGGAAAGGTTTACAATGAATACAAAATCGCTGTCCGTCATCATGCTGACCCTGTCTATTGCCCTAACCTGCTATGCCAAAGACTTTTACGTCAGCCCGGCGGGTTCTGATACTCATCCCGGCACGGCGGAAAAACCCTTCCAGACCCTCCAGCGGGCTCAGCAGGCCGTTCGCGCGGTCAATGCATCCATGAATGAGAACATCACGGTTCATATTGCTGCCGGCGATTACATCCTCGACGAACCTGTCACCTTTACCGATCAGGACAGCGGCTCCAACGGCTGTAAAGTGGTCTATCGCAGCTCCGGCGGCCCCGGCCAAGCCCGTCTCCTGGGCGGCAGACGGCTTACAGGCTGGGAGAAGGTTGACTCCAAAGTATGGAAAATCCACCTGCCCGAAAACCAAACCTGCCACACCCTTTACGAAAACGGCACACGAATCCGCAAAGCCCGCCAGCCCAACTACATCTTCGATCCGGAATTCCCGACCGCGGCCGGGCCTTATTTTGCATCTGAGGGCGGCTCGACCGAAGAAGAAGCGTCGGACACGGAAAGCTGGCTCTTTAGCAGTGAAAAGGATTTCATGGGTATTCCCGCCGACTTTGGCACCATGAAAATTAACGTCTTTCCCTGGGGCAAATGCGACTGGCACCGCTGGATTTGTTCCGTGACCGGCATCGATACGGAAACACGCAAGATCATTTTCGCGAATGAAGGCGACAAAACAAAAATAGGCGACAAAAGAAAAGGCAGAGAAAAAGCTCGCTACTTCCTGGAGGAACACCGCGACTTTCTTGACGCTCCCGGTGAATTCTACTTCGATCCATTCTCCAGAATCCTCTATCTTATTCCGCAATCTGCGAAACATCCCGACCAGCTCAATATCGTATTGCCGGTACTTTTCGACCTTATCCGATTTGAAGGCTCCTCTATTACCAGGCTCGTACACGACATCGAAATCGAAGGCCTCGCCCTTGAATACAGTAAAGCCATCTCGCCGACCCGTTTCTGGTGGGCACAAAAATGGGGCTACACCGACCACGCCCTGATCTGGATGAACTACACGACTCGCATTACGGTTCGCAACTGCCACCTCAAAAACTCAGGCCGCTCGGGTATCATGATGGTTGGACAAAATACTCAGAATCTCGTTTACGGCTGCTGGATCGAACAGACCGGCGTCAACGGGATTACCCTGAGCAACTGGGCTCCTATCCCGCTGCCGAAAAATTTTGACTCGTTTCGGCTCGAACACAACATCCTGTCCAACAACAAAATCCACGATATCGGCCAGCTTTCGATTTATTGCGCCTGTATCAATATGTACAGCGTTAACTGTAATGAAATCTCATACAGCGAATTTTTCCGTTCTCCCCGCTACGCCACTACCCTCCGAGGGCACCTCATGCCGGACGGTTTTGTCGGGCCAGAACTTGCTCCGAAACTCGTTCCCTCGTACAACAACACCTTCAAGTTCCTTCGCATCTACGATTGTTCGCAGGATTCCGGGGACTGCGCCGCCATTCATTCTGCCATGGTCAATCCCGAAAATGGCCCCTATATCAACACCTATCAGCAGATCACCATTGATAATACCAGGGCCGCTGCCCACATGAAAGACATCCCCCCGGACGGGATTTTCCTCGACTGGCCCGGCCAGACGATGCATCAGCGTTTTGTGGACATGCAGATTACAAACGCGGCAAATAAGCAATTCCGCTCCAACGGCAAAAGGAATGAAGAATCAGCGAATACCGAAAACGTCAACTGGAAACCCGGATTCGATAAGGCCCGCATGCAGTATGACCAGATCGGTCTCAAGGCAGACTTCCCCAAAGCCTATGGATTGCAGGCAAAAGCGCACAGAGTTTGGCAGGTTGCGAAGAAACAGCCCAGGCCGGCCCAATTGCCGAAATACAGCGATGTGATAATGCGGAGCTTGTATCCGCATCCGGCGAAGCTTACAGCCCCGTCCGAAAGATGCCCAAACCCGGACGATGCCCAGGACCCGTGGGATACGATCCAGGCGGTGAAAGATTTTCATGTGAGTCGGCTGGAGTGGGTTTACGATGCCAGGAAGGAATATGTGGATAAGGCAAAAGCAGAGATACCGGGTTTGCATTTTGGTTTGACGCTGAATTCGATATTGGTTGATAAGCCTTTTGGGCCTACGGTGCGGAAGGTGGGTCGTGCGGTTGACCTGGAAGGCAATCGGATCGCGGCGCCGTGGATGAGTATGTGGACGCCTCCAGGGTACTGGGGATGTGCGAACAGTGAAGATTATCGTGAAGTGTTTATGAAGCATGCCCGCGCGTGTATTGATGCGGGGGCCGATAGTTTGCAGGTTGATGACCCGGCGATGAACAGAGGTACGGTAAAATGGGGCGGTTGTTATTGTGACAGTTGTATGAAAAAGTTTTTGCCGTATTTGTCGCGAAATGCCAGTAAAAGTGAGTTGGAAAGTATTGGGATTAAGAATATTGCAGATTTTGACTATAAAAAGTATTTGCTGGAGAATGATAAGAAAGAGCCGCAATGGCTGCGGGAGTATTTTGTTCGCTTCCAAAATGAAGCGGTAGGGGCGTATTTCAAGGATTTGCGCAACAGGGTCACTGCATACGCCGGCCGGCATATTCCGATGTCGTTTAATGAGTATGTGGGCAATACAGAGTTGAATTATGCCCAGTATTTTGATTACGGCTTTCGGGAACTGCATGTGAGCGATTCCAGGCCGGAGCGTATTCATGAGAAATTGCAAATGGCGTTTGATGTGGGTAAACGACAGATAATGACTATCCCCAAGGCATTCAAGAAAGGGTATGCGGTTGATGTGCAGTTGGCTCGGCAGGTGATTGCGACGGCCTATTCGATGGGTGGGAATATTATGGTGCCGTGGGATACATATTTGCGGTCGACGCCGGAAGGGTCGGAGAGGTATTTCGGTAAGCCCGAGGAGTATGCAGACCTGTATGGTTTTGTACGCAATAACGCAAAGTGGTTCGATGGCTATGAAGAAGCGGCCTTAGCGGGTGGTACGTTTAAAGAGACGCGGTACGGCAAGGCGACCCCGCTTGAGATTGCTGAGGATTTGGATGTTTATGGTGTGGTAAGGGCGGTGCCGGGTGATCCTTCAGCGCCGGTCGTGGTGCATTTGGTTGACTGGTCGAAAGAGCCCAAAGCGTTTCGTGTGACTTTGAACCCTGAGATGTTCTTTGGGAATAAGCCGTTGAAGGTTTCGATGCTGATGGCGGATGGCTCGAAGAAGCTGCTGGCCGGCGGTTCTGTCAGTGAGGTTGATGTTCCGAAGCTTTCACCGTGGGGTGTGTTGATTGTGGAAGCGGATGGTAAATGATGCAAATCATACGGCCTCGACTCGCTTGCGGTCAGGTTAGACCGGTCTAAAATCAGGCTTTCCCCCTGCGTTTGCCGGATTACATGCCAGGATAAGTCATATAATGAGAGCCTTTTCTTCTTGCGGCGTCGTTTTGACATGCAAAAGTATAGCAAAGAAGGTGCCACCGAGATGAAAAAAACAGCAAGTAATTCGTAATATATTATCAAATATGCCTCTCTGGTTAATTTAAGTTTATTTATGGCGTACTAACAAGCCGTATCCGAAGGAATAAGCATTATTTTCTCCAAAAACAATCCAAAATAATTCTACTTCTGTTCCTCGCTTCAAGCAAGTGGATTCCATACGTGAATATGAGTCTTTTCGAGGGGTTTGAAATTTAAAGGCGATTGCCGACGAAAAAAGTTGACAAAGCCGGTCATTTCGTGCATAATAGCTCCGGAAAGGAAGAAAAATGCAGTTACGGATTTCCAGTGAAGATCAGGTTCTCCAGGAACTGGGTTTCCAGGAAGGCCCGGTGTATATCGGCCGTCAGCAGGGGTGCCAGGTTTTGCTGCCGGACTTGTCCGTCTCGCGTCAGCATGCGGTGATTTACACCAACAAAAAGGACCAGTGGATCCTTGAGGACCTGGGCAGCTCGAACAAAACCTACCTCAACAACACCGCCATCCACAAGCATCCGCTGTCTCACGGGGATGCGGTCCGGATTTCGAAGTTCCGAATTGAAGTGATCCTCGAAAAGAATCGGCAGGTTCTCGAGCAGACCGTCGAGCTGAGCGATACCACGATGGCGCGGACCCTGAACGATGACCAGCCCGAGGCGGCTCATAAAATAATTCGGCATCTCACACGCCGCGACCCTCCCTTTGAGCTGCCCATTCGAAGGGTTAAGCATTTCATGAGTGCGGTTGCCCATATTGAAAAAAACAAGGATGTTTTCCATCTTCACCGGGAAACGACGGAACTGATGCTCAGCCAGCTCAATGCCTTTCATGTCTGGGCCGGTTTTCGTACCGAAGGCGGGGGGGATTTCCAGATCGAGGGCGGTAAGATGATCAGCGGTCCGAAACTCAACCGCCAGGACCTTGAACGCGACGACGTGCTTTCCGAAGTGATCGCCAATCACGATTATATTCTCGTGCCCCAGCACTGGCGGATACATAAGAATTCCCGGGTTCGATCCGTCATGGCTGTTCCGATCATCTGCGCCGGCCAGTGCTATGGCGCCATGTACGCGGATAATTCGCTCGAACACGAGAGTTATGCCCAAAGTGACCTCGATTACCTGATCCTGTTCGGGATCTACCTGGCCGGAAAATTAATGCTTCTTTGATCGGCGATATCAAAAATGGGATTTTGAGGAGTTGATTTCATCTTCTTTCGGTGGTAGTCTGTTTGCATGAAACTACCGATTACAAAATACGGTTTTCCGCAAGTGCTGGTGTATCCGCTTTGCCTTTTTGGGTTGATGTTAATGGCTGCGGCACTGCTGTGGGTAGCGCCGATATGGGTTTTTTGCACAGTGGAAGGTGTCCTGGGTGTCGTTTTAATCTGGATTCTCTGTTTTTTCCGTGATCCTCCGCGTCAGTGCCCCCAGGATCCGGAGCTGCTTTTGTCCCCGGCGGACGGCAAAATATCGGATATTGCCGAGATCGGGGCCCAGGAATCTCCCCTGGAGGTGCCTTGCCTGCGGATCGGTATCTTTTTGAGCATCTTTAATGTCCACATTAACCGCATGCCCTGTGCGGCAGAAGTCACTGAAGTGGAATATCGGCCCGGAAAGTTTAAAAACGCCCTTGATCCCGAATCCGCCCGGGTCAATGAGTCCAATGATGTATACTTACAAAGGCTTGAGCCGCCCGAGGGGCCGCTTTTGGTTCGGCAGATCTCCGGGGCGATTGCCAGAAGAATCGTCTCACGGGCCCAGGTTGGAAAAAAATTCTCTTCCGGAAGGCGATTTGGTATGATAAAATTCGGTTCGCGGACGGAATTGTACGTTCCGCTGTGTGAGAAACTGGAATGTCAGGTTTCTATCGGTCAGAATGTCAAGGCCGGCCTGACGGTTGTCGCAAAGTATACGGATGCTCATGGGACTCAGTGACAGGGCGAAAAAACGAAGATTGCTTCGGCGCGTCAGGCGGCAGCGTTTGAAATACATCACCATTTTGCCTTCGCTGATTACACTGCTAAACGGTGCCTGCGGATTTGCCGCGATTGGCTTTGCCAGCAAGATCGGCGCCGAGCATTTCTCCTTTCGCAACCTCGAACAC
Source organism: uncultured Pirellulales bacterium (assembly GCA_964454745.1). Lineage (GTDB taxonomy): Bacteria > Planctomycetota > Phycisphaerae > Sedimentisphaerales > Anaerohalosphaeraceae > CAYVUI01. Next base: position 55,242 of record CAYVUI010000001.1, on the reverse strand, counting down.
TCGAATTTTGCCTGGGCGGGGTACATGATCTTTATCGCGATGATTGCGGACATGCTTGACGGGCGTGTGGCCAGGATGTCGCAGACGACGTCGAGTTTCGGCGGCCAGTTGGATTCCCTGTGCGATATGATCAGTTTCGGAGTGGCCCCGGCGTTTCTGGTCTTAAAGGTGCTTTATTATAAGCTGACCGATCTTGTCCATCCCAGCGCGATTACCGAGCCGTTCCTGGTCAAGTTTATCTGGATCAGTTCGGCGTTGTATATGTGCTGTGCAGCGATCCGCCTGGCACGTTTCAACGTGGAAAATGAAGAGGACGAAACCAGTCACATGCATTTTGTCGGGCTGCCGACACCTGCGGCCGCGGGTGTGATCGGTTCCCTTGTGGTCTTTTATGAATATCTCGTGACCGCCGGGCCGATGAACAGCGTCATTTCCTTTGTTGGAGATACGATTTTGATCCTGTTGCCCTTCATTGCGATTGGAACCTCAATTTTGATGATCAGCCGGATCCAGTATCCCCATATCGTGAATCATTACCTTAAGGGCCGCAAGCCGCTGGAGCACCTGATCTGGTCAATCGTAATTATCGCCCTGATTTACTGGTCCGTACAGTCCGGGCTGGTCATTTCCTTCTGCGGATTCGCCATGACCGGCGTCTGGGGCTGGGCCTTTTCCCGCGTCAGGAAGCACAGTGATGAAACCGAGGAACAGGAACCGCCTGTGCTCGCTGTCAAGAGTTCCGGTTCGTCCGATCAGGATTGAGTCCTGCCATGCGGCACCTCTATGTGCATATTCCTTTTTGTGAAAAAAAGTGCAGGTACTGCAGCTTCTACTCCCAGCCGGCCAGGGGTCATGATCTCGGGCAATATGTGCAGTGTGTACTTCTGGAAGCGGGCCGCCATGACCTTG
>CAYVUI010000001.1:0-54323 GCA_964454745.1 uncultured Pirellulales bacterium | reverse complement strand
CCTTGCAGATGTCGAGACGGTTTATATCGGCGGGGGTTCGCCGTCAGTACTTGGCCGAGATGTTTTAGACAAGCTTGTATCCGGTTTATTGGCCCGGTCGAAAAACGTGAAAGAATTCACGATTGAGGTCAATCCCGCGCAGGCAGACAGGGAACTTCTCAAGCATATCCGACAGTTGGGTGTAAACCGGCTCTCGATCGGTGTGCAGAGTTTTCATGATGATGAACTGGAATGTCTCGGGCGGATTCACAATGCCAGCCAGGCGATCCAGTGCTTTGAAAATGCCCGTAATGCTGGATTTGAGAATATAATAAGCATCGATCTGATCTTCGCAATCCCATCCAGCAGTCTCGAATCCTTTGATATTTCGCTGCAAAAAGCGATGGATCTGGGTCCGGAGCATATCTCCGCCTACAGCCTGACGTGCGAAGAGGGTACGCCCCTGGCTGAGGATGTCCAGACCGGGCGTGTGAAACTGATTGACGAAAGCATGGACCTGGAGATGTACAATCGAGCGATTGACCGGCTTACCGCTGGCGGATATCGGCATTACGAAATCTCAAATTTTGCCCGGCCCGGCAGGGAGTGTATGCATAATGTAGCCTGCTGGGAAAATCGGCCTTTTCTTGGATTAGGGGCGGGGGCTCACAGTTTTATGAACCGAAAGCGAAGCCGAAATGTCGAGGATATTAATTGCTATATCGAATTGATCCAAAGCGAACAGGCACCGGCGGAAGTACTTGGCGAGGTTTCGGACATGGAATATGTCTGCGAGACAGCGGTTTTGAGTCTTCGTTTGATCGATGGCATTGATGTGAATCGCTTTAAAAAACAAACGGGACACGATCCTTTTGCTGTCTTTTCGGATCAGATTCATCGGTTGAAAATGGAAGGCCTGATTGTCGTAAGTCCCATAAAGGTAAGGCTTTCAAGGAAGGGCCTGTCTTTGGCTGACCAGGTGGCGAGTGAGTTCTGCATTGTTGATTAGGAAAGTGTTAAATTTACAAAATGCGCTTGTTGTAAACATTAAGTTCTGTTATAATAGGTTACTGCTTTATGAAATGAGCTGATCGTAACCATTTACAAAATGCAGACTTCGGAGGATGCAGGTGTGAAATCGATGAATTTTCGGGATACATTCAAAGCAAGCCTGATTCTTATTTTACTTGCGGTTTTTCCATGTTTTGCCGCTTCGATTTGGACGGACGGCGGTTCTGGATATAAGTGGACTACTTCTTCGAACTGGTCAGGAGGGCTTCCCCACTCGTCGGTCGATGCCGTGGTTGACTTTGTCCCCGGCGGTTCCGGGCCTTTGATCGAATCGGGCGACAATGCATCTTGCAATGTACTTCGCGGCCCGGGGGATTATGACAGTCGGGAATGCGTTTTGACAATGACCGGGGGGGCTTTGCAGGCGGTAGCGGTCAAGATCGCCAATAATGCCTCAGGTGTGGGTAAATTTCTTCAGCAGGGGGGCACGCTCTCGATTGTCAATCGTCTCCAGCCGGGTTTTAAAGGTGTTGGAACCTATGAAATGACCGGCGGAACGATGACTGCAGGCCAGGGGCTTCGTATCGGTTACATTTCCGGATCAACAGGATACGCTGTTATTCACGACGGTCAGTGCCTGTCGGATTTGATTCACGTCGGCGGCGAGGGGAACGGCAATCTGATTATTAATGGGGGACTCGTGGACTGCACGGGCGGTTCCGGTGCGGTCTTGGTTCCGGAGGATGACATCACCGGTTCAGGGCATATCCAGCTAAACGGCGGCATACTTAAGGCATCTTCGATTGTTTTTAAATCAACCGGATCCATGGATATTACGGGCGGGCAGTTTATCCTTACCGGGGATGTGACCCTTGATATTAAGGATTATGTAGACCTGGGTGTGATTACCGCTCATGACGGACGGGGCGAAGTGTTGTACGAATATACGTCCGGTCAGACGGTGGTAACTGCCTCCGCGGTCGATTATGCAGTGGCCTGGAATCCGTCTCCGGAACATCGGGCGGTTCTGGAGGTGTGGGACAGTGAGCCGATGACAGTGACCTGGTCTGCGGGAGATTTTGCCGATGCCCATGATGTGTATTTCGGTACGTCGTATGAAGAGGTGCTGGCCGGCGATCCGGAAGTATACAGGGGACGCCAGTCTTCGACCTCTTATACATGGCCCGAAATGGTCGAAATCGGCCAGGTCTTTTACTGGCGTATTGATGAAGTGAATACCTCTACGCAGGAAGTATGGCCCGGCAGTGTCTGGATGATCCAGATCAAAGACCAGGTGATGATCGATGACTTTGACGGTTATGCGAATGATACGCAACTGCAAAACGGCTGGCAGAGTAATTATTCCAATCCCACGGGTGCCCAGATCAGCCTGACCGTTGACGATCGGATATATGTGTATGTCAATCAGTCGATGAAGATTGATTTTATGAATCCATCCGGCCCGCATTATGGTGAAGTGGTCAAAACGCTTGCGCCATCACAAAACTGGGCATCCAATAATATCCAGTCGCTTTCGTTTCGATATTTCGGTCATCCGGATGTTGAACAATTGATCGTGAAAGTTTCCGATGGTTCCAATACCTCGCAGTTCTCCACGGATAAGAAGGATATCCTGACTTTGGAGCAGTGGCAGGCGGTCGATATTGATCTCGATGATTTTGCCGGCATTAATTTGTCGCAGGTGCAGTCGATAAGCATCGGCGCTGTAATCCCGGGGCGAAGCGTTCCGGGCCAGACGGCCAGGATTTACATTGATGATATCGCTTTATACGGCCCTCGCTGTATGGCGGATTATACCGTACTGGATCGCAATGGCGATTGCCTGATCGATATTGAGGATGCCGCCTTCTGGATGCAGGATTGGCTGCTTGCGGGTTACACGGTCAATGCGTCTGATCCGGGGCAGACCGGGCTTCGCGCATGGTACAGCTTTGATGTATTCGCGGGCAATACCGCGGTTGATCTTTCCGGCAACGATTTTCATGCCGCCGTAGATGCCTGTGTTTCCTGTGACCCATGGGATGATACGGATGCGGTTTCAGGATATGCGCTGTACCTGGATGGAACCTATGGGGTGACGATTCCCGGCCAGGTTTTTGATACGGTTTCGACCGGCATGACGATCAGTTTATGGATCAAGGCGGATGTGGACCCGGATTCACCTGTCTACCCGATCGAATTTTTTGCCGGAGATTCATCCCGTGATGCCAGCCAGTACAAGTGGGACATGGCAGGTATCCGGCCGGGCTTAGAAGACGCTTACACGCAATGGACCCATTATGCCTTTGTCAAGGATGCCTCCGGGGGTGTCATGCGGATTTACCGGGATGGACTGCTTGCGGCCCGGCAGAAAGATGCGGCGAAGCTGATGGACGGCTCGGGTGCATCTGATGCCCGCATCGGGCTGGAGACCGGGCAGGCCCAGGGCGGTTTCGCCGGTCGGCTTGATGAGTTTATGATCTTTGACAGGGCGCTGAGCCATGACGAAGTGCTTTACCTGGCCCAGGGGGCCTCTTCCAGTCTCTATCAGCCTCTGCTGCCGGTGGTGGGAACAAAGGACCCAGTGGCCGATGGTGCAATTGATTATGAGGATTTTGGATGGATAGGCAGTAACTGGCTAAGTACAGAACTGTGGCCTCAATAAAAAACCAATCTCAAAACGCGGAGAAAGATACATGGGAATGAATCGAAGAGAGTTTATTAAGAATACCGCACTTGCGTCCGTTGGCGGATTTCTCGTATCCGGCGATTTTTTCAAGATTAATGCCGCACGGCGCGGGCCCAATGTCATTTTGATTATGGCCGATGACCTCGGCTTTGAGGCACTTCGCTGTTACGGCGGGGATATCAATCTCAATTCCGGTGAAAGCTACCAGACGCCGCGTCTGGATGCCCTGGCCGCAAGCGGGATTCGCTTTACCCATGCCTACTCTCAGCCGCTGTGTACCCCTTCGCGTGTGCAGATCATGACCGGGCGTTACAATTTCCGCAATTACTTCAGCTTTGGTGCGATCAGTGCGCGGGAGACTACGTTTGGCCATGTGATGAAAAAAGCCGGGTATGAAACCTGCATTGCCGGAAAGTGGCAGCTTTACGGCGGTGGCGACGGGATGTACCCGGATCGGGCGGGATTTGACGAGTATTGCCTGTGGTCGCTCGAAACACCGGGAGACCGCTATGCCGACCCGACGTATCGTAAAAATGGAGTGCTCTACCAGGATATGGTCGGCCAGTACGGACCGGATGTGTTTACCGATTTCATCATTGATTTCATTGATCGTAAAAAGGACAAATCATTCTTTGTTTATTTCCCGATGGCCCTGACGCACTCGCCGTTTATGCCCACCCCTGATTCCCCCGAATGGCCGGACAACCGGTTCGCCAATTCGACAGAATTTTTCCCCGATATGGTGGCGTACATGGATAAGCTTGTGGGGCGGATTGTGGATGCTCTCGACCAGAAAGGTCTGCGTGAGGACACCCTGGTTATCTTTACCGGTGACAACGGCACCTCTCAGCTCATACAAAGCCAAATGCAGGATGGCAGCACTTTTGACGGCGGCAAGGGCTATACCGACGACCGGGGGACGCATGTCGCCTTTATTGCGAACTGGCCCGGCACGGCGCCTTCAGGACTGGTTACTGATGCACTGGTTGACTTTACGGACCTGATGCCGACGTGTGCGGACCTGGCTCACGCCGAATTGCCGGCCAATACCAAAATTGACGGTCACAGCCTCGCTCCGCTGCTTCGCGGCGAGAAATTTACGCCGCGCGAGTGGGTTTTCTGCTGGAATGATCCGATGATGTCACAGGATAAATATCCGTTGACTATTAATGCCCGCGACCACCGCTGGAAGCTCTATGACAGCGGTGAATTGTACGATGTGGAGAACGATCTGACTGAATCCAATCCCATTGATCCTGCCCAGGCCGGACCTGAGGCCCAGGAAGCGAGAATTCGTCTTCAGAAGGTTCTGGATGAAATGGGGTATTAATAACGCTGTTATATTTTGCGATTAGAAGTTAGGCAATGTCTTTTATTTCCGTTTACGGGTACTTTTTCTCAAAGGGCAGCCTAAAATAGGCAATATTGCCGATAAGTGTTTCCTTGCATTTTCATACAATTGGTGATAGTCTGTTACACCTCTTGGTTATTTACCCAAAAGGCTGACAAGGAGACGATTTGAAATGCCTAACCCGGATTCGCGCGAGATAACTCAGCAGGGACGTGTGGAGTTGATTCGCCACCTGGCAACCATGCAGGACCAGCTAAGTCGGATAAGCGAGGAGGCTGTTTCCATCAGCGGCAAATCGCCGGAACATCTCGAAGGTCTGGCTTTTACCGGCCTCAAATACGGTCAGTATTATCTCAAGTCTCCAATCGCCACCTGTATCTGGCAAAGGCATCGGGATACTTTCATTCTGGCCGATTACAACCGGGCCGCCGGTGAAATGACAAGCGGTGCCATCAAAGAATTTGTCGGCAAAGATATCTCACAGGTTTTTACGCACGAACCGGAGATTCTTGCCCTCGTGTTTGAAAGTTATGAGCAGCAAAACACCATTCGACGCGAGTTGTACCGCAAACCCAAGTTCGCCGATGAAAATCGATATTTTGATATGAGTTTTGCCTATATTGAACCGGATTCCGTAATGGTCACTCTTGAGGATATCACTCGTCGCAAAAGAGTGGAAGAAAAATTGCAGGAATCCTATGAGCAGCTCGAACAGCGAGTGCAGGAACGAACCACGGAACTGAATCGGGCCAATCAGGAGCTTCAAAATGAGATCGCTGAACGAAAACGGATGGAAAAAGCGCTTCGCGAGAGTGAACTCCGCTACCGAAACCAGTTTGAGGGCAGCCTGGCGGTCATGCTGATTATTGATCCGGGAACCGGCAGAATCTTGGAAGCCAATCCATCGGCGTGTCGTTTTTACGGGTACAGCCGAGAGGAAATGTCTTCAAAAAGCGTCTTTGATATCAATATTAAATCCCGTCAAGAGATCGAACGGGACATGAAAAAGGCCCGGGAAACCCGCAGTAATTATTTTGTTTTTCAGCATCGCCTGGCCGATGGTCAAATCCGTGATGTGGAAGTATACAGTTCCCCGATTCAACTGCAAACCGGTAAAATACTTCTTTCGATTGTTCACGACATCACTGAACGAAAGCGAGCGGAAGAAAAGGCCCGCCGTCACCAGGAAGAGCTGGCCCATGCCTCGAGACTGATCTCGATCGGGGAACTGGCCTCCGGACTGGCCCATGAGCTCAATCAGCCGCTCTGTGCCATTTTAACGCATTCGGAAGGGTGTATTTCCCTTCTTCGAGCGCAGGAAATCAATCATGAAAAGCTCGAGTCCAAACTCCACACGGTGGTCCGCCAGGCGGCACGTGCCGGAGATATCATCAATGGGATCAAGGGGTTTATCCGCAAAGAGCCCCCGCTGAAAAAGGTGCTCGATATCAATGAGGTGATGCTTGAGTCTCTGGGCTTTTTTGAGACCGCTGCCCGACACCAGGATGTGGCGATTGAGCTGGAACTGGGCGAATCCCTACCGAAAGTGTTTGCCGATCGGGTTCAGCTCGAGCAGGTACTGATCAACTTGGCACAGAACGCCTGTGAAGCGATGAAAATCATCCCCAAAGAGCATCGAACACTGACGATATGCAGTGATACGATCCCCCGCGGGGATGTGGAGGTATCCGTCCTGGACAGGGGTATGGGGCTAAAGCATGAGGATTATGATCGGATTTTTGAGCCATTTTACACGACAAAGCAAAAGGGCCTGGGGCTGGGGCTTTCGATCACCAAAACCATTGTGGAAAATCACGGCGGGAAAATACGAGCCCGAAAAAATGACCCCAATGGGGTGATTATCAGTTTTACGCTTCCTGCATCGGATAGAGATAAGGAATGATACTGACAATTATTTTCCAACATAGTAGAAAAAAACTCGATTTTTAGTAGAGGTTTCCGGTTTTTCAGGTATAATTAGAAGGAGTTATACCCGGGAGATAGAATATGAATACAAAACAGACCGTATTTGTCATTGATGATGATAAGGCGATTCGTGACGGTATCTGCGACCTTGTGGAGGGTCTTGCATTCCAGGCGGAGGCGTATGCCAGTGCGGAGGATTTTCTGGACTGTTATACTCCGGACCGTGACGGATGTCTTGTTCTGGATGTTCGCATGCCCGGAATGAGCGGACTCGAACTTCAGGCCCGGCTCAAGGATGACGGGATATCCATGCCGATTATTGTCATTACTGGTCATGGGGACGTTCCGATGGCTGTTCGTGCGATGCAGGAAGGCGCGATCGATTTTATCGAAAAGCCTTTCCGTGAGCAGGCTCTCTGGGAAAGCATCAAAAAAGGCCTCGAGATGGGTGCCCAGGGCCGCCTTTTCAGCCAGGAGCGAAATGGAATTACCGACAGGCTCAAGACGCTGACCAACCGGGAGGCCCAGGTGCTGGAGCTGATTATGCAGGGGATGTCGGACAAGGAAGCGGCCAGCGATCTCAATGTGAGCCAGAGGGCCGTAGCGTTTCACCGAAATCACATCCTCGAAAAGATGGGCAGCAAGAGCACCGTTGAACTGGTTCGCAAACTGGCCCGGCATGAAGTGGCCCCGTTTGCTTCCGATGGCTAACTCCTTATGTGATCATTTCTTACAGGCAACAAAACCTGCCTGCATACACGATCTCCAGACACACTGCGACCAGAGAAAGCCTGTTTTCCGATAGAGATTAAGGTGTTCCTCCACGCAGATGGGTAAATAATGCCTTCCAAAACGGCTCAGGTGGTCTTTTACCTTTTCCGGCGGACGGCCCTGTTCGATCTGGAACCTTTCCCAGCGGAGCATTTGAGCCTGATTGACCTCCGGATCGGTATAGACGGTATGTTCAAAAACGATCAGGATCCCCGAAGAATTGAGCAGATCAAAGCAGGTTTGAATGGCCTGGCTGCGCTGCTGGGCCGTGAGGTAATGGTGGCACATCACCGCTGAGATGATATCGAAGGTTTCTGAGGTAACATTTTTGAGGTTTTGGGTGGAAACGCAGTCGAGAAACGTGACATTTTCACTGGCGTTGATTCTCTTTTGAGCGACCTGTTTCATGGTTTCGGAAGGATCAGCATAATAAAAGTCCGTTTCAGGAAATTCCCGGCAGGCTTTGATCAGCAGGGTTCCTGATCCGCCGCCGGTATCGAGCCATTTGCCCGGACGGGGTCGAAGCTGGCGGACCAGTTCGATGGTTTCTTCGTGAAAAAAATGGTAATACGGCAGTGTTTTTACGACATTCTGGTCGTATTCGTCCGCTCGATAGGGAGTGCTGGTATCTTTGTTTATCATGACTAAATGTTCCAACTGTATAGGATATAATTAGTTACAATCAGTTTGCTTTGCGTTCAGCAAAAAAGAACTTTCAGGTCCGTTACTTCGTACAGATAATAACGATTTACGCATAATAATTTGCTCTTTGGGAGAAACCAAATGAAATGGTATTTATTTTTCGTTTTTATCCTTATAGTCAGTGTTGTTTTGATACTCACCTCCGGGTGCAGGGAGAATAAAATGATGGAACCGGCACAGGCAGACAATGCGGTGGATACACAGACTTACGATCAGCCAGAGGCTTTAAAAGAGAATTTAGAGCTTGCGACATTTGGTGCAGGGTGTTTTTGGGGAGTAGAAGCCTCTTTTCGAAAAATTCCCGGTGTGGTTTCCACAAGTGTGGGCTACAGCGGGGGAAATCTTGAAAACCCGACGTATAAGCAGGTTTGTTCGGACCGAACCGGCCATGCGGAGGTTGTTCAGGTGGTATTCGATCCGGAAAAGGTGGATTACACGGCACTACTGGATTTATTCTGGGAGATGCACAACCCTACGACCCCGAATCGGCAGGGGCCGGATATCGGTTCGCAATATCGGTCCGTGATTTTCTATCATAACGAAGATCAGCAAAAAGCGGCCCGGGAGTCAAAAGAAAAACTCAATGCCTCCGGGAAATATCGCAGCGAGGTCGTGACGCAGATCGAACCGGCACAGACTTTTTACCGGGCGGAAGATTATCATCAGCAGTATCTCGAAAAAAGGGGACGCTCGAGCTGCCGGGCTCATTAGTGCAGGCTTAGCTTTCGATCTGCTCGGCGAGAATTTTCATCTGTGTCAGTTCAATAACAGAACTGATCTGCATCTTTTTGAGGATATTCTGACGATGGAAATCAGCCGTCTTGTAGCTGATGCCGAGTTCTGAAGCAATCTGCTTATTGGTTTTTCCATCTGTAAGCAGTGACAGGATTTCCTGCTCTCGCGGGGTCAGGATTTGACTGGATTGTTCAAATATTTGCTTTGCCCTGTATTTTTTCCGCTGCTTTTTAAATCGATCCAGTGCGGAAAATACGGTTTCAATCAATTGCTGATCGCGGAAAGGTTTTTCAATAAAATCGACGACTCCCTGTTTCATGGCCCGTACCGCCATGGGAACATCCGCATGGGCCGTCATAATGATAATGGGAACAGGGGCATTCATCTCGATCAGTTTGGATTGAAGTGCCAGTCCGCTCATCCCGGGCATTCGCACATCCAGGAGAAGACAGCTCTCCTGATCGGGGTTGAAGTCATCAAGAAAGCTTTGCGCATCGGCATGGGTTTCGACCGTTAAGCCCACCGTTTCAAACAGCAGACGCAAGCTGTCACGAATTGCGCTGTCATCATCCACTACATAGATTGTTGCCTGTCTGTCCATGAATATTTCCTTCTGAATGTGTTAGCAAAGTAAAAGAGAAAGTCATCCCTTTTGCCGTATTAGGCTGTGCCCAAATCGTCCCGCCATGAGATTCAATAATCGATTTGCAGATTGAGAGCCCGATGCCGAGTCCCTGGCTTTTCGTGGTAAAAAATGAATCGAAGATTACGTTCGCTTTTTCCGGGGGCATGCCGGTCCCGCTGTCGACGATATCCACCTGGATCTGGCGATCTGAAATCCTTTGGCAGTGAATGGCCAGCCTTCGGGATTCAGGCGGCTCAGGGCTCATCGCTTCGATGCTGTTGCGTATAAGATTCAAAAAGACCTGCTGGAGCTGAACCAAATCAACGTGCATCACATCGAGCCTGTCGTCAATGTCCAGGCTGGTTTCAATCGAGAGGTTTCGCATTTCCTCATCGAGCAGCTCAAGGACAGGCATCAGGATGTCAGTGACTTTATGGTGATTCTTGTCCGGGTCTTTCTTGCGAACGAGATTCTTGATACTGTTGACGACTTTTCCGGCTCGGCTGGATTGGTTGGCGATTTTTCCAAGGACCTCTTCTATGGCTTCCAGCGGCGCGGTGCGGGCCTCAAGAAGCCTGCGGCAGGTGTCGGCATACGTGGTGATCGCGCACAGAGGTTGATTGATTTCGTGGGCCAGGGCGGATGCCATCTCGCCTACGGAAACGACGCGGCCAACATGATAAAGAGCCTGTTCCTGCCTTCGGAGCAGTTCGGCGTTTTCCTTGAGAGTCGTAATATCCCGTCCGACGGCATAAACCCGCTTTTCATCCAAACACGGGTAGGCAACCCATGAAAGCCAGCGGAAGGAACCGTCTTTACACAGATAACGGTCTTCCCGGTTGAACAGGGGCTTACCGGACAGGAAAAATGTATGCAGTGTTTTTTCCAGGCTTTTCCGGCTTTCCGGGCAGGCGAAATCCGACAGTTTCCTGCCCACGGTATGTGCGGGGGAGTAACCGAGAATTCGTTCGATGGCCGGGCTGACGCGGATGAAGTTGCCTTCGAGGTTCAGGATGCAGAGGATGTCCATTGAGAGGTTGAATATCTGGTCGATCTGCTGCTGGGCACGCTTGAGTTCGGTAATGTCACGGTTTACACCGATGATCCCAATGATCCGTTTCTCATCGTCCCGCAGGGGCAGTTTTGTGATCAGCAGGTGTTTTTTCCGGCCGGAATAATCATCGATGACCTGCTCCTGGTCGAGAATCGGCATGCCGGTGGAGAGAATACGCTGCTCCTGGTGGCGGTAATACTCCGCTTCATCCCGAGGCATTAGATCGTTATCCGTCAGGCCGACATAGGGCACCTTCCTTTTGAGGGGATTGTGATGGTGGCGCTGCTGGTTGCTGAAGATGATTTTGCCGGTCTGATCTTTTACATAAATATGGTCGAGCAGACTGCTGGTGATATTGACCAAAAGGTTGTGTTCGTGTTGAAGCTGCTGTTCGTACTTCTTGCGTTCAGTGATATTTCGGCTGATCCGGGCGATAGAAGTTACTTGCCCCTGCGCATTTCGGATTGGATAGATATTGGCGGAGTACCACTGTTTTTTTCCCCGGAGATCAATGGAGTATTCACAGGTAAGGCTCTTTTGTGTCCTGACGACCTGCTCGAACTGTTCATTGAGCAATTTTGCCGTTGGGAGAGGAAAAATATCAAAAATATCTTTCCCGACAATGTCAGACCACTGGGCCTTGTACCTGTCTGGACCGTTGAAGTAGGTGTACTTCCCGTTGAGGTCACGCAGCGAGATCATGTCGTCGGTGCTTTCACAGATCAGCCGAAGCCGCTGTTCATTTTCCTGGAGTTTTTCTTCCGCTTCGATCCGGGCCAGCACGGGTCCAAGAAGTGAGGCGATGGTTTCCAGCGTGGTACACAGATATTCCGGGATCATCGAGAACTGATCCGAACAGACATTGATCGATGCGACAATTTCACCTTCGTATTCCACGGGAACAATTCCGATCGAGTTACATTCCATTGGAAAATCGACTTCCGGGTAAAGCTCTTTCGCCCGATGTCTTGAGAGATAGATCGGGTCACCGGCCAGGACCATCCGGGTGTAGCGATCCAGGACGGATTGAATTTTCAGGGATTCGTGAAAGACATCCGAGATGTTTCGGATATGGGAGAGTTGGAAAAAGCCCCGCTCTTTGTTGTAACAAAACGTTCCTGCAATCGGAATGCCGTTGAGTGTGGTCAGCGCGTTGAGCACATGATTTAGCGCTGTGTCCAGGTTGTCTGTAACGGATAATTTTGAGGTCAGTTCCTTTTGGGTGCGCAGCATGTTTTCATTACGTACCCAGTGCGAAATGTCGCGGGTAACAATAAAGATTTCAAGAGATTTTTGCTGTTCATGTTCAACCACGGCGCGTGCCTGGGATTCCACCCAGATATAATGACCGTTTTTATGCTGAACCCGATACTGCACACGCCGAATGCCCAGTGAATGCACCAGTGAACTGCGATGTTCATCAATCGTTTCCCTGTCCTCGGGGTGCACGAAATCCATGGCGTTTTTTCCGATCAGTTCCGAGGGTTCGTACCCCGTCAGGCTTTGGCACATCCCGGATACATATAAAAACCGACCCGCCGGATCATGGTGCGAGATCATATCGGAGCATTGTTCACAAAGCATCTGGTATTGATTTTTGCTTTGCTGGAGGGAAAGAGTGGTTTGCTTGTACTGGGTAAGGTTGTGCCCGTGGATCAGGATCATTTTCCCCGATTCGGCTTGTACATTCTTGCATTTGCATTCGAGCCAGACGAAATCGCCATGAGACAGATAGCTGATTACTTCGTAAGAAATGACATCGTTACTGTTCATTGCGACTTCAAAGCAGGCCTGGATCCGATGATGAAAACTTGCCAGTGTCCAGTCGTAAATGCTGCTGCCGATGTACGTATGATTCGTGTCGGGTGCGTCCAGGGAATTGTGGTAAGCGACAATGGTACCGTCCGGCTCAATCAGGCAGGCAAAGTCGGTGCCGAGAGTCAGTAAATCCTTCCATAAATTGTCGGGAATATGGATTTGATTCGATGCTTCCAGATTCCGGACATCGTTTGGCTTTATAGAAGGCTTTAATGGTTCCAGTTTGGGGGAAGTGTCTTTATTGAGATGTGAAACATCTTGATTTGCAGCTTTGATTTTTCGGCTTGTCATTCCTGTTGTTCCTCGAAAATACCACTCACCACGTTATCACTTTGCCACTATTATATCTGATATCAACAGTAAATCAACTAGAATAGTGTTAAAAGGGCCGATAAATATCCAAAAGCAACTATATATAGTATATGGCTATAAGGAAAATAGTGCAAATAGATACAGATATGTCAGAAATTGCCGTCCAAAACGAATTTTTATAGGAATATTTTTGTGAGGATTTCATTAAGAAGGTTCTCGATAAGGACGATATCTCATTTGCAGCAGTGAAGTTATCGGTATTTGAAACAGGACGATCCAATAAACCTGTCAGTGACCTGTAGAAATTATTGCCTGCTTCACTGCTTTTTTTCTGCGCTGATTTCGAGGGAGTATCTTACGCATATACGTTTCCGTCCTGATCGACATAGACGGTTCCCGCGGCGGATTCTACGATATCCAGCGCTTTGGAGAGCACTTCCACGGTGGGAATTTTAAAAATTTTTCGACACGCTGCGCAGCGAACCCGCTTTCCTGCCTTTTCGAGGGCAAAATCCTGTGAAAGTAAACATCTGGGACATTTTGCCTGAATTTTCATGTCCAATTCCGCTGATTATCGGTCGTGTAAAACTTTATTTTTCCGCTATATCAGTATCGAAAACCCCGATTTTTCTTGCTTTGGCCATCCGATTCTGCTATAATACTAACACCATTGGAGGGTATTTTCAAAGCATATCACAGGGAAGTTTTGTACTGTTTTATATAGGGGGGTGATGCCGTGTTTAAGAAGATTGAATGCATGGTAATTGAATCGATAAAGAGCAATCAACGGTCGAAAACGAGTGATGGCTGGTGTCCTAATCAACCGCCGTCAACGAATAATACGGACTCCCTGGAAGGTGAGCCGACGCAGTTCGTTGGGAGATTTCGGATTTATGAGCCGAGTCGGGGAGTTAAAAAAGGTATTCTTCTGGATATTGCAGCCTGATATTTAGGTTAATCCAGGTCCAAATAGAAAAAAACGGGGCACCATGCGATTATGGGGCCCCGTTTCCGTATTATGATAATCCGTTATGTTTTTCCCTGGCCATCCTTGGCCGTGGTATTTCGCTTCTTCCCTGCACTTCCAGACCGGTCGATCCGTGACCAGCGAATATGATTTTCGGTTAAATCCCGAATTTTAACATATTTACCGCCGCGCTGCGTACTGCCTGCGGGTTGTCGAGTTCGCCGCTGGCCAGTTCCTGGCGGATTTGTTCCAGTTTTTCCGGTGAATTTGCCTCTGCATTTTTGGCCTTGCTGAGAATCTCGTCAAATTCACTCTTGAAACCTGCACTTTGCACCTGGCCGGCTTCATTGGGGGATTGACCTGAGGAGGCAGCGGCTTGCCGGGACTGACCGAGAGGGTCAAGAGGTAAATGTCCGTCAAATCTTATCTGCATAATTCAATCCCTTTATATATAGATACACTTTCAGCTACTATCCCTATTTTCGTTACGAACGTTATTTGCTTTAATGCTTTTTATGCTTATTTGCAGAAATTTTTGTAAATTTTGATACAGGTTCCATTGGGCGGCTAAAGTCGACATAGTCGACCGATGAAGCATGATATCCCTTGTAAGACTTTGGATACTCAGGGCTGACCTCGAAATACCCGTTCGATTCCGGAAGGGTTCTTGCGACTTCATAGACCACGAATTTCTGGAATGCCCGTGGGCTGGTAATCAAAAGCTGCCAGTGATAGGGTTCGTATCCTTCCCGCATTTCGCGGTCAAAATAGGCCTTCATTCGGTCCTCGGTTCGCTTATCGGTGGTATCCCAGACCTGCTCGAATCCCCACACAACCGCTCCATTTTTCAGGTCTACCATTTTCAGGTGCACGCCCATCAGCATCCGGGGATACCCATAGTGTTCCGTGACCCGGCCGGTTAAAATCGCATCGGCATCGAGTTTTTTACGTATTATGGACATATCCTCGATGGTGAAATGTTCCGGATAATCAAAATCGAGATCAGACCATTTTGGATCATTTTCTGAAAGTATACGAACGCTGTAAAGATGGCGCTTTTGAATAGACTGGGCAAGGGCCTCGGTGAGTGTGACGGAAATATCCTTCGTTCTGGTTTCGTTTGCAAGCTCAAAGACCACCAGTTTTCCGATCTGGGAGAAATCAGAGTTTGGATTGATATAATAGTGGCCGGTTTCCGGTGTGACAGGCTTGACCAATGCACAGCCGGAAAGCAGGGCAAGTATGACTACAGCGAAAGCTAGCAATGTAGTTTGTATATATCCGGTTCTTTTCATGGTTTATTCCTCAACGGGTTTGGACATGTCCGGTTCGGTTACCTCGGCTCCAAGAACCCGAAGGATTTTGGACAGAGCCTTGAGCTGTGCGGTCTGCGCGGTGCGGATTTCTTCACGGAAACCGAGGACATCCTTTTTCCACTGCGTCAGTTCAAGTTGGAGTTCCTCAAGAAATTCATTGGCATCGGCCAGTTCCCGCTGGGCGTGGTCCAGTTCCACCTGCATGCGGCTGATGCGCATTTTCAGGTCCGCGTTTTCTTTTTCGAGCAGATTCTTCTGTTCTCGCAAGTCCTCGGTTTTCTGGCTGAGCTGGTCGTATTTCTGTGACCACATCAGGGCCGTTTCTACCGCGCTGTTGCTGTTATCGGGCTGAACGAATCTCCGTTCAATGGCCTGTTCCTGCGCGGTTTGTTTGTCTTCACGGACGACCTGGCGGGAGTGCTGCCCATAAGGTTCCTCGTTAACCTGGTAATGCGGCTCGGGCTTGAGGGCGTATTCTCTTTCGATTGGAATCGGCTGCTGGAGGCGTCCCGCACAGCCGCACAGGCTCGCCAGCACCCCGACTGAAATTATTGTCAATATCCATTTCATGGCTCTCTCCTTCGGGTCGTTTTCCCGTTAGGCATTCATCACATCGGCGTAATTGCACTGGATGTGACATTTCTGGCCGCAGGAACAGACCACCTCAATGATGGCGTATTCATCATTGCTTTCGATGATCTTGGCTTCCTGGGGCTGTAAATTATCATGATCTGCGTGGACGTCCGCCTGGGTGGCATTCGGGCTGGTCCTGACAGGGGCGACCCCGGTATCCGGGCCCAGACGAACGGTTCCAACGCAAGACACCTTTTCTCGTTTATATACTTTTGCCAGTTTCGTTATCATTGTGCTCTTTACGCATGAAAATCAATATGCGGCAGTTCAGGGTTTTTTACTTCTTCCTGTTCTTCATCCAGGTGTAAAAGCTCTTCTTCCCGCTGCTGTTCAATGTCCTTATGATGTTTTTTCTTTTTCTGATCCTTTTTCTTCTGCTGCTGGTCTTTCTTTCGAGCGACACGCTGGCCGACATGGGCCATGCTTTCGACGTGCCGGGGCTGGTTTACGGTATTGTCATGCTCGGGATTCATCCCACGTCCTCAGTTTCGTTGACAGTTTAAACAACGCAGCCGCGTGCAGTTGACTGACACGCGATTCGGTGATTTCCATCAATGAGGCGACTTCTTTCATCGTCAATTCTTTATGGTAATACAGGATAATAATCTTGCGTAACTTATCGGGCAGGTCCTGGATCGCAAGGGTTAACTGCTCGATCAATTCTTCTTTTTCGAGGTTGGAGCCCGGCGCGTCAATGTTTTCGGCCCGCAGCGAATCGCCCAGGGCAGGAGATTCGTCATTGATGCCGTGAATGGACAAAAAATGCCTCGCACGGGCGTTTTCAAAGATTTTATACAGCTTGTCCACGCTGATGTTGAGCTTTTTGGCAAGCTGAGAATCGGTCGGTTCCTTGCCGGTTTCCTCTTTGTAGATAATAAACGCTTTTCGGGCGGCTTCGAGCTGTTTTTTCAGCGAGGACGGGGCGAAAGACCAACTGCGAAGTTCATCGATGACCGAACCGCGAATACGGATATACGCATAGGTTTTAAATTCGGTATCCTGGTTGGGGTCATAATCGCGTGCGGCCTTGACCAGCCCGATGGTTCCCGCGGAGACAAGGTCTTCGATGGAAAGCGGGGGGTGCAGGTAGGTAATGACCTGGTTTACGATTTTGTGCACCATCGGCAGGAATTCAACGATGAGTTTATCCTCATTTTGCTTCTTGACCTGCTTGTTGTAGGCACGAATCGCGGCCCCGTGAACGGGCTTTTTTTCCGCGGTTTCGGTTGGATTTTCCGATTCAGTCTGCTGGGGCTCATTTTCCGGTGCAGAGGGGCCTGTTTTGTCTTCCTGCAGGTCGCAATCTTCGCAGGTTTGCTCGGTCAGATCCAGTTCCTGGTCCGTTTGACCAGGTTTCAGGAATTCCTCAGCAAGCTTTTGCGGATCCTCTTTCGCGGATTTATCGCGGTAAAGCTTGCTGCTGCGAACAACATTTTGAGTGTTTGTACTCACGAGCCGTCAATTACCTCTTGCTCTTCCTTTTCCAGTTCGTCGGATGCCATCTCATGTATCAGAATCGAGAAGATCGCCCTGATTGCCAGCATCACTACTACATATGCAATTCCTGCGCCTTTGAGTGCCCGCACGCAAATAATTTCCGTCCGGGTGCCCTGTAACAGCCCTGCAAAGGTCATTACAAAGAAGATCAGCACCGCAGAAACAATCGAAAAGTAACGGACATACCTGTTCAATCTTTATTCTCTCCTGTTATTCGCGTTTAAGTCTCATACAGTTACCGCCTGGTCCGAATCAGCCAGCATCCCGACATTTTCCATCCGGATCGTCTCTACCGGTTCAATCTTCGTACCCGAAACAATCTCGTCATACGCCAGCACATGCAGGCCCGGCAGGGTACGTTCAATCATCTGGAATACGAGATACCGCATCCGGGAATCACACAGCAGCACCGGGTTTTCAATCGCCTGGTCCATCGCGATCCGGAAGGCCTCGGCGATCTGCTCGCTAAGCTGCATCGCGGTATCTGGTGCGATATTGAGGCTGAGATTGTCTCCCTGCTGCTGGACGGCATTTAAAAGATGATGCTCGAGGGCCGGCTCAAAGCTGATGGCATAAATCCGGCCCTGTGAATCCTTGTATTGTTCGGTAATCGCCCTGCGAAGCGCCTTTCGCGCCATTTCGGTCAGCAACACCGCGCTCTTGGTCCGTGTTGCGTTTTCACCGAGCGATTCGATAATCAGCGGCAGATCCCGGATCGAGATGCCCTCATGGAGCAGGTTCTGGAGCACCCGCTGGAGCAGCCCGATTGAGATAATCTCACCTACGATATCCTGAACCAGCGACGGCTGAGTCTGACGCAGCCGGTCTACGAGCTGCTGGACATCTTCCCGCGTCAGCAGTTCATGGCAGTTGCGGGCAATCGTCTCGGAAAGGTGCGTAATCAGCACCGATTCAGGATCGATCACGGTATAGCCGTGCAGTTCCGCTTCTTCCTTCTGCTGGGCCTGTACCCAGATCGCGGGCAGGCCGTACACCGGCTCGGAGGTGGGGATGCCTTTAATCGGCTTTTCCACGGCCCCGGAATCCATCGCGAGGAACATATCGGGTTCGAGGCTCCCGGAAGCGATCACATGGTCATAGAGCCGGATCTCGTACGCGTTGGGATCAAGCGTTATGTTGTCCCGCAAGCGCACCATCGGCAGGATAAAGCCCATTTGTTGAGCAAATTTCCGACGTAGAGCCCCGATTCGCTCAAAAACACTGGATTTTTTGCGGGGGTCTACCATACTGATCAAGCGGACGCCAACGAGGATCGAGAGGATATCCGCGGTAAGCAATTCTTCGACAGGGGCTTCGCTTTCTTCTCCCTCCGTTGCCTTGGCCTTGGTCTCGATGGATTTGGCCTTCGCATTGATCTTTCGGCTCTTGAAGGCGAAAAACGCACAGCCAGCCGAGATCATGAGGAACGGAAACTTCGGAAAGCCCGGCACGAGGGCAAACGCACCGATCACCACTGAGGCAATCGCCATCGGCTCACTTCTGCGAAGAAGCTGATGAGTCATATCATAACTGACGGTATAGTCCGACCGAATTTTTGTTACAAGAAAACCGGCACTGACCGAGATAATCAGCGAGGGAATCTGGCTGACCAGGCCGTCACCAATGGACAGGATAGCGAACTGCCGGGCCGCCTCGGACAGGGGCATCCCCCGGGTATAGCCAAGGATGATTCCGCCGATGATATTGACCGCGGTAATAATCATCCCCGCCTTGACATCCCCGGCGATGAATTTGCCCGCACCGTCCATCGAGCCGTAGAATTCGCTTTCCCTGACGATGTCGTCGCGGCGTTTCCTGGCCTCTTCGTCCGTGATATTGCCGGCGTTGAGGTCTGCGTCAATGGCCATCTGCTTACCGGGCATGGCGTCGAGGACAAATCGTGCACTGACTTCCCCGATTCGCTGAGAGCCCTTGGTAATTACGATAAACTGGATCACGATCAGGATCAGGAACATGACAATACCGACCACGAGGTTACCGCCGGCGACGAAGTTTCCGAACGTATCGATAATCGATCCGGCGTCGCCGTTTAGCAAAATCAGCCTTGTCGAAGCGACGTTGAGTGACAGCCGAAACAGGGTGGCAACCAGCAAAAGCGACGGAAACGTAGACAGTTCCAGCGGCTGATTGGTCGAGAGCACAATGACCAGTACGGCGATAGCCAGTGAGATCGAGCAGGTAATGCCTATATCGAGAACGATCGTCGGCAGGGGGATCAGTAATGTGGCCAGGATCAATACCAGCCCGAATGCAAACACGAGGTTGCTGTGCTCAGCGATCCTGCGCGTCAGTGCGCCAAAGCCGTCACTTGTGCCTGGAGAAGTTGTTGTCTGCGATCCGCTCATAATTCCTTTGCTTCCCTGCTGCTAAATAATTATTCCTGCGTTTGCTGCTGCTGTTCCTGCTGCTGTTGAATGGCCTTTTCCGCGGCATCCATTCCGGAGATTTCCTTGATCCGGATCGCAAAATAGCCGTCTACGACCACGATATCTCCAGTGGCAAACTGAATGTCCTGGACATACAGCTCCGCCGGTTCCCCGATGGGTTTATCCAGCGGCAGCACCGCGGAGGGCCCGAGCTGGAGAAGGTCCTTAAAAGGGATTTCCGTATGCCCGATGGTCACCGTGATCGGCATATTGATATTCAAAAGGCGATCGAGGCTCTGTTCATCCGCCGGAACCTCGTTGGGGTCCATCTCCGTCATTTCGACATCATTGACTTCCGTTGCTGCCTCTGTCTGTTCGTTTAATTCCGTTTCTGCCATCAGATCATCCTTAATCACTCAAGTGTTAATACGGTCTATCCACTAATTATCAGGCGTTCTCCTCTTCTTTGTTGATCAGGAGAGCATACTTGTTTACGCTGTTTACCATAAAAGCCCTTAGCACCGGTTTGCGATTGATGATTACATCAATCGGGTCATGAATTTTCTTACGCAGCAGGACAATGTCTCCCGGTTCGAGCGAGAGCATATCGGAAAGATTGATACTGCACGACGCCAGGCGTCCGACCACTTCTACCGGGGCCTTGTGCGCTTGTTTCATGATCAAATTCGATATCTGTTTCTGGTTAAGTTTGGGTCCGTGGTGATGGTCGAGGCCGACGATAGGGTCGAGGATATTCGAGCAAATCGTAATATTCATCTCCACCTGGAATTTTTCGGAATTTACCTGGAAATTGATCGTGGTCAGGTCTTCGAGGCTGGGCAGGTCCACCGGCCATCCGGACTTTTTGATCTTGGCCGTTCGCTGAACGGTTTGCCCATTTTGCGAGAACAGGTTCGCGACGGAATCCAGGATCGAAGAGAGAAGATCATGCAGGATCACTTCTTCCAGCTCCGAGAGCGGGCGGTCTTCGGAACTGTCCGCATCGGTCTCCCGCAGCATTTGTTCGACCAGTGTGACGGCGGTCGCGGGGGAAATCCCAAGAAATCCGCAATCTTCCTGCTCGGCATTTACAATCGGCAGGAAGTAATGGTCCTGTCTTTCGCTCGATATAATATCGTTCAGGGCAACGGCGAAAAACTGCTTGGTTTCCGATGTGGTCACCTCAAAATCGCCCGAACAGAGGGTCTCGAACGTTTTGGCGATTTGCAGGCAGATCTTTTTGGAAAAGATATCCAGCGCGATCAGGTGGTCCGTACTGAAATGGTGCGGCTGGTTCCAGTCGTATTCCGTAAAGTCAATCGCCGTATTGTCCGGGTGTGGAAGCTTATGGGCTGCTTCCATCAGGCGGCGAACCTTTTCACGGGTAATCACATTTGTGTCGGTTGCGGGGGTCATTGAACCGCAAACTCCTTCAAAAGAATTCGTATTACGTACGGCTTGCTGTCCGGGAACAGCAACTCGTTGAAATGGTCCCGTACTTCCTGTTTGATTCGTTCGAGATTGTTCGTGCCGCGAACTTCTTCGAGGCTAAGCCCCGCCAGGTACGTATTGAGCCAGTCAATCAGAATGCTGCTTTTATCATCGACATAAACTTCACCGCGAACCTGGTCCATATCGGCACTGAATTCAATGGCGATGGTTGCCCGGACATACCGGGTCACACCGGGTTCATCCAGGTTGGCCACTACAGGAGTCAGTTCTTTCACCCAGGTTTTGGATTCATCCACCTTGGCATCGAGAAAAGCATCGAAATCCTTGGGCCCGGTTTCTTCTTCTGTGACCTGCTCGGGCTCGACCCGCGGGCCGGCCATGAGCTGGGCCAGTGCGATCCCGCCAACGGACGCAGCGGCTACGACCAGTACAATAATGATATAAGGCAGAAATTTCATTATCTTTGAACCGCCTTTTGCCTCCGGGGCTGCGGCGGATTCCGCTTCCTGCGGCTTTTGCTCTTGTTTTTCTTCGTCGGCCATGAATCTTTTCTCCTGAATAATTCGTTCGGTGTCTTTGCCGTTGTTTTATCCCGCCGTTTGCAGTCTATCCTGCCGGCGGTATTTTTTGAGCTTCTCTCTTAAAGTTCGGTCGCTGATGCCCAGGGCTTTAGCGGCCCGGGTCTGGTTTCCGTCGGTTTGCTCAAGGGTGGCGAGAATCGCCTGCTGCTCGATCTGCTGGAGGTTGAGCCCGGCGAGCTGGATCAGTTCGTCACTGATCAGGCTTTCGGCAGTGTCGCCGGCTTGCTGCGAACCCGCTTTCCAGTGCGAGAGCGATAATACCGGGCTTTTGCCCAGCAGCATTTCCGTTCGGACGATGTTTCTCAGTTGGCGGATGTTGCCCGGCCAGTCGTATTCCTGCAGGTTGCGGATCATTTCCGGGTCGATCATTTCGATATAGCGGCCTGTTTCGCAGGCATACTGATTGACAAAATGCCATACGAGGTCTTCAATGTCTTCGCTGCGGTCTTGCAGAGGCGGAACATGCAGTTCGAGACCGGCCAGCCGGTAGTACAGGTCTTCGCGGAAATTGCCGTCCGCGATCTGTTGATGAATGTCCCGGTTTGTCGTGCTGACAATTCGCACATTGACGTTGATGTTTTCCGTGCCGCCGACTCGTTCGAGGTCCATCTCTTCGAGCACCCGCAGCAGATGTGACTGAAAGTGCGGGGAGGTCTCCGAGATTTCGTCCAGCAGGAGAGTGCCGCCGTGGGCACGCTCGAAACGTCCCTTGTGCTGACGGCAGGCCCCGGTAAAGGCTCCTTTTTCGTGGCCGAACAGTTCGGATTCGAGCAGGCTGTCGTTCAGTGCCGCACAATTGACGCGAACAAACGGGCCGTCCTGGCGGCGGCTGTGATGGTGAATATAACGGGCGATCAGCTCTTTGCCCGTGCCGCTGGGGCCCGAGATCAGGACCGGAATGGTCGTCGGGGCCGCTTTTTTGGCCAGGGACAGGGTTTCTTTCAGTGCCGCACTTCTCCCGATGACGGCAAAGGCATCGCCGCTTTTGTGCTGCATCCATGCGGCGGTTTGTGCTTCGTGTCCCGGGCAGTATCGATCCAGGATTTTGGCCAGGGTCTCTTTGTCGATGGGCTTGGGGACAAATTCGGTGTATCCCTCTTCGATTGCTTCCATCGCGTCGGCTGCCCGGTCGCCCCAGCAGCTCAGCACCACCGGCATCTCCGGGTTTTCCCGCCGGAGGGCTTCAAGCAGGCTGTGTCCGTTGTTTTGACGGTTCTTATCGTGCAGTTCGCGACTGACAAAAACGATGGAATAGCCGCCCTGGTTGAGCGATTGCCGGGCAGAGTCCATGCTGCGAACCACCGTCGGACGAATACAGCGATGAGCCATCTCCTCAACGAGAGAGCGGATCGACTCGCGGTCTTCTTCAATCACCAGTGCACTGTATTGACAATTCTCAGAATTCATGGATCGTATATTTCTCCAGAACAGCTACATTCATATCATCCAGGAACCAGTCAACAATCTGCCGGCGGGACCGGGCCATCTCAATCCATTCGCAAACCGGGTAATCCGAGATCAACTGGTCATACAAAGAGGCCGCCTGGGCCGGGTTGTCAAATCGAACACAGTTGGCAAACTGAAAGAGAATCCAGGAACGGTCCGGGTTTTCCTTGTTGTCGTTTACAGATTGCAGTGCCAGTTCATAAAAGATCCCCGCCTTGTGCCTGTCACCTTTTTTGTAGAGTACATCCGCCACGGCGAGAGGGTTCGCAACGGCGGACGGGTCTTCAAGCAGTTTGTTCAGCATGGCTTCCCGGCGACGGACCGGGGAAATTTCTTCCGCGATTTCAGGTCGCTGGGCTTTGACTTCTTTTTGGACCGGCTGCATTTGCTCAAGGATCTTTTCTTCGTCGGTTTGCTGAGGTTTTTCTCCCGGGAGCTGCATTCGGTTGAGCTGGTCCACCAGGTCGAGAATTTCACTTTTCGGCTCTTGTTGCTCATCATCGAGGACCGATTTTTGTTCATCAATGAGATTGGTGATCCGCATCAGCTTGGTTTTTCGCTGGCTCTCCTCCACGCGATCGGTCAGCTCGAATGTCTTTTCATTCGGGTCATCCAGGGCAAAAGCCCGGCCCGCCCAGAGTACGGTCAGCAGGGCCAGTGCGAGAACAAGTTGTCTGTTGAGTTTATTTCTCATTGTCGATTCTGGTTGGTCGTTGTCTCATCGGCAAACATGCCCGCGAAGGCCAGGGCTGCTTTTTCCGGTTCGTTGAGCTGCTGCCAGCTTTTGCCGCGAATCTGGCCGGCCTCTTTGCGAAGCTGGGCATCCTGCGATTCCAGTTCCAGGCGTTTGGCAACCTGGATCGCGTTTTTATACTGCTTCATTTCGTAGCAAACCAGGGCGAAGGCCAGCCGCATTTTCTGGGCATAATCGCCCGCGGGCAGATCGGGGATGGCATCGATCAGCTCGCGGTGGGCATGGCTGTAATCGCCTTTGCGGATATAGCACAGGGCCAGTTCGCTGCCGATTTCGGCACGAATCCGCGAATCTGCGATGAACTCGATCTTACGGCGGAGCATGGTAATCGCCGGGTCAACAAGGTCCATTTCCTGCATGACCTGCGCCTTTTTGATCAGGATTTTGGCCGCGTATTCCTGCGAAAGGTTGATCGTAGGAATGCTCTGGAGGATTTTCAGTGCCGTGACAAAATGCTGCTGTTTCTGTTCCGCGTCGGCCAGTTCAAGGATCGTTTCGATATATTCCGATCGCGGGGCGGAGGTGTCGATGGAGTTTTTCAGTGCCAGCGAAGCGTCTTCATAATTACCCAGCTCGATATTGGCTTTGCCCAGGAGATAATAGGATTTCTTGAGACGATAATCCGCGGGGTTGGAGATCAGCTTGATCGCCTTGACCAGCCAGTCGCTGGCATTTTGCCATTGTCCGGCCTGGTAATAACAGTAGCCCAGTCCGTACGAGGCCTGCCGCTGTGCTTCCGGGTTCAAATCAATGTTGAAAACCTTATGATACATCTTGATGGCTTTGTCGTACAGTTCCGCGTTCATGGTCGCGTCGGCAAGATACAGTGATGCCTGGTCAACCAGCCGCGAATCCGGGTACTGGATCAGCAATTCCTGCAGGTCACGGGCGGCCCCGTTGTAATCCTTCATATTGGTCTTGATGATGCTTGCGTTGAGCAGTCCGTTGGCCGAGAGGATGTTTGTCGGGTACTGGTTAACGATCAGGCGGTATTCACTGAGTGCTTCGGGAAGCTGATCGGAATACTCGAGCAGCCGGCCGAGGCAGTAGTGGGCATTGGGTGCCCGGTGGTCGCCCCGATAACGAAGCAGGAATTTGCGCCATGCCGAGATTGCCTCTGCGGTCATCAGGTTTTTATGATACGTAATATCTTCGTAATTTTCCGGGTTGTAAATCTCGATGGAATCATGCCCGAACCGTGCGATCAGATACGCACTGCCCGCGGTGACTTCCGCCGCCCGCATTTCCGAGGTTCCGGGCATCAGTACGGTTGCGGGCCGCTGCATAATACCGGGCTGGTTTTCCGGCCAGACGAGGTTATGCTTGATTTCCGTGCAAAGGCGTGTCAGTACCTCTTCCAGCGGGATATCAAAGCTGATGACCCGCCAGCGGGAACCGATATTCAGGTGGGAATTCATATCGATCAGGGGGCTGATGGCACCCTGGTTGATCTCGTATACCCCCGTCTGGAGAAATGCCGTCAGGTCGGACTGGTCCATTTCGGGCAGGGGGGCCGGTTCAAGCGTGTTGGCCCACAACGGGCCGGGCAATATGTTTTCTTCGTTGTTGATCTGGATAACATAGCGTGTCATGGCCTCGCAGATGATAAAGTAGCAGTCCTCTTCCACGCCAGGGCCGAGGTTGCCTTCGAGGCTCTCCAAAAGCGCTAATGTTCGATAGGCACACGTTCGGGCGTTTAGATACTGACCTTTTTCCATACTGATAAAGGTAAGGTAGTAATTGGCCAGGGCACGAACAGCCGGGGCCTTGCTCTTGAGGGCGACATCAAAGAGCCGACTGACATTCTCGACGTCCGTAGTCTTGTCCAGCGCAAGGGCCATATTCAGGTTCAGGAAATCCCGCATGTACTCATCCGAGGCCAGGCCGGTGTTGAACTGCTCACGGAGTTCGCTGAAGACATAATAGGCCTGGTTATACTTATGGGCATGGAAGAGTCGAAGGCCCAGCCGCCACGACTTGGCCTGTTCCAGCGCATTCGCGGTCGAATCCGAAATATCCAGGGCCTCGGGCTCGATGCGGGTCTGTTCATGAAAGGCCCGTACCAGGGCGAGGGCTTCCTCGGCGGTGCTCGGCGGGGGCGTGGTCTGCTGTTTATACACGATCCAGCCGAAAACCAGCAATAAGGCCGCCACATTGGCGATAATAATGATATTGGCGGGGGTGAGGAACTTTTTCGCCTGGCTGCCGGCTTCCGCGGCCACCTGTTTGGCCCGGGTACTGGCCGAGGGGTGCAGCTCCTCGATCACATCAAAGAGGGATTCAGGACCTGAAAACACATCACGGGCGGAGACTTTTTTCTTGGTCTCCGTTGCGAAAATGTCCACGGCCTTGGGACGTTCGGTGGCGCGGTCGAAAACGTTTTTCGTTTCGTCGTCCAGTTCTGTGACCTTGGCGGACTTATCGAAGACGTCTTGCATTTCGGGGTTGTCTTCCTGGGCCTCTTTTGCCTGGTCAAACAGATTTTTCAGGTCCTGATCCATTTCATCAATCAATGAAACAATTGTTACAGCTCCATCCGCACGCTGCGCATGGTTCGCTGACAAATAAAGTGCAAACCTTGTGCCATACCCCCAAATGGATGAGTTCCTTCCTCAAAAACTGCGTTTCGGGCCAAAAATCAGGCTTTTCCATCTCCCGGCCCCCATTGAAGCCTGTAGTGATTTTAGACACCTCAGGAATTATTATACATCTAATTGGTTTACGTATTTAACCCGAATAAAGATGTGAGAGGTCGTTATTTTGCAGAAAGTCAGGCTCGTTTGTTTGCAATAAAAAAGCCGGATGGCAGTCCGGCTTAAAAGAAAAGTGGTTTATTTAGTGATTAGGTAGAAATACTCAATTATGCCGAGGCCAGAGCCCGCTCCTTTTCGGGCTGCTGAATGTTGTACTGCTTTACCTTTGCGTACAGCGTCGCCCGGGTGATCCCGAGCATGGACGCTGCCTTTGTTTTCTGCCAGCCGGCCTCGGCCAGTGCTTTGGCGATGAGTTCCTTCTCCGCCTTTTCGAGTGAAAAATCCTTGATTGTCCTGTTTGCGGACGGTTTTTCGTGCGTTGTGCCGGCGTACTGCTCGGGCTCGAAGATCAGGTTATCCAGACCAATCTTATCCGTATTTTCCAGCATAATTGCACGATCGACCACATTTTTCAGTTCACGGACATTGCCCGGCCACGAATGCTCGCTCAATGCCTGTATGGCCAGCCGGGTAAAGCCCTTGATTTTCCCTTCCTTATCCGGACAAATCCCGGAGGTTTTTACGAAATAATCCGCCAGAAGCGGGACATCCTCGATCCGGTCGTCATGGCGAAGCGGGGCAAGATGGATTGGGCAGATCGCCAAGCGGTAATAGAGATCCCGGCGGAATTTACCCTCTTCGACGGCCTGCATCAGGTTGCGGTTGCTCGAAGTAATAATCGTCGCCTCGCAGTGGATATCCGCGGTGCCGCCGACCTTGCGGAACGTCTTTTCCTGTACGACCCGCAGCAGCTTGGCCTGCAGATCGAGGGGCATCTCGGATACCTCATCCAGGAAGATCGAACCGTTGCCGGCAAGCTCGAGCAGGCCGGTTTTCTCCTTTTCAGCACTGGTAAACGAGCCTTTCACATGTCCGAACAGTTCCGATTCGAGCAGGTTCGAGGTCAGTGCGGCACAATTGACGGCAACGAACTTCTTGTCGCTGCCGTGACGGAGGATATGCACCGCCCGGGCCGCCAGTTCCTTACCGGTGCCTGTTTCGCCCACGATCAGTACCGGGTTGCACGAACTCGACGCGACCACGCGGATCATTTTTAGTGTCCGGGCCGTCGCTTCGCTCTTTCCCACTATGGAGACGCACGAGGGACAGTGGTCGGAGAAGAATTCGCGATGTTCCTTTTCCTGCCCGGAAAACCGGATTGTGTCGATTACATGCGCGATTTTCTCACCGGCGTTGGTGCCGTCGAGGCACGCAATCACACCCATTGCCTTGTACTGGTCGGCGTTACGCAGCTTTTTACTACTGGTAACCACGATTGTGGGGATGTCCTCCGTCCGTTCGCATAGTTCGGAAACCAGGTCGCCCAGGTTCTGCTGGCTGGCGCCCTCGCTGACAACGATTGCCTGCGGACTGACCGAGTGGATCAGGTCCCAGAGATCATCATGATGATCCGCAGCGAAGAGCTGTTCGGTGTGAGGGCGAAGAAGTTCGTGAGTGTTTTCATCAGAGCCAATTACCAGAATTCGTTCCAGAGCCATGTAACCACCTTTACAAACGGACAAATCTTAACTTTTGTTAGGTTCAGGAAATTGACGCCTCCGATTCAAGCCGCCAATTATGAAACTATAGTCGGCATAAATAGATAGGGGACTTTAAAAAATTATAGGACGGACCGATAATATCTTTTGTTTTTTTCCGTTCGCCAAAAGATTATCGGATCATCGTGTATTATCGGACCTTGCCCAAATGCCTCCCGGAAATTCCTTCCGCCTTACGGGGAAAAAATATCCACCTCGTTTGATATCCGCACAGGATATTTTTACGCACAAAAAGATTCGGAAAATTTTAACTCGTTTAGAAACCGTATGTTACGTCTTCGTGTTACGTGTATTTGATTCCTGCTGGCACACCTGTTGCTTTTTTCAACCAGCGGACAAATGTTTTTTTGAAGTTCAGGTTTAAAAAGTACAGAAAAATAAGGCGAAACGATGACGCAGATCCAATCAGCCGAATCTCAGAAAATGCAGTTCATGAACCTGCTGGTCGAGCAGCTCAAGCATCAAAATCCTTTTGAGCCAATGGACAACCAGGACATGGCCGCCCAGCTTGCGCAGTTTACGCAACTGGAACTGACCGAGGAGTCCAATACCAACATCAAGGACATGACCACCTCGATGAATTCCATGAATACTTCCTTCCAGAGTGCCATGATCCTGGCAGAAATGGATTATGCGCGTTCGTACCTCGGCAGGGATGTTACGTTTGACAGTGTCGATGTCAATCAAACCGTTACCGGTAAGGTCAAGAAGGTCAGCTTTGACGGGGAACAGCCGCTTTTGGAAGTGGAAGGTACCTACAAGCTGCCCAACGGTGACGATAGTGATGCGACAACCTTCTCCGTATCCCCCATACTTGTCCGCTCGTTACAGTAAAGAATCAGAAAAGGAGATCGAATATGAGTTTTGCACTTTCCGCTGCAGTGACAGGCCTTAAATCACACCAGAGCATGCTTGACATTGCTGGTAACAATCTTGCGAATGTCAATACCGCAGGCTATAAGTCAAGCTCGGTTACTTTTTCTGATTTACTCAGCCAGACGATTGCCCGTGCCAGCGGTCCGTCCGGCGGGCTGGGCGGTACCAACCCGCAGCAGAAGGGCTCAGGCGTCGGTGTAGCGAGCATCAGCAAGAACATGGGGCAGGGCAATATCCTTTCGACCGGACAGGACCTGGACTGTGCAATTGATGGTTCGGGCTATTTCGTTTTGACTAATGGCCAGCAGGTGGTGTATTCACGTGCCGGTTCTTTCTCGGTCGATGCGGAAAATTCGCTGATTGATCCGGCGACCGGGTACAAAGTACAGCGTATGGTCACCGCGACGGAAAACTTCCAGACCTCCGGTACGACAAGCATTCACCTGCCGTATGATGAATCCATGGCGGCCAGTGCGACTTCGCAGATTGTGATTAACGGTAACCTCCGCGCAACGGCGGAATCCTCCGCGGCAACGACACATAAAACCACTTCTGATGCCGCCCTGACGACCGGCGGCGGCGCGTCTGCGGCAACAACGGCAACATTAGTTTCCGCCCTGGACGGCTTTACCGCAGGTGGTGGTGCGTTTGCCGGCGGTGCCGGTCAGCTTACCGTGGATTACATTGACAGTACAGGTACGCCTGCTACAGGCAACGTTGCGGTCAACGCTGCGACAACCGTAAATGACATCCTTACCGGAATCAGTACGATTGTCGGTGATTCAACTGCTTCGCTGGACAGCAACGGCAATATTGTTCTCACGGCCAGCAGTGCCGGGTATACCCAGACCCAGATCACCGGGCTGACCTATGCCAATGGCGGCGGCGGCAGTACTGAGACCTGGACAACCGGTATCAACTATTTTGATGTCAATACCTACGGAGGAAATGATTCAAAATCCTTTAATATTACCATTTACGATTCTCTCGGCGACCAGCATGTCCTGACCGGTACTTTTGTCAAGACCGATACCGTAAATACCTGGGACATGATCGTTGGGGATATCTCCGGCGAAGTGACCAAAAGCTGGTCCTCATATAACCCGAGCAATCGAAGAATTGAAGGAGTCAGTTTTAATTCAGACGGTTCATTTAACACAATCGGAACCGGTGAATCGTTGAGTTTCAATGTGAATTTTACCACCCAGCCGTCAGTTGCCCAGACCATTACGTTTAGCCTGGGCACGACAGGCGAGTTCGATGGACTCACTCAGTTCGGGGCTGAGCAGTCCAGTGCGGGGGCCTCCAGCCAGAACGGCTACGAGGCGGGGCAGCTTTCGAGCGTTTCCGTTGACCAGAGCGGGACCATTTACGGCCTGTTCAGCAACGGTGAACGCCAGGAAATTGCCACGGTTCTTCTGGGCGTCTTCCAGAACCCCCAGGGACTCGAATCGGTGGGGAACAATTATTTCATTCCATCGGCCAACTCGGGGTTGCCGGTGGAAACCACGGCCAACAACGGTGGCGCGGGCGCAATTAAAGGAAAGAGTTTGGAAAAATCGAATGTGGATGTCGCTACGGAATTTGTCAACATGATGCAGGCGCAAAACGGCTACCAGGCCAATGCCCGGACCATCAGCGTGGCAAACGATGTCCTGAGAGAGTTAACCAACATTATCCGTTAATTAGCTCGTGACCTAAAATGGGAATTGCTGCCGTACACAATTTGTTCGGTAGCGTGCAGGCGGCTTTAAAGCCGATACAGCGCTACTACGCCATGCGCGACTGGACTGAACATTCAGCCCTGTACCTGAATAAGTGGACCGTTCTTTTGCTGGTTTCACTTGCGATTCTGACAGGGGTGCTTGTACTTGTACTGCGCGCAGAGCGAAACCGCAGGCGAAAGCTCGCTGACCAGCGCGATTTCGATGAAATGGTTCGCCGCTGCGGCCTGACCCCGGAAGACCTCAAGTATTTCCTTCCAATTGTCAATCGCACCTCCCTGGCCCGGAAAAGTTCCATCTTCACCATGCCCAGGGCCTATGAAGCCGGGGCGGCCAAAGTGATGGAAGAGGCCTTTGCCGCCAAAGTCAGCTCCGATCAGCGTAAAACACTCATTCTCCGCATCAATTCCATTCGCGGCAAGCTGGGGTTTGCGGATAAGAAATCGCCGTTCCCGGTCCGCCAGGCAGGGGGCAGGGGCCTGAGCAGCCGTCAGATTCCCGCAGGGAAAATCATTCGTACACGCCTGGCGGGCAAGCCGCAGGATGCTCTCATTGAGGCGAAAGTCGTTGAGAACAATGAATTTGAATTTGTGATTGAGCCGGAATCGCCGCTGCCTGCGTTTGCGGGCCAAAAGTGGACGATGAGCTATCCAAGCGGCTCCTCGATGTGGGAATTTGAATCCATCGTGGTCTCCATCGAGCCGGGTAAGGTTTCCTTTAGTCATTCCGAGCGAGTTCGGTTTGTCAACCGAAGGCGTTTTCTACGTGTCCCGGTCGAAAAGGCCGCCCTGATTTGTCCCTTCCCGGGCATTACTCCCAATATCCCGGAACTGAGACTGGGGATGGCTCCCAAATTCTACAAGGCTACTATTACGGAATTATCCGGCCCGGGGCTGCGGCTGCGGACGCGGCTGGAAGTGAAAAACGGCCAGCGGATCTTGATTATCTTCGAAGTCGAGCCGGGCAAAATCGTTCAGGACATCGCGTATGTAAGAGGAATCAAGCAAGAGGACGAACATTATACACTCGGGATCGAGTTGGTCGGCATCGACGACAAGGTGGTCGATCAGCTCGTGCGGGCGACCAATACCGCGGCGATTGATATGACCATGACCGACCCCGCGGCTCTGCATGCACAGGAGTTTGTTCCCGATTCTGCAAATGGTAAGAATACGCAGACGAAAAATAAAACCAATCTCGATAAGGAGGTGATCGTACGATGAGTTTTCCAGGCGGTGCCATCGGGACCAGTATTAATTCGCTCGGACAGGATTTCATGAGTATTTCCCACAACCTGTCCAACCTCGATACCGTAGGCTTTAAAAAGAAAACCACCTCCTTCGGCAGAGAACTCAACAAGCTCCTGAACAATCCGAATGAGCCGACGACGCAGGGGACCATCCTGATGGAAGATTTCATCGATTTTTCCCAGGGCATTATCAAGCAGACCGGTCGTACCCTCGACCTTGCATTGGAGGGCGGCGGCTTTTTCGTGATCGAAACGCAGGAAGGACCCCGGTTTACGCGAAACGGTGTCTTTCAGGTCAATGCCCAGAGCGGTCAGCTCGTGGATATGAACGGCAGGCTTGTGGCTGGTGAGCAGGGCCCGATTGTCATTCCGCCGGGTACCGCTGAGGCTCAGATCAGCGTGGCCCCGGATGGGACCGTCTCAGCGGGAGAGGTGGCCGTCGGACAGATCAAGATCGTGGATTTTGGAACCGACAACCCGAACCTAAAGCCGCTGGGCGATTGCTACTACGCCGCCAACGAAGACATGGAGCAGCGACTGACCTTCCAGCGTGAAAATGTCCGGGCCGGCGATACGAAGATCCTCCAGGGCCATGTCGAAAAATCGAATGTTACCCCCATGACCGAAGCGGTAAACATGATTCAGATCATGCGGCAATACGAAATGAATATCAAATACCTGACTAAGAGAAAAGAGATACATAAATCCATGATTGATGTAGCAAAGAGTGGATAAAGGAGTAAGACCATGTTAAGAGCTTTTTCAACTGCTGCAACCGGCATGAGCGCCCAGCAGACCAAGATTGACAGTATCGCCAACAACCTGGCCAATATCAATACCAACGGCTTTAAGCGGTCGCACGTCAATTTCCAGGACCTGCTGTACCTGAAGCTCCGTGAAGCGGGCCGTGAAGTATCCGCCGGGGTGACTGCGCCCAGCGGGCTCGAGATCGGAAGCGGCGTCCGCATTGCGTCGACCAACCGCATCTTCACTGTCGGTCAGCTTACCAGTACGGGCGGCCCCCTGGATATGGCCATCGAGGGCGACGGCTTTTTCGAGGTTCTCGATGCCAACGGTGAGAGCCGCTATACCCGCGACGGTTCCTTTCAGCGGGATGCCAACGGCGATATCGTAACCGCCGACGGATACAAGCTCAACCCCCCGATTAATATCCCTGCCGACGCGGTCAGCATTGATATCGCCCGCGACGGCACCGTCTCCGTCACCACCAGCTCGGGCACCAATTCTGCAGGCAGTATTGAACTGACACGGTTTCCCAATCCTGCGGGTCTCTCTGCTGAGGGCGGCAACCTGTTCAAGGAAACCGAAGCCAGCGGAGCCCCCTCCACCGGCGTGCCCGGCCAGGACGGGGCGGGTAAGATTCTTTCAGGGCACCTTGAAAAAGCGAATGTCGAAATGGTCAATGAACTGGTCGATCTCATTTCCGCCCAGCGGGCCTACGAGATCAACGCCCGAACCATTCGTGTGGGCGATGACATGCTCAGGCAGCTCAATATCATGATCCGCTAAGCACGAAAAGGATAACGATAATGGCACAGAAATCCAACCGATCAAAAAAATGGCTTCTCATGATCTTGGTCGCGGCCGCGGTTACCGCGTATGCCCAGGCCCCGGAGCCCGTTTTGCGTATCTACCTGCCGCGTGAGAAGATCATGACCGAGGACAACCTGACCCTTGGCAATATCGCTATTCTGCGGGGTGAAAAAGATACGCTTGCACTGGCAAAAAAACTTGGCCTGGGGCGTTTTGCTGTAAACGGCCAGCAGATTCTTATCCAGCGGCAGACCATTAAAAGCCGCCTGGCCAGCAGCGGGATCGATCCGACACGGGTCGAGATCACCGGTGCGCAGGAAATCCTCCTTCGCCGAGATGAAAAGACGATCCCCGCCGAGCGGATCATTTCCGTGGCAACGGAATATATGAACCGCCTGCTCAAGGAAAAATTTCCCAATCACCCGGACGGAGAAGTCATCGTGATCAAGCAGCCCAACGAGATTTCCCTGCCCCACAGCAATAAGGAAATACGCCTGCTTGCCCGTGAAAACAACTACAGCCGCCAGACCAAGCGACGGATCTGGGTCGGGGTCTTTATCGACGGAAAAGAAGTGGACGGCCAGGAGGTGATCTTCGCGGTTAACTTCAAGATCAAACGGCTGGTCGCCTCGATTGATATCCCCCCGGGGATGATGATCGGCCCGGGCAACAGCAAAATTGAGACCATTGAATCGGCCACGCCACAGGAAAACGACTGGCAGCCGCCGTACGGACTGGTTTCGTCGAAATATATTACGAAAGGGCGTGTGATCGATCGAGCTTGTGCCGGCCCCGCGCAGGCACCGGTTGTCATCGAACGCCGCCAGACGGTCATGATTAAAATCCAAACGCCGGTCCTCTATGTCACCTCGTCCGGGGTTTCTATGGAACAGGGCCGGGTCGGAGATTTTATCCGGGTACGAAGCGATAACGGCAACGGGCGGATCATCGTCGGCAAGGTGCTGCCGGATGGATCGGTTTCGCCGACATTTTAAATGCGAAAACAGGGAAGGGAAAATATTATGCAGACAAGACTGCTGATTACAATAATAATTCTTGCCGCTGTACTGGCTCCGGCACAGGCCGGTTCGATATATGCCAAGCGTGACCAGACCGCGGTCAAGCCCATCTACGCGGACGACAAGGCCAACCAGATTGGGGATGTTCTGACCATCGTCATTCTCGAAGACAGTAAGATTGACAACCAGGTGGACCGGGACCTCTCGAAGAATACTGAGAGAAGTCTTTCGATTCGCAATGAGGATATCTTCATCGATAAGTTCCAGCCGATCCCCAATGTCGGAATCAGCACCTCCGGGGAAAAATCCCATGAGAGCGAGGCCGATTACACCGATGAACGGACCTTCGAGGACCAGATTACGGTGGTCGTTGAGGATATCCATCCCAACGGCAATCTCGTGGTCATCGGCACCCGCACGCGTGATGTCTCCGGCGACAAGCAGACTATCCAGATTTCCGGCATTGTCCGTCCGCGGGATATCGCCTTTGATAATACGGTGCCCAGTTCCAAGGTCGCCAATCTTACGCTTGTGAACCTCACCGACGGACCCAGCAAGGATTTTAATAATCCCGGCTGGCTGGCGAGTCTGATCGATAAAATCTGGCCATTCTAAGAAGGGCAAATCATGAAACGCTTATTTCTTTTCATCCTGTTATGCATCATGATCCCGTCAGTCTTTGCGGCCCGGATCAAGGATATCGTTGATATTCACGGTGTTCGCGGCAACCCGCTGATGGGGACCGGCCTGATTGTCGGTCTTCGCGGCACCGGTGACAGCACGATTCCGTCGCGGCAAATGCTCGCCAGCATCCTCGGCCGTGAGGGCATGACCTTCAGCCCGGATGTACTGACCGGCGGCAATGTCGCCCTGGTCATGGTGACTGCCGAGCTGGGCCCCTGGGACCGCGAGGGGTCGCGCATCGATATCAATGTTTCGGCCATCGGCGACGCCAAGAGCCTCGAAGGCGGCGTGCTGCTGGCAACCGAACTCAAAGGTCTCGACGGCGAGGTTTATGCCGTCGCCCGCGTCGCTTCCATTTCCACCGCGTCATGGAACGTGGAAAGCGATAAAACCGGCAGCTCCGTCCGCCGCAATCACCCGACGGTAGGGCGGATTCCAAACGGGGCGTATGTCGAACGACAGGAGCTCTCCCAGTTTTATGAGATCATTGGCGGGCATCGATACCTGACACTGGCCCTTCGCAACAGCGACTTTACCACCGCCGAGCGGATTCGCAATTCCATCGAGCAGGTTTATCCCAATTCCGCCTATGTCGAAGACGCCGGGACCATCCGGGTGCGGGTTCCGCAGGAAATCGCGGACCTTAACCTCGTTCGATTCATCGACACCGTAACCTCTCAGCAGGTCGAAGTGGATATGCCCGCGGTGGTCGTCATCAATGAGCGGACCGGCACGATCATCGTCGGCGGCAACGTCGAGATTACCGAGGCGGCGATCGCCCAGGGCTCGCTGGTCGTCAAGATCAAGGAACAGCAGATCGTTTCCCAGCCGACAACCCCGTTTACCGAGGGGGCGACCACGGAGGTCGTAAATGATACAACGATCCAGGTCGAGGAAGAGCCCGGTCACCTGATCCCGGTACCGCATGTGGTCACCGTCGAGCAGTTGGCCAACGCGCTCAATGCCATCGGGGCGACTCCGCGCGACCTGATCGCGATCTTTAATATGCTAAAGGCCTCCGGTGCCCTGCAGGCCCGCCTTGAGGTCATGTAAGGAGAAATCATGGAAATCACCAGTCTCCTCAATTCGATGCCCAACAGCCCCGCGGGGGCGATCGATCCCGCTGCGCCGGATGTCACCCGGCTTAAATTCGATCCCGAAGAGGAAAAGAAAAAGCAGGTCGCCAAGCAGTTCGAGGCCGTTCTGCTTCATCAACTGATGAAGACGATGAAAAGCACCATTCCGGAATCAGGCCTCTTTGACGACTCGACCACGAACCAGTACCAGGATATGTTCTGGTCCTTTTTGTCACAGGATATCGGTGAGCAGGGAGGGCTGGGGCTTTGGAAACAGATTTATAATTCGATGCCGAAGGAATCATCGCCGGCAAATGAACAGGTTCTTGACGGCTCCGCCTGACAGGAAAGGGAATCAAAATGCCCACAGTCGATACATCCATACACCAGAAAGTAAATCAACTGCTTGCGGTTCTCGATGAGGACATTGAGCATTTGACCACTGCACGTGAGCGTCTTCGCCAGATGCGCGAAGCGGTTATCAAGCGGGACGAGGCGGCTCTGCGAAACATTCTCGAACAGGCGAATACCGCCAACCAGGCGTATCAGCAGGTGCCTCGGAAACGGGCCCGGGCAAGGGCCGCTCTTGCGCGGCAGCTGGATTGCCCCCCGGAAAACCTCAACCTGACGGCCCTGGCCGGATACCTCGATGCAGAGACTCGTCAGCAGGTTCTGGATAAACAAAAACAAATCTCCGAACTGATGGCCCAAATCGGTCCCGAGCATACCACCACATTGCTACTGCTCAGGGAATGTGCGCGTTTTAACACGATACTCATACGCTCGATCTTTGGCAGCGGAAAGGAATCCGTGACCTATTCCTCCAGCGGCCAGAGCCGGTGGGAGGCACAAAAAGGATTTGTAAATTACAAGATGTAACTTTGGGACAATGATCCTTAAAATGAAAGACAGATCATGGGCGGATTAGAAATTGGAATTACCGGTTTACGAACCGCACAAAACGCACTTGATATCATTGGTAACAACATTGCCAACGCGGCAACAGAGGGATACCACAGGCAGACCGCGGTGGTGTCCGAAAATGATGATCTCTACACCAACGGTATATATCTCGGCCAGGGGGCCGATGTTGAATACGTGAAACGAAACGTCAATTGGCTGCTGGACCAGGAGATCAATACTCGCACTTCTGATCTCAGCCAACTTGACCGTGAGCTCCAGTCCTTGCTTGCCGTGGAAAGTGCCTTTGGGGAACTGGCCACAGGCGGAATTACCACGGCGCTGGATAATTTTTACGGGGCCCTGCGAGACCTTTCCCAGGAGCCTACTCTTGTTGTCTATCAGTCCGAGGTCATCAGTACCGCGACAACGCTGACCAACCAGTTTCGCAATGTCGCCCAGGTGGTCGGAGACCTCGAAGATCGAACCTTCGGAGAAGCCCAGGAAGCGGTCGAGGATATTAACCAACTGGCCGTGCAGATTGCCGATATGAACCGGGAAATCTACCAGATGATGGTAAAAGGCGATACCCCCAATAACCTCCTCGACAGGCGTGATGCCGCGATTACCACGCTAAGTGAAATCGTCGACCTGACCACATACCAGAGAGAATTCGGCGTTGTGGACATCAGCCTGGGCGACGTTCCCCTGGTGACAAATTACCTGGCGACGGAAATCGAGGCCGGCTTGGTGCAAAACGGTACCGAATACGACCTTGGGGTGCGAATCAAAGACAGCGCGACGGCCTTGAATACGAATATTACCGGCGGCAGACTCGGCGGACTCTTTAGCCTCAAAAACTCCATTCTCCGTGATATCGGCAACAGCTTGGATTCGGTGGCCCGAAATATCATTTTTGAAACCAACAAGTATCACATTGAAGGTGTGGGCTCAGATGGTTCCTTTTCCAACATGACAGGCTGGTACATGGATACCACAACGCTTGCGGATATGGACCCCCCGGTACAGAACGGCGCACTGTACATTCGTGCCCAGGATGCCTCGGGAAACCTGGCCAGGGGAAGCATCGCGGTCAATGTCACAGGAACCAGCTTAAGCGATGTGGCCCTCGATATTACCAACATGACGTTTGACTTTGGCGGTGGACCCGTCCAGCCGCTCCAGGCCTCTGTGACCGGCGGAAAACTGGAGATCGGCCTCAAGGCCGCTTTTGCTGATTACAAATTCGATTTCCTTCCCGGTGCCCTCGATACGCCTACTACCTCGACACTGACCAACGGCCCCGGCGGCGAACTGCCGCCCAATGTATCTGTTTCCGGCGTATATACCGGAACCGCAGATAATACCTACACCATCACCGTGGCCGGTTCCGCGGATGGATACCTCGGCACGGGTGATTTGGCCCTCCAGGTTTCCGACCTTAGCGGGCCGATTAAGAGCATCAATGTCGGAGCCGGCTATGAATTGGGCACCCGAATCGAAATTGACGAGGGAATCTACGTAACCCTTTCCGCCAATACGGGCGAACCGGGCTTCCTCAATGTCGGCGAAGATTTCACCATCGATGTCATTGCTTCCAGCGATACCTCCGGTGTGCTCAAGGCCGCGGGGATGAATGCCTTCTTCAAAGGGACCAATGCCGCGACAATCGGCGTATCGGAAAATGTGGAATCTCAGCTTGGAAAAATTGCAGTCTCCATCGGTGCGGCAAGTACCGATAACGGCAACTGCCTGCGAATGGCCGCCTTAAGCGATACCGATATGACCGACCTCGATGGACTGACACAGAAACAGTATTACAGCCGCCTGGCCACGGATGTCGGTTCCCAGATTTCTACCACAAAACTCAAGCAGGAAAACACCTTCGGCGTCTGGCGTTCGCTCAATGTCCAGCGGGATGATACCAGCGGTGTTGATGTCAATGACGAAGCTGCCAAGATGCTGATGTTCGAAAGGATGTACCAGTCAATGGCAAGGTACATGAGAACTGTCAATGACACGATGGGCGAATTGATGAACCTGGTTCGATAAATAATCGGGCGACAGGGTCGCCCGGAATGATTTGATAAGGATACGAAAATGACATTTTCACTCGATGCCATATATCACAGTGCAAGTTGGGCGATCTACAGTCACTCCTCGAAGCTCATGGAACTCCAGGAAAAGGCCGCCACCGGGCAGGATATCAACCGGACCTCGGACAATCCCATCGATGCCAACCGTGTCCTGGACCTGCGGAGTCAGAAACGCGGCCTCGAACAATACATTTCCACGCTCGATGAGACGATCAGTATTTTTGAGCTATCCAGCTCCGTCACGCAGAGTCTCAGTGAACAACTGGCCGGGGCGCGTGAATCGCTTACCTCGGTACTGAGCGGTGTCATGAACGGCCTTGAAAACGCCTCCGTTCGTTCCGCCCTGGCTGATGATATCAACAATATTCTCGAACAGGTCGTAACCCTTGGCAATACCCAGCGGCTTGGCCGCCATCTTTTTGGAGGAGAAGCAACCGATACACCCCCTTATGCTGTGCAGAGAGATGCCAACGGCGATATCACGCAGGTGGACTACCAGGGCAGCTACCAGAACCGGAAAGTCGAGGTAGCCCCCGGTGTGGATATGGAAACCACAATTGTAGGGGCGGATATCTTCGTCGCCGATGAGCGCCAGGCCCCGCAGTTGATGGGAACCACTGGCATCACCGCGGGATCAGGGACAAGCAGCGTCCGCGGGGATGTCTGGCTGACCGTCACCGCAAACGGCGGAAACTGGGATCTGAGCATCGACGGCGGCACTACGGTGGTAACCGCGGCGCCGGGTTCGACCAATGTGCCAATCGTTCACGGCAGCTCTGGTGAGGTCCTGTACGTGGATGTTCCCGCAGCCGGGGTAACCGCCGGCGAAGAACGCGTGCGTGTACCCGGCACCTATGACATGTTTAACATCCTGATCAATACCCGCGATATGCTCAAAAGCCAGGACAAAATGACTGCGACCCAGTGGCACGGCATTATGGAAGAGATGGTAACCGCGCTTCGCGATGTGGACGAAAAAGTTACGCGGGCCTTCCCGGTTCTGGGCGGCAAAGTCGGCACACTGACCAATTTCCGCGACAGCATCGACGACATCAAGTTCAATACCGAAGAGGAGATCAGCCGCCTTCAGGACGCCGATATCGCCCAGGTCGCCCTGGATTTGAGTCGCTATGAACTGCTCTACCAGATGTCGCTTGAGGCGGCCTCGACTATGTTCGATATGAATCTGCTCAATTATATCTAACATTAATAAAGGACGATCTTGACAGACTACCGCCAGGCATTTATCCAGGGAAATCTCTCGCAGGCCCTCTCGCTTGTAGAGCAGGCCCTGCGTGCCGACCCGCAGAACCCGGCGTTTATCAATGATTACGGCGTAATTCTTTACCGCCTCGAACAATATGAAAACGCCCATGCCGCTTTTGAAGATGCCCTGCGCTTATGTCCCGGCAATCCCGAAATCCTCGATCATCTTGCCAAAACCAGCGTAGAACTAAAACGGTTCCATCCCGGCCGAATCGCCGTTTTCTGCGGGGCGGACGGCCCTTCCTTTTTCGAGCCGATATATCAAGAATTAAAGCAGTATTTTGATATCCGCTTTTTCGAAGGCGACAATCTCACTGACGTGGAACGCCTGATGGATACCAGTGACATCTCCTGGTTTGAGTGGGCGACCAATTTCCCGGCTCTCGCTCTGAAAAACCGTCCTAAATGCAAAACCATCGTTCGTCTGCATCGCTACGAGGCTTATGTCGGCTGGTGTGCACAGATCAACTGGGACAATGTCGATACACTCATTACCGTCGGAAATCCCTGGGTACTCAAACAGATCAAAACCCAGGTTCCCGACATTGAAAACCGCCTCGACCATCGTGTCATTCCCAACGGTGTGAATCTGGATAAGTTTACGTTTGCGAATCGAAAAAAAGGCAAAAATCTCGCCTTTGTCGCAAATTTGCGAGAGGTCAAAAACCCGGCACTGCTTCTTCAGTGCATGGCTGCCCTCGTAAAAAAAGACCCCCAGTACCGCCTGTTCATGGCTGGTAAAGTCCAGGACCCCGTCCTCGAACAGTATCTCCAGCACATGATTCCGCAATTAAACCTTGCGGGCAATGTCTTCTTCGAGGGCTGGCAGGAGGATATCGAATCCTGGCTTGCGGATAAGCATTTTATCGTCTCGACCAGCAGCATTGAAAGCCAGGGCATGGGCATTCTCGAAGGCATGGCCAGGGGCCTAAAGCCGATCATTCACAATTATCCCGGGGCAGAGGATGTGTTTAGTCCGGAATTTCTGTTTGATACGATCGACGATTTTACCGCTCAGGTTTGTGATCCTCCGTACAATTCTGCGGCCTATCGGTCATTTGTCGAGCGGAAATACCCCCTCGATTCTACGCTTACAGCCGTGTTGGAAACCGTTTCCCGCCTGCTTTTGTCCGCTTTGGCTCCCGTGTCGAATAATTATACATATCAGCTTTAATTGAGCATTCAATCCATTGAAATCAGCCTTTTTCCCCCGAAATTGGGCATTTTCCCCAATGGCACAGCACTTGCATAATTATTGCTGAGATAGTCGCTAATAAGAAAAGTTCAGGTAATATAGGAGAATATCAGATGGCTATGCAGGCGAAATCGGTCGAATATGAAGCGATTTTGAAATTAGCGGAGTCCGGCCGGCACGAACAGGCCCTTGACGCGTTTGAAAAGTATCTGCGCGAGCATCCCGATGACGGCCAGGCATGGAACGACAGCGGAGCTGTGCTGTACTGTACCGGAAACGTCGAGAAGGCGATTAACCACTTTGAAAAGGCCAAAAATCTCCTCGGCGAAACCCAGGATTCAGCGGAAATCTTCTGGAACCTGACGGAAGCCGCCCTCGATGCCGGCCAGCCGCGCGTTGCCGCCGCTCAGTTTGAGGCCCTTAGCCGCCTGGGGATTCTTCATGCCGATACGATCAACCGAACGGCAAATTCATTCCTGCAGAACGAAGACTTCGCCAACGCCGTCGAAATGCTCCTCAAGTCCATCGAACTCTCACCTGAACAGGAAATTCTCCCGCCGATGATCAAAGTCATTCGGTCACACAGAAGTACGGTGGCACTTTTTGGCGACCGTATCCGGCCGGGCCTGGCTTCTCTGCTTAGCGATCTCGAAAAGCGTTTTGTCATTCACTCGCATATCGATCAGCCCGTTTACGACATCCGCGAACATCTCGAAAACACGGACATCGAGATTTTTGACGGTATCAGCGCAAGCTTCACACAGTCGCAGATTCTTGAGAAGCTCGGTTTTGTCGTCCTGCGGTTGGAACGTGAGGATCTCGCTTCCGACCAGATCAATGCAGTGGACTTTACCCGCGTGGACGCCCTGATTTTACCCAATACTCTTCGGGCGGAGGCGATTCCGGGGCTGGACCTGAATCAATGCGACAGTCTGAAAGTAATCTACACCCAGATTGATGCTTCCATTGATTCCGACGCTTTTGCGTCCAAGGTTCGAGGCAAAAAACTCGCTTGTATCGGTCCGTTTAACGCCCAGAACAATCCAGTCCTGCTGATTCAGGCGATGCAGAAGCTCAATTATATCGATCCCGATTACCGGCTTTATCTTTTCGGCACCTTTGAAGAGCCCTGGCTTCGTGATTATACCCTC
The DNA here is from genome assembly GCA_964454745.1 of uncultured Pirellulales bacterium. Taxonomy (GTDB): domain Bacteria; phylum Planctomycetota; class Phycisphaerae; order Sedimentisphaerales; family Anaerohalosphaeraceae; genus CAYVUI01. The sequence goes on along the minus strand of CAYVUI010000001.1, from coordinate 11,215 downwards.
AGCATGGTCGATACGCTCGGCCTGCAAAATGCAATTTTCATTGATTCACAGGTCAATGACCTCCAGGCATGGCTGATGGACAAACATTACATCGTATCGACCTGCCTGACCGATCAGGCAATCGAGAGTGTACTGCTCGGGATGAGCCTTGGCCTGAAACCTGTTGTTCACAAATTCCGCGGCGTCGAGCAGATACTCGACACAGAATATGTCTTTACGATTGCTGAACAGTTCTGCGACCGGGTGGTCCACGGGGCGTATGAACCCAGGCGTTATGCGGATATCGCACATGCAGGCCATGAAGCGAACTTTACGGCGGTCAACAATCTTCTCTGTTCGTTTGAACGGCAGAAACTGGCTTTTGAACGCCTCGAAAGAAAGAAAAACGAAACGTCACATTTGCCCGAACCGGTTACGGAGACAAACCAGGTTGATTTTGCCGCGGTTTCCACCCCCTCCCAGCCGCAAATTGAGGTGACACCCACTGAGCCGGCAGAAGCAAAACCCGTTAATATCGTGAATATCCCCCAAAGCCCTGTGGTAGAGACGATACAGGAACCCCAATCGCAGCCAAAGCCGCAGGAGCCCCCGGCAGAGCAGATCAATCCAATTGAAACACTGGATATCGTTGGTCGTCGGCACAAAGCGATGCCGATTGAGCCGATTAAACCTGATTTCCAAAATCCGGTCGAAATCCCGATTCCGCAAAAGGGCCACGCAGGCCAGACGGCAGCGGAAGTGACAAACACAGAGCCGATGGCTGCTGCATCCGAACCCGTTGTGGATAATGAGGAATTACAGCATCAGAAAGGGAGAATTGACCGAATTGCCTCAGCGGCACTGGAGGCCTCGAAAACCCTGATGCGTCTGGCCGGTCAAAAGCCCGAGGATGTCGAAGGCCAGGACTGGAACCCGGCCAATCCCGTCGAAGAGCAGCTTGCCCAGTCAGGCGGGGCGGACCTCGAAGATTCCATCCAGCAGAAAAAGCTGCAAAAGACGATTGAAGAATTTACGACTGCCGGAGATGGGAAGCCGGGGTTTACAAAACAAAAGGATGCCTCAGCCCCTTTTCTGAAGATCTGACCGATCAATCCGGTTTTGAGCAGGCAGACGGTGACGGCTGTTTTGCGGATGAGGCGGCTGGGCTGGAGCCCGGCGCGGCGGAACCGGAATCGGGCTGGACGGATTCATGTGAGCAGGAAAAGTCCCGGCAGGCAGGCAATGTCCTCGTGCAGCTCCAGGGGCCGCTTTCCACAGCGGTTTGCGTCGAGCCGGCGATTCGTTCTTTGAAAAACAAATTAGGTGAGAACTGGCAGATTTTTGTCTCTGGTGACCATGCGGATTTGTATCACTTTCATCCCGCGGTGACCGGTTATGCCGGCTCCGGCGCTTCGATTGATGCCGATCAGTACTGTCACTGTTATTCGGTTCGTTCGATTCCTGCGGAAAAAGCCGATCAGGTCGATCCGGTTTGTGCGGGCTTTATGTACCTTGGGATTGAACCGGTAAAAGACCGGCCGCAATTGCACTTCGGAGACGAGGACGCTGTCAGGCTTCTCGAAATGGGAGTGCTCAATACTCCGCATCCAAGAGTCGGTTTCTCTCCCGGGCTCGACAGCGAAATCAAGGGGCTCGATTCAGAAACCTGGAACGCACTGGGCGAAATACTTCGCGATACCGTGGGAGCCGGCCTGGTCCAGCTTAGCGGAAATGAGAAGATTGAGCACACACTCGATATCAGTCAGCAGGCACAATCGGCCCGGGATATCGCGACGGTTGTCCAGGCGTGTGATGTCGTAATCGGTGAAACCAATGGGGTTGCCCACCTGGCTGCGGCGACGGAAACGCCGAGGGTAATCCTCTACGGGCATGGAAGCCCGTCTTTTTATGATCACGGCGGACAGGCCGCTGCCGTCGATATAACAGGACTCAAAGGCCGTGACCTTCTGGCAGCAGTGATTGATTCCGTCGTCGATCTCGTCGGAAATACAGAACAAAATGACAAGCAATGAAGGACAATTAAAACCGCACGTCAGCGTGCTGATCTCGACCTATAACCGCAAGCGTTATCTGCCGGTCGCGGTCCGCAGCGTACTCGATCAGGATTTCCAGGACTTTGAGCTCATCATTGTCCGCGACGGGGGAAAGCCCGTTGCCGATGCTCTTGCTCAATTTGAGGATCCAAGAATCCGCCTGATTGACCGCGAAGAAAATCGCGGGGTTGCCGCCTCTTTCAATGAGGCCATCGCCTCGGCAAAAGGGCAGTACATTACCTATCTCGGCGATGATGACCTGTGGTACCCCAATCATCTTTCCATCCTGGTCCGTGCCCTCGAAGAAAATCCGTCATACGGCGCGGCGTATACCGATCTCTACAAGGCCCACTGTATCGTCCGCGAAGACGGCAGCCGTGAGGTCCTCAGCAAGAATCTCGAAATCAGCCGCGATTTTGACCGCCTGCTGATGTTCCAGTTCAACCATGCCCTGCACGTGAGCCTGATGCACCGAAAGGACATTTTCGTCCAGGCAGGGGGGTACAACGAATCTCTGCGTGTGCTGATTGACTGGGATCTGACACGCAAGCTCGTCTTTTACACCGATTTTCTCCATGTCCCGACCGTAACCGGCGAGTACTACGCCCCGATCTGTGACAGTGACCGGATATCCGTCGTACAGCGGCGAAATACGAAATCCTTTGAACGCAATGTCCTGGCGATCCGTTCCACACGTCCGCCAAAGCCCTGGCCCAAAGTGCAGGACCTGGCGGTAACCGTCCTTGCCGACGCACTGGATGCGCAAACACAAAAAACGATTGAAAACATCTGGCGGTACAGTTTTTACCCGCACCGGATTTACCTGCCCGCTTCAATGAGCGAACTGCAGAACTTCCAGACCCCCGCGGCCAATGTACTCGGCGTGGGGATCGAAAAAAACGAGGGGCTAAAGCAGCATATCGAAACGATCCTGGCCGCCGATGACTCCCCGTTCCATGCCCTGGTCAGCGGGGACTGTATTTTCGCCGAGCAGGAGGACGTATGGCTTGAAAAGCCCCTGCACGCCCTGATGCTCTCGACCGATCCGCTCGAGGTCTTCTGCATGTCCCAGCCGCCCGAGGGCGGTTTCGCGTATGTCTTTCGCAGGGAGCAGATTGTGCGCCTGTGCAGGATGATGGAGGCGAATGATTCCGACCTTGCCAAGCCGATGAAACAGGCCGGTTTCTGCGTCCGCCCGCCGCAAATGCATGAATATCCCTTTGCGTTTGATCTGCGACTGGCCCTGGCCCAGCAGATGGCCGAACAGGGCAGGTGGTCCGAGCTTCAAGAGATTTATTCGCAGATGGCCCATCGCTTCGGCAATACGTTATGGATGAAAACGCTCGCCGCAGCGGCACAGTATAATAACGGAGAATATGAATCCGCACTGGCACAAGTACAAGCATTGCAGGCACAAAGGCCGACCATTGCCGGCGAAATCCTTGAGGGAAAATGCCTGCGTGCCCTCGGTGAATATACCCGTGCAATGGAGTGCTTCCGGGAGGTTCTAAACAAACTAAATGCCGCAAAAAACGCCAGTGAAACCCGCCTGGAGGTGATCCAATGAACCGGGATATCTATCGACCCAACCAGGGCATCATGCAGCGGTATGATGTATTGCGCGAACTTGGCTTGTGCAGCCAGGCCCTGGGAGATACCTCCGCGGCAAAAGAATACGAAACCAAAGCCGCCTCGTTACTGGATGAGCTGATGGAGATTAATCAAAAAATCGAAACACAGGCAGCCGGGGAAACGCTCAATGACTGACCTTCGTCTCGATTCCGCTGCCCTGGTTACGGTGCTGATCAGTACCTACAACCGCAGGCGTTACCTGCCCGAGGCCATTGCCAGCGTGCTGCGCCAGACCTATCGCAACTTCGAGCTTTTCATCATTCGCGACGGCGGTGAAGAAGTCGCGGATATCGTTTCTTCCTTTAACGATCCCCGTATTCGCTTTATCGACCGTGCCGAGAACCGCGGCAAGGCGGCCTCCCTCAACCAGGCCATCGCCTGCGCGAAGGGCAAGTACACCTGCTACCTCGATGACGACGATGTGTTCTATCCCCACCATATTGAAACTCTCGTCCGCGAGATCGAGAAAGAGCCCGGCCGATACGGCGCAGTCTACAGCGATCTCTACAAGGCTCACTGCAAGGTGGAGCCTGACGGTTCGCGAACGATCATGGCCAAAAATGTCGAAGTCTGCCGCGATTACGATCCGATGGTAATCTTGTTTTACAATCTTGCCCTGCACGTCAGCGTTTTGCACCGGACAGACCTGTTTGCGCAAAGCGGGCTCTACAACGAGAATCTCCCGATCCTGATCGACTGGGACCTGACCCGCAAGCTCTCTTTCTATACCGATTTCAAGCATGTTCGCGAGGTCACCGGCCAGTTTTACGCTCCAATCTCGGATTGCGACCGTATCTCGGTCAAAAAACGCAAGAACCAGAACGAGTACATCTACAACCTGCTGACCATCCGAAGCACGCGTCCGCCAAAGCCCTGGCCCAGGATGCACGATCTTTCCATCCTGCTGATTCCGGGCAAAGCAGCGAGCCCTGCCTCACAGATGCAGGAGATTACCCGGACCCTGACCGATATCTGGTCGCACGGATTTTATCCGCACCAGGTGTATGTCCCTCTCCCGGCGCAGCAGGTTTCACAACTCAAGACGATGGTCCCCAATGTCATCGGCGTGGATGTCGCCCCGGGCGCAAGCGAAGGCGAAAAAGTGGATGCCTGTCTCGAAGTCTGCTGCGGCAATTTCGCGGCGGTCGTCCCCAGCGGCTTTGTGATCGATGTCGATGAATGTATGTGGGTGGAAAAATCGCTCAATCCCCTAATCCAATGCAAAGACCCCATGGTCGGTTACAATATCATTGCCAAGGATCCATCTCAGCGCGGCGGTGTGTTCCGTACCGGCGAACTGAGAGAAATCCGCCGCCGGTGCCCCTCGCCGGCCATACACGAAAGCATCCGGCGCAGCGGCATCACGATGTTTATCCCGACCGTGGAAGATTACCCCTTCCAGCTCGACCATATCCTCAAGGCCGCCGAAGACCTCGAGGACAATGGAGAGTGGCTGCGGGCCGCGAAGTTTTTCAGCTATATCTACGAAAAATTTGATAACGAAATCTGGATCAAATCCAGGCTGGCCAACGCGCTTTGTCATGGCGAAAAATATGACATGGCCCTGGAGGTCTGCCGCCAGCTAAACGACAAACGCCCGACGCCTTCAACATACCTGATCGAGGCACGGGCATACAAAGGAAAAGAAGACTGGCATCGAGCCATTGAAACATACAAAAAAGCAGAATGCGTACTTGATGGAAGAGAATTGACATGTACTACTACTTAGATCAGCAGGAGACGCGAATTCCCGATGAGGGAGCGACCCAGCATTTTGATGTTATGCGGGAGATGGGCGATTGTTATGCCCAGGTGGGAGATTACCTCCAGGCACGCCGGTGTTATGAAAAGGCAATTGACCTGCTGCCGGACAAACCCGAGCCGTACGTCGGTCTTGGCGTCGTCGCGTTTCAAAACGAGGACTTGGTCCGTGCCCAGCGGTTTTTTGACCGGGCCCTCGAACTCGACGATAAGTGCAGCCGGGCCTTTTGCGGCCTGGGGATGATCCATCAGCAGCAGCAGGATTACGCCCGCGCCTGTGAAATGTACCTGCGTTCCCTGACCGAGAATTCCGACGACCTGACCGCGCTGCTCGGCCTGTTCCAGGTCTCCTGCCAGATGGGCACCTTCGACCGCGTGATTTATTACCTGGAACAATACCTGCACCGCCATCCCGCGGATAGTGCCGTTATGCTTTGCCTGGCAACGCTGCACCTTCGCCAGGGCCGGCCCGAAAATGCCCAGAAGCTTCTGGCTGACCTGGTCCTGCTCGAGCCGGACAATGAAGACGCGGTCAACCTGCTCGAAGAAGTGGACCGCGCCGTGGAAGAGAAAAAGCAATTGAAATGTGAATCAATAACATAGGAGTAATTATGACAGATACCCAGACACAGAACCTGACACCCCAGCAGCTCGAAGAAAACGGTTTTCGCCAGATGGCCCAGTACCTCGAGGAACTGCTGGTACGACAGATTGAACGCATCCGCCGCTACGACCTTGATTCCGCGCTCGAGCTGGGCGAAGAGTCGAACAAGCTCGCCGCCGCACTGACGCAAAACGATGTGCTCAATCAGTCGGGCTTTGAGGACGAGAAGTTCCGCATCCACAGGCTCTACAAAGACCTCGAAATGATCATCGAAACCGAACGCTCGGAAGTCGCCGACAAACTCAAACAGATTCGCCAGGGCATCAAGACCCTCGGTGCCTACGGCAATACAAAGGAGAGATAACCGCTGCCGATAAAGCGGCCTTTAAAGTCTCACGGAAATTAAACGCCGGCAGGGTTCGCGGCCCGAATGGATTGCAGTTTTTCAAGCAGTTCCCGGGCCTGACCGCTGGAAGGATTAATGAGCAGTTCCTGTTTGCAGTATTGCAGGGCCTGCTCATTTTTTCCGCAGTTGGCAAGGATCAGGGCCTGGATCAGGTGGATATCCTGGATCTTGATTCCAGCGCGGGTCATCATATTCACCAGTCGATAGGTCAATTCAAAGTTCTTTGCGCCGAAAGCCTCCATCGCCTTCTTGTACAGCACATTCACGATCTTCGGAATGTACGGGCTCTCCAGTGTCGTGTCCATCACAAACGTTAGATATTTTTCCACCGTGTCCCAGTCCCCGGCCTTGACCGATTGAAACACCAGCCAGGTGTGCGCATGGCAGACCGCCTGCGGTTTGAGTGCCCGCAGAGGCGCGGGGGTATTCGGGTCATCACAGAAATCCTCGATCACCTTTTTCCGTGCCAGGAACCGTTGTACCTTCGGCTGAGCCGTGCCCTCGGAATTCTCATGCCAGGTATATTTTGCCGTCCAGTGCGGAATATGCAAAATCGGATGATGTGCCCCTAAATGAAGCCAGAACCCCGTCTCACCTGCCTCAAATTCCATCCGGTGGTGGTGCGGCCGGTAGCAATCCCCCCGGAAAAAACTCGCCACAAATGGCACCGAATACTGCAAAAACATGTACTTCCTGATATCCCAGTCCGGGGCCTTGCACTGGTCCGTAACCGTCCCATCCATCGTAGTCGTATAAAAATCGCCGTAGACGCCCGCCGCGTCCGGATTCTGCTTTAGCATCTGTACGCCCCAGGCGATCGCGCCAGGCAGCAGTTCCTCATCCGCAAGGCACGAACCGATGATCTCACCTGTCAGCCGCGGCCCCAGCCGCAGCAGCCCGTCCAGCGGCCCGTTATCCGGCTCGGAAACCAGCTTGATCCGCGGATCATTATAGCCCCGGATGATCTCCACCGTACCGTCGTCACTCGCTCCGTCCTGGATCACGAATTCAAAATTCGGGTAATCCTGCGCGAGCACACTCTCCACGCTCCGGCGAATCGTCCCTGCGGCATTGCGGACAAATGAAAAAATTGTAACAAGCGGATACTCAGAGTACATTCGCATTTCCCTGCTTGCGATTACAGGTTACTTGCCGTTCACTTTTTGTCCGGCATTTTATCCATATTGTACGCGTTCTGGGCCCCGGAGGCAACCGACGCGAATTTTCCAAGGCACATCTCCACCATTTCGTCGAAGCTGTAATGCTGGTCCGTCTTCTTTTGATACAGCCGCGGGATGCCGAAAAAGTCATGCCGATTCTCAAATTCAAGAATCGCGGTCCGTTCAAATCCAATCTTCTGCAAAACATCGTCATAATTGATATTGTGCAGGCCGGGCTTTAGGATAAAACTGTCGCGGATGTAAAACGAGCCGCCTTTTTTCAGCACCCGGCTGACATTCGCCAGCAGCCAGAGAATCCCGGCGTAATTGAGCTCATTGAGTACAAACGTTGCCGTCACAAGATCAAGGCTGCCGTCCGGAACCAGCCCAAACCGCCACGAGGGCACATGCTTGATCCGGTACTTATCCCTGCTGGAGACCTCCTGCGAAATCGCCGCCTCTTCGAGCTGGAAGTTTTCACACTCAATCACATCCAGGTACGCCCCGGGCTTTGGGCTGATAAAACGGAAGTATTTCCGCTGAACGGAATAACTCATATTGCTCGCTTCAAGCGCGTAAAACACGGAATCCAAAAATTTCAAACTGTAATCGCCGCTACTGCCCAGTCCCGGCCCGATGTCAAGATGGTTAAGCCCCGCCGGCAGATCCTTGCAGAACTTCCGGATAAAGCAGTAATCCTGCGTCCGGGCCGCCGCCTGGCTTTTGATATGATTCTCCCACGTTTTGTCAATTTCGAGAAACGGGAAAAAATGCCGGAACGAATCAGTCAAAGCGTTTACACTGTATTGATACACTTCATCGTGTTCATCGATGAGGATCTCCGGCGGGGTCGGCTTTTCCACGTAGAACATCGAATAATAAAAACCCACCCCCAAAAGCTCCTCCAGCGACAGGATCGTCGACTTCTTCTCATTTTCCGACCACTCAAACGGAGAGCCGATCCGCGTGACCTTATCGCCAAAGACCCATTGCTGCTTGACCATCGCTCTTCGAAGGGATTCCTGTATATCTTTCATAAAACGCTCCTGTCGTGAGTTTGATTGTTACTTTCCAGTTCCATTATTTACTTTTCATCAATGCCCGTGCCTGTTCAAGCCGCTGCGGCGTTCCGATGTCGATCAACTCCGCCTCGGTCACACAGGCGTACAATTCCCCTCCGCACAGGGATGGGAAAACCTCCGTTTCCAAAGATACCTTCTTCTCCGCCTCAATCCGGGAGAGAATATCCTGATTGAACAGGTAAATCCCGCAATTGACATATCCATCTCCGGCAATTCCTGACTTTTCAGCAAATGTCGTAATTTGCCCCTGCTCATTGATTTGCACCGTCCCGGTATCGCTGCGGCTATCGGGCTTGTTCACGCTGATCGTCGCCAGCGCATGTCTGCCGAAGTGAAGCCGGGCAAACGCATCAAGATCCGCCGGGCAGAATGAATCGCCGTTGGTCACAATAAAATTCTCGCTTTGAATCAGCGAACCGGCATTTTTCACCGCTCCCGCCGTGCCCAGGGGCCTGTCTTCCTTCGAGATAATCATCTCAATGCCCCGGTCCCGGTCTTTTCGGCGGTAATAGTCTTCGATGTAATCCGACAGGTGCCCGGTACACAGGATAAACCGCCTGGGTCCAAATCCGCGAAAATAATCAATCAGGATGTCCAGAAAAGGCCTGTCCTGAAAGTCTGCCATGGGCTTTGGCCGGTCACTGACCGCAGATTGCAGCCGGCTTCCCATCCCCCCGCAAAGCAGCAAAACATCCATGGTTTCGAGTTGTTTAAAATTCCTTGTTTTCATAGAAGATAATCTGGCTCCCTAAATTTTCAAAACGCATCGGCACATGCAGTGTGCTGTCCAGGCTCTTTTTCACCGCTTCCTGGTTTTCCGGCGGCACAAAAAGCAGCAAAAACCCGCCTCCGCCGGCACCGCACAGCTTGCCGCCGATTGCCCCGGCCCCGAGTGCATCCGTATACAGTTTATCCACCCACTTGGACGAAACCTTTTGCGTCAGTTTCGATTTTATTTCCCACGCCCGGTGCAGCAGCCGACCGAATTCCGTAATGTCCTCCGTATCGCTGTTGAGGATCTCAATCGCCTGGTCCACCATCTCCTTCATCTTCTGCATTCGTTCTTCCAGCGTATCGATCTTACTGACCTGTTCCGCCGCGATCTCTTCAGCAATCCGGCTCTGGCCCGTATAGAAAAACATCAAATGATCCTGCAGCTTCTCCATCTTTTCCGCCGGGATCGTCATCGGCTGAACGTAAAATGCACCGTCCCGGTTGAAATCCACCCGGTTAAATCCCCCAAACGCAACCGCTACCTGGTCCTGCGAACCGACGTTCTCCTGGATCAGATCCTGTTCTACGTGAATTGCCGCACTGGCAAGCTGCCGCTTGGTCATAATCTTGCCCTTGATTCCCGTCAGCCCGTGCAAAAGGCCAACCGTAAACGCCGAACTCGACCCAATCCCCGACCGCGCCGGCAGGTCCGAGGTATGCACAACTTCGATCCCGCGATTGAAATCCATATAATCGAGCGAATGACGCACGGAAGGGTGATTAATCTCACTGCGCTCAACCAGCTCTTCCCGAAACCGGTACCGAATCAAATAATTGTAATGAAAAAACGGCGGCAGGTACCGCAGCGTGATATAGCAGTACTTATTGATCGTCGTGCTCAGCACCGATCCGCCATGCTTGAGATAATAGGCCGGGTAATCAGTGCCTCCGCCAAAAAAGGATATCCGAAACGGTGTTCGCGTAATAATCATCAATGTCTCCCGCGGAGAGATTTCTATTAAAATGTATGCAGATATTTCTTCGACTCATCCAGCACCGAGTAATCGCACGGAAGCTGGCTGTCAATCTTATGCTGGACGTACAGGTAGTTTTCACAGTCCGGTTTGACCATCAGGGCCTGGTGAATACACCGCTGGGCGTGGAAAATCTCGCCCAGGTTGCAGTGGCAAACCGCGCGCAGATACTGCAGGTAATCAAAATCTTCATTGCCGCTGAACATAATCGCCCGGTTTAGCGACTTGAGGGCATCCGCCCAGCGTCCCTGTTTGACAAAATCAAGGCTCAGTTGCAAAAAGTCCTCATATTCACGAATGCCGCATTTCGTAAATGTGTTGTCCTCCGTGACCCACGAGGCAAAATCAAACCGGCCCCCGGCCGCCCGGGCGGTCTTCTCGACCAGTTTTTGCGTATTTTCCTCACCGGGATTCATCAGGAACGTTTCAAGTTCCCTGAAACAGTTTTCCGTAAAATTCTCAACATCCGGCATTCGGATCATCTTGCGAAATTCTTTTTGAGATACCTGCGGCTGATCGTCCGAAAGAAAGGCTTCAATTTTTTCATCCGTATCGATTCGATGCAGAAACTGCCCGTAACACGGATCGTACTTTTCCTTTACCCATGCGTACCACTCATTTGCATCCTCCAGCCACGGATGATCCTGCGGGGTCCTGTACTTCGCAACATACGGCAGGCAGCCAACCTTCGTCTCAAAGTTCAAACATTCCATTACAACCGTACTGTACACAAATGAGATCACATGCGAGGCCGCCTCGAACAGGGCAAAGTTTGTGAATCCCGGGTTA